>NZ_JCALCE010000054.1:0-30928 GCF_059812195.1 Mycobacterium sp. NGS68 | reverse complement strand
GCAGGGGCGGCGACGGCGGGGTGGGCTACCTCGCCGGTCAGGGCGGCCTCGGCGGCTTCGGCGGCAATGGCGGCGACGCGGGCGCGCTGCGCGGCAACGGCGGCATCGGCGGGGCCGGCGGGGCGGGCGGCAACGGCGGCGACACCTACGGCACGTCTGGCAGCACGTCCGACGTCGGCGGCGGGGGCCAGGGCGGCTTCGGTGGCAATGGCGGCACCGCCGGCTTCTTCGGCAATGGCGGCGACGCCGGGGCCGGGGGGGCGGGCGGCAACGGCGGCACCAAGACCGGCTCTGTCGGTCCTCTGCGCGGTGACGCCGGCATCGGCGCCGCGGGCGGCTACGGCGGCGACGCGAAATTCTTCGGCAACGGCGGCCGCGGCGGCGACGGCGGCAGCGAAGGGACCGGCATCCCGCCGACGCAGCTCACCGCGGGTGGCGGCGGCGGCATGGGTGGCGCGTTCTACGGCAACGGCGGCGACGGCGGCGACGCTCCGACCCACGGCGTCGGCGGCCCGGGCGGCGACGCGCAGGGCTTCGGCAACGGCGGCCACGGCGGCGACAGCCACGGACAGCCCGGTGCCAGCGGCGGCGCGGCCGGCCAGTTCGGCGGCACTGCCGGGACACCTGGCGCATCGCTTACTTAAGGTAAAAAACTTCCTCAAACCGCCCATGTGGCAGCGGGATTGGCGATATTCTCGGCCCAGCGTCATTCGGGGGACGTGCCCGTATTCCTGCTTTGGGGGGTTCCCGTATGGATTTTGTGATCGCCGCACCCGCCTATGTGCAGGCCGCGGCCACGGACCTGGCAAACATCGGCTCGACGATCAACTCCGCCAACGCGCTGGCTTCGACCGCCACGACGGAGATCCTCGCCGCCGGCGCCGACTCGGTGTCCACCGAGCTGGCCGCGCTGTTCGGCGCGCACGGCCAGATGTATCGGGCGCTCAGCGCGCAGGCGCAGTTGTTCCACGACCAATTCGTCCAGCTGATGAACTCCGGCGGGTCGCAGTACGCCCTCGCCGAGGCGGCGAACGCCTCGCCGCTGCAGGCCGTCGAGCAGGCGATCAACGCGCCGTTCGTCGCGACCACCGGGCGCGCGCTCGTCGGCGACGGCGCTGACGGCACCGCGGCCAGCCCCAACGGCAAACCCGGCGGCTGGTTGTACGGCAACGGCGGCGACGGCCTGGCCGCCGCGGGCACCGGGGCGGCGGGCGGCAACGGCGGCAGCGCCGGGCTGATCGGCAATGGCGGCAACGGCGGAGCCGGCGGCAGCGGCATCAGCGCGTCGGGCTCCAACGGCGGCGTCGGCGGTGCCGGCGGAAATGGCGGTGCCGGCGGCTGGCTGCTGGGCAACGGCGGCATCGGCGGCATCGGCGGCGGGGGCGGCAATGGCAGCGCGCCCCTGGTCGCAAGCCATCCCGCGGGCTACAGCGGCGGCAACGGTGGTGCCGGAGGCTCAGGCGGTCGCGGCGGCATGCTGTTCGGCGACGGCGGCGCGGGCGCGACCGGCGGCGACGGCGGGACCGCCAGCGCGTCGGCCGCGCCCGGCAAGGACGGCGGTATCGGCGGCATCGGCGGCGCGGGCGGAAGCGGCGGCAACGCGGGCCTGTTCTCCGGCGCGGCCGGCAGGGGCGGCGACAGCGGCAACGGCGGCGTCGGGCTCTCCGCCCCGAGCGCGGGCTCGGGCGCCAGCGGCGGCGACAGCGGCATGGCCGGCAGCGGCGGCAACGCCGGGCTGTTCGGCACCGGCGGTCAGGGCGGCGACGGCGGACACGGCGGGACGGCCGGCAAGGGCTACGTCGCCGGCAGCGGCGGGGTCGGCGGCACCGGCGGCGACGGTGGCAACGGCGGAATACTGAGCGGCGACGGCGGCGGCGGCGGAAAGGGTGGGGCCGGTGCGGCGGGAGCCAACTCCACCGGCGGATATCCCACCCAGAACGGCAGCGGCGGCGCGGGCGGGGACGGGGGCAACGGCGGCACCTCCGGGTTCTTCGGCAACGGCGGCAACGCCGGCGACGGCGGCACCGGAGCGAACGCGGGCACCACGACCGGCAACAACACGATCCCCGGCACGGGCGGCGGAGGCGGCCAGGGCGGCCGCGGTGGCGACGCCAAGTTCTGGGGCGACGGCGGCGACGGCGGAGACGCCGGCAGCGCCGGGACCCCGCTGCCGTCGGAAACCGGCACCGGCGGCGTCGGCGGCGCGGCCGGACAGCTCGGCGGCACCCGCGGCCAGGACGGCGCGACACCCTAACCAAAACCGCCGTCCCGCCGACGCGACGCAGCTACGCTTCGGTCCGGGATATCGGGAGGTTCGGTAGATGGAGTTTCTGACCGCTGCGCCGGCGTATGTGCAGGCGGCCGCGTCGGACTTGGCGAACATCGGCTCGGTGATCGGTTCGGCCAACGCGGCGGTCGCTAACCCGACGACGGCGATCCTGGCCGCCGGGGCCGATTCGGTGTCGGCGCACATCGCGGCGCTGTTCGGCGCGCATGGGCAGCTGTATCAGGCGCTGAGCGCGCAGGCGGCGCAGTTCCACGCCCAGTTTGTCGACCTGCTGCACGCCGGCGGCGCGCAGTATGCCGCGGCCGAGGCCGCCAACGCGTCGCCGCTGGCCGGCCTCGACGACCTCGCCGTGTTCTCGCCGGTCAAGGACCTGACCGGACGCCCGCTGTTCGGCGACGGTGCCAACGGGGCATCGCCGGGCGCGGCGGGCAAGGACGGCGGCTGGATCTTCGGCAACGGCGGCAATGGCGCGGCCGGGACCGACGGCACGGGCGTCGCCGGCGGCAACGGCGGCAGCGCCGGGCTGATCGGCAATGGCGGCAAGGGCGGCGCGGGCGGAACCGGCGCTGCGGGTACGGACTTCGCGCCTCGCGACGCGGGCGGTAATGGTGGCGCCGGCGGGTTCGGCGGCAATGGCGGCAATGGCGGCTTGCTGGCCGGCAGCGGCGGCGCCGGCGCCGACGGCGGCACGGGCGGGGCCGCCGGACAGGGCGTAGTTCTGGGCGAGGGCAACATCGGCGGCGACGGCGGCGCGGGCGGCGCGGGCGGACGCGGCTCGCTGTTCATCGGCGCGGGCGGCGCCGGTGGCATCGGCGGCGAGGGCGGCGCCGGCACCGGGTCCACCGATGGCGGCAGTTTCAGCGCGGGCGGCCGTGGCGGCTTTGGCGGCCCGGGGGGCAACGGCGGCAACGCAGGACTGTTCGGCAATGCCGGCGCGGGTGGGGACGGCGGTGCCGGCGGATCGTTCGTGGGGTCGACTAACCCCGTGGTCAGTGGTGCGAGTGGTGGCGGTGGCGGCAACGGCGGCCTCGGCGGCAATTCCGGGCTGGTCGGCGACGGCGGCGCCGGCGGCAATGCCGGAGCGGGCGGGACCGGCCAGGAGGGCTTCGTACGCGGCGGCGACGGCGGGAGCAGCGCGCAGGGTGGGTTCGGCGGCAACGCCGGAATCTTGCGCGGCGACGGTGGGGCCGGCGGAAACGGGGCCACCGGCGGCGACGGGGCAGGCGTGGTGGTACCCGGCGTCGATACCGAGAACGGCTCCGGGGGCTTCGGCACGGCCGGCGGCAACGGCGGCTTCGGCGGGATCTTCGGCAACGGCGGCGCCGGCGGGAACGGCGGCAACGGCGGAAAGGTGGGCGTCGGCGGCGCCATCAGCGACTTCGGCAGTACCGGCGGCGACGGCGGCGCGGGTGGCAACGCGGCGTTCTGGGGCAACGGCGGTGTCGGCGGTAACGGTGGCGACGCCGGAGACCTGACGAACGCGATTGCGATCGGCGGAAAAGGCGGTCCCGGCGGCAGCGGCGGGACCTTCTTCGGCAACGGTGGCGGCGGCGGTGATGCGGGCACCAGCAATACCGGCGCACCGCTTCCCGTCGGCTTCGGTCAGGGCGGCTCCGGCGGTCCTGCCGGCCTGATCGGAAACGGCGGCGACGGCGGCGCCGGCGCATCCGGCGGCGCGGGCGGGCAGGGCGGCAACGGCGGGACGCTGTTCGGCCAGAACGGCGCGACCGGACCGTCGTAACCTGGTCGGGTGCCCGAACTTCCCGAGATCGAAGCGCTGGTCGACCACCTGCGGCGCCACGCCGTCGGGCTGACCGTCGGCCGCGTCGACGTCGCGGCGCTGTCGGTGCTCAAGACCTTCGACCCGCCGATCAACGCGCTGCACGGCCAGACCGTCGAGGGCGCGCAGCGGTGGGGCAAATACCTGGGCCTGCACGCCGGGGGGCTGTTCTTGATCACCCACCTGTCGCGGGCCGGCTGGCTGCGCTGGTCCGACCAGCTGGCCGCCGCGCCGCTGCGTCCCGGCAAGGGGCCGATCGCACTGCGCGTGCATCTGGGCACGCCCGGCAGCGCGCCCGGGTTCGACCTGACCGAGGCCGGCACGCAGAAGCGGCTGGCGGTGTGGCTGGTCGACGACGCGGCAAAGGTGCCCGGCATCGCCGCGCTCGGTCCCGACGCGTTGGAGCTCAGCCCGGCTGACCTGGCCGGCGTGCTGGCGGGCAACACCGGGCGGATCAAGACCGTCATCACCGATCAGAAGGTGATCGCGGGAATCGGCAACGCCTACAGCGACGAGATCCTGCACGTCGCCAAGATCTCGCCGTTCGCCACTGCCGCCAAGCTGACCGACGAGCAACTGGCGACGCTGCACGACGCGATGGTGAGCGTGCTGACCGACGCCGTCAGCCGCTCCGTCGGCCAGGGCGCGGCCACGCTCAAGGGCGAGAAGCGCTCCGGGCTACGGGTGCACGCCCGCACCGGCCTGCCGTGCCCGGTGTGCGGGGACACGGTGCGGGAAGTCTCGTTCGCGGACAAGTCTTTTCAGTACTGCCCGACGTGTCAGACCGGCGGCAAGGTGCTGGCCGACCGGCGCATGTCGCGCCTGCTGAAATAGCAGCCGATATGCTGCCCGGGTGACTCGTCAGAAGATCCTCATCACCGGCGCCAGTTCCGGCCTGGGCGCCGGCATGGCGCGCGCCTTCGCCGCAAAGGGCCGCGACCTGGCGTTGTGCGCCCGTCGTACCGACCGCCTCGAGGAGCTGAAAGCCGAACTGGCGCAGCAGTATCCGGGCGTGCGCGTGGCGATCGCCGCGCTGGACGTCAACGACCACGAGGCCGTGCCCAAGGTGTTCGCCGAGCTGTCCGACGAGCTCGGCGGCATCGATCGCGTCATCGTCAACGCCGGCATCGGCAAGGGCGCCAAGCTGGGGTCCGGCAAGCTGTGGGCCAACAAGGCGACCATCGAGACCAACCTGGTGGCCGCGCTGGTGCAGATCGAGACCGCGCTGGAGATGTTCCACCAGAGCGGGTCGGGGCATCTGGTGTTGATCTCGTCGGTGCTCGGCAACAAAGGGGTGCCGGGCGTCAAGGCCGCCTACGCGGCGAGCAAGGCCGGGGTCACCTCGCTGGGCGAGTCGCTGCGCGCCGAGTACGCCAAGGGCCCGATCAGGGTGTCGACGATGGAGCCCGGCTACATCGAGTCGGAGATGACGGCCAAGTCCAACAGCACAATGTTGATGGTGGACAACGAAACTGGCGTCAAGGCGCTCGTCGACGCCATCGAGCGTGAGCCCGGCCGGGCCGCCGTGCCGTGGTGGCCTTGGGGCCCGCTGGTGCAGCTGATGAAGGTGCTGCCGGCGCCACTGACGAAGCGCTTCGCTTAGGTTGGCTCGAGCGTCTACGGCATCGCCTCGGCCCACTCCATGTGCCCCTCGTAGCCGAGCGACGCGGCCACGGCGCGGTAGCTATCGCGCTGCTCCCGGTAGGCGGTGTCGTCGCCCCGCGCGCGGGCCAGCAGCGCCCGCATCCGCAGCAGCCAGACATCGCGCAAGACCAGCCCGTCGTCGCCGGGCGCCGTAGCCAGCCGCTCGATCGCGGCCTCGGCTTCGGCCACGTCGCCGTCGGCTCCACGGTCCAGCAGTGTCTCGACCAGCAACCCCGTCGCGGGAATGCCCCACGACAGCAGTTGCTCCTCGTGAACCAGTTCGTCCACGGCCGCGGCCATGAGCGATATCGCCCCGTCGCGATCTCCTGCGCGAGCACGCTCACGCGCCAGGTACGCGTTGAGCAGGCGCAGTTCGCTCAGGTTATGCCCCCGGCGCACGAACACGTCGCTGACCTCGGCGAGTATCCGCTGTCCACGCTTGCGTTCCGCATCCGTGCGACGCTGCGTCAGCGCCAGTCCCAATACGGCCTGGACGAAGACCAGCGCCATATCATCACCAGATCGTTCGGCGGTCCTCAGCCCATCCTCGATCTCGCTCAGGGCCTGATCATCGACCGCCCATACGCCCAACGGTATTCCCGGGAAATAGATATAGGCCACGACCGCGGCGTAGGACAACGCGTCGGCGGTGCGGGCCATGGCCAGGCCGTTGCGTAGGTCGTCTCGCCAACCGTCCTGACCCAGGAAAGTCCGGGCCATCGCTCGCGACGTCAGGGCGAGCGCCAACGGGGACCCGATGATGAAGTTGCCTTGCGACGGATTGCCGTCGGCCAGGTCGATGGCCTGGTCCGACCACCGCAGCACGTTGCGCCACTGGCCCGCGTGGGCCTTGGCGTAGATCGCCGGCCAGGATAGCCCCAGCGTCAGGCTGGCATCGCCGATCGACTCGATGAGAACCATGGCTTCGGAGGCCAGCCGCGATGCTTCGCGGGTCCGGCCGCGGAACGCTTGATCGGCTACCAGTCCGGCGATGCCGATAGCCAGCGACGCCCGGTCTCCGGCCGCGTTGCACAATTCCCGCAGTTCGTCGAAGCGGTCGCCCGCCAGGTTCACCTGGACCCTCCACGCGATCGCGCACAACATGACGCGGGGCGCGATGCGCATCGCTGTCCGCTCGGGATCCTGGGCGGGCACGGCGTCGCCGATGGCTCGGGCGCGCTCCCAGCTTTGTTGGGCTGCGGCGATGTCGCGGTAGGTGGCCCATGCCGCGGCGCGCATGTGCCATTGGTAAGCGGCGTGCAGTTCACCGCCGGCCTCGAGGTGTTCGGCGATTAATGCCGCGTTTTCGTCGGCGGTTGCCGGGTCGCGTGACTCGAGGGCTGATGCGACGCGGCGGTGCCATTCCGCGCGGTCGGATCTGAGTTGTGATTCGTAGGCCACCGCGCGGATGAGCGGGTGGTGGAATGCGTATTCGGTGCGGGGGGTGAGCCCTACCTGGTCGATCATTTCGGCGGCGAGCAGCTCGTCGAACACCGCATCGAGGCCCAATGCGGTGAGCAGCCCGGAGTCGAAGCGGGCGCCGATGACCGACGCCGCGGTCAGGGTGCGCTTGGCCGGGATGCTGAGCCGGTCGATGCGGGCCTCGATGGCCGCCTGCACAGTGGCGGGCACGGTGATCTCGGCGGTGTTGGTGTCGCAGACGTAGCTGCCGTGCGCGCCGGCCAGGATGCCGCGTTGCACCAACTCGCGCACCATCTCCTCGGCGAAAAACGGGTTCCCCGCCGCGCGCTCGGCCATGATCGCGGCCAGGTCGCCGACCGAGGGATCCGTACCCAGCAGCTCGCCAAGCAGCGTCGTGATGTCCGAATCATCCAGTGGGGCAAGCGCTATCGATTGGGAGCCGGGCACCCTTGTCAGCGCGCCTTGATGCTCCGGCCGAAGCGTGATCAGCACCATTGACGGGGTTTGCGCGGTGAGGGCGAGGAAGTCGGCCAGCATCGACTCGCTGACCGCATCTATCCAGTGCGCATCCTCGATGACGTAGAGCACCGGCCGGGTACGGGTCAGCGCCACGGTGCTGATCAGCGCGGTCAACCGGCGCCGACGCGCATCGGGGTCGATCTGGGGGAGCGGCCCATCGGGGTCGGCGATGCCGAGCAGATCGTCGAGCAGCAGCAGATCCTGCGGGTCGGCCTCGGGTGCGCCTGCTCGCAACCGCGCGCGCGCCGCCTGTCCGTCGAGGTTGGCGATGCCGAGCCCGGCTCGCAGCAGCCGCGCCACGGCGTGGAACGACACGTCACGGGTATGGGATTCGCAGAAGGTCCAATAGATCTCAGCTCCGCGACTGGCGGCCAGCGCCGCAACCTCGCGGGCCACCCGGCTCTTGCCGATGCCCGGCGGGCCCACCACCGTGACGACAGCACCGTGGCCGTCGATCGCGCGGTCCGTCATGGCGTCGAGTGCGGCCATCTCCCAGCGCCGGCCGACCAGGTTCGCCTCGGCGCGCCCGATCAGGCCGTCGCGCGGCCGGATCGCCAGCAGTCGCCGAGCGCGCGACAGTTCGCCGGTGCCCTTGATGTGCACCGACTCGGGTTCGGACAGCGTCACGACGTGCTCGACGAGCCGCGCGGTCGACTCCGACAGCATCACCGCACCCGGGGGCGCCGCGGACTCCATCCGTTGGGCTAGCCCGACGGTCTCGCCGGTCGCCGTGTAACCCAGGCCGATCTCGCCGGCGATTACCTGACCCGAGTTCAGGCCCACCCGCAGTCGCAACGTCACGTCGTCGCGCTGCTGTACCTCGGCTGCCAGGCGGTTGGCCTCCTCCTGCACCGCCAGCGCGGCCAGGCACGCCCGAAAAGCGTGATCCTCCAACGCGACTGGAGCTCCAAACAGTGCCATCACCCCGTCGCCGGTGTACTCCACCGTCCCGCCGTAGCGTTGCATCACCGCCGCCGAGCGCTCCACCAATTCGGTCATGATCTCGCGCAGCCGCTCGATGTCGACGGTGGCCGCGATGTCCATCGACCGCACCACATCGGCGAACAGCACCGTCACCTGCTTGTACTCCGCCTGGGTCGACGGCGCGAGGCGCGCGCCGCACTCGTGGCAGAACTTGTCGCTCGGCGACAGCGCCGCGCCACACGCCGCACACGACGGGCGTACCGGTGCACCTTCCTCCACGCCAGTATCGTCGCACCGCTCGCCGACGATGTTCGCCTTTACCCTGCGTCTGCTCGCGGGGCGGTCAGTGCGGCACTGGGGTGTAGTGGGCCGCGTCGGACGTGAATTCGGGCTTGCCGTAGGTCGCCAGCCGGAGCTTGAGCAGCCCGATGACGTACGCGTCGGCGATGTCTTTGACCACCGGGATGCGGCTGGCCTGCTGAACGGCGGTGAAACGCCCGATGATGAACGGCGTGGTGAGCGCGACGCGGATCAGGTCCGTCGACGCGAGCGAGACGCCCATGGCCTCCGCGACGTCGCGGTCACCGCCGCAGAACACGCGGACGAAAGTGAGTTTGCTGAAGCTCTTTTCGACCGCGTCCGCGCACCGGTCGAACAGGGTGGTGTTGGGACGCAGGTAGGCCGCCATTGTGCCGCTGACCAATTCGCGGCAGACGCTGTCGAATCCGTGGCGCAGCAACGCCGCACGCGCGTGCATGACGTGGATGATGTCGTCGGGTTCGGAGGGCAGCAGTTCCTCCGGCAGGCCAAGCAAAAAGCAACGGTACCTGGCGAATTCGACGACGGCACGTTCCTCGGCGGTGAACTCCGTGCGGCCCTCCTTGCGCGCCTTGCGGGCCAGCAGGTACTGGCCGATCATGCCGGCGGGCATCTGGTCGACCTGCGGCACCGGCATGCCGTAGATCGCCGTGTCCCATTTGTCGGACTTCTTCAGCGCGTTGTAGCGCACCATCGAGTGCATCAGCCGCACCATCGCGGCGGCTTCGAAACCGGGGCCGTAGCGGTCCAGCGCGCCGGGCAGGGTGGTGACGGCGAAGAAGCTGGCCGTCTCGTTGACCCGACGGGCGGCCCGCTTGCCCGACAGCGCGCCGGTCAGGGCCATCGGCAGCGCGGCGTAGGTGTTGGTGAACGTCGCGATGAAGGCGCCGCGGGTGATGAAGGGGGCGAGCAGCGCCGCGGGGATGCGCTCCTGCCGGGCGCCCTCACGAACCAGGTCGAAGTCGATCCACTCCGGGGTGGCTTCCATGGCGGCGATGAACGCGTGGAGCTCGGGCGGTGCGTCCGGCACCGCGTCGATGCCGTCTCGGCAAGCCGTCTTGAGCATCTCGATCAGAGTGCTGACGCTGTGCGAATTCATCAGGGCCGCATAGGGATCGGCGACGACGTCGCCGAGCATGGTGGCCGTGCTGATCAGCTCGAGGACGCGGTCGTCTTCGAGGATCGGCGCGCGGTCGGCGACCCAGGTGGGCAGCGCCGAGTCGACGTCGGGCTCGGTGGCCAGACGATCCGGCTGCCGGTCGAAGTCGAAGTCGCCGTAGAGCGCGGGCTGCAGATCGCGCTGGCTTCGGACCCGTTTCGCGAGCTCGGGGTAGTACGCGACCATATCGACCTCCCGCTAACTAACACTTAGTGAGCAATACTCACAAGGTGTTAGTTATGCTGTCAAGTGTGACTGGCAGGCGACGCATGACGGCCTCGGGGCGGCGTGATCAGATCCTCGACGTCACGCACGCGATCGTCGACGCTGAGGGATTTCACGCGGCGACACCGAACCGCATCGCCGGAGCCGCCGGCATCAATCGGTCGTTGCTCTATCAGCTGTTCGGCGACCCGGCGGGGCTGTTCGTCGCCCTGATCGACCGTGAGGCGGCGCGGGCAGGCGCGCAGTTCGCCGAGGCGACGTCCGGGCTGGAGGTTGTCGGTGAGGATCAGTCGCTGGTGCTGGCGTTCGACGGGGTGCTGGCGGCCGTTGATGCCCACCCCGCGACGTGGCGGCTGTTTCTGTTTCCGCCGCAGGGCGCGCCGCCCGAGTTGTATGCGCGTCTGGCCCAGTCGCAGGCCGTAGTGCTCAAGTTCTTCGTCCGTGAACTGCTGCGGCACAACCCCACGCTGCACGAGCCGGAGTACACCGCCCGCGTCCTGCATGCCGCGGGCCGCGAATTGCTGCAGCTGCATCTCAGCGATCCGGGGAGCGCGACGGCCGAGCGGTTGCGCACATTCGTGCGGCGGCTCGGATCCGAGCTGACGGGCCGCCCCGTCGGGGCGTAGGTACGGGCTTGCCGGGCCTGGCCCGTCGCGGCGTCTCACCCGCGGCGCGTCATCGCATAGTAGGCGCCTCGGCGTGCGATCAACTCACTGTGGCTGCCCTGCTCGACCACCCGACCGCCGTCCAGCACCACGATGCAGTCGGCATCCCGCATCGTCGAAAGACGATGCGCAATAATGAAACTCGTGCGGTCGCGGCGAAGCTCACGGGTGGCGCGGTTGACCAGCGCCTCCGTTCGGCTGTCCACCGAACTCGTGGCCTCGTCCAGGATCAGCACCTGGGGGCGGGCGATGAAGGCTCGTGCGATCGTGATCAGCTGCTTCTCGCCGGCGCTGATGCTGCCGTCGTCGTCGCTGACCCGCGTGTCGTACGCCTCGGGCAAGTTGCGGACAAACCGGTCGACGTACGCCGACCGTGCGGCTTGGTACACCTCCGCTTCGCTGGCTCCGGGTCGTCCGTAGGCGATGTTCTCCGCGATCGTTCCGTCGAAGAGCCAGGTGTCCTGGAGCACCATGCCGACGCGGGAACGCAGCCAGTGTCGGCTCACCGTCGCGATGTCGACGCCGTCGACCAGGATCGCACCGGAGTCGACGTCGTAGAACCGCATCAGCAGATGCACCAGCGTGGTCTTGCCGGCGCCGGTCGGCCCGACGATCGCGACGGTGCTGCCCGGCTCGGCGACCAGCGATACGTCGTCGATCACCGCGGTGCCGGGGCGGTAGGCGAAGCTGACGTTCCGGAATTCGACCCGTCCGCTCGGAGTCGACGGGCCCTCCCCGGTTGCCGCACCCTCCTCGGTTTCGTCGAGCAGCTCGAACACCCGCTCGACGCTGACCAGGCCGGACTGCAGGACGTTGTACATGGCCGCGAGCTGCATCAGCGGCGAATTGAACTGCCGCACATATTGAATGAATGCCTGGATGCCGCCCACGGTGATGTGCCCGGCGGCCACCGCAAGACCACCGGCGACAGCGACCACGACATAGCCGAGGTTGCCGACGAACATCGTCGCCGGTGCCACCAGACCGGCGACGAACTGGCCGCCGAAACTGCTGCGGCACAGTTCGTCGTTGAGCTCGCGAAACCGTTCTGAAGCGCTGGCGCGGTGTCCGAACACCTTGACCACCGGGAAGCCGCTGTAGGTCTCTTCGATGTGCGCAGTGAGCCGTCCTGTGTCGGCCCACTGCGCGGCGAACAAGGGTCGCGAGCGCCGGGCGATCGCGCGCGTCGCCACCACCGACAGCGAAACCGTGAGCAGCGTGACCAACGCCAGCACCGGCGCGATCGTGATCATCATGACCAGCACCGCGACGATCACCAGCACCGAGTTGAGCAACTGGCTGATGGTCATCGACAGCGAGGTGTGGATGTTGTCGACGTCGTTGGTGACCCGGCTCAGCACCTCGCCACGTTGCCGGCCGTCGAAATAGGCCAACGGCAGCCGGTGCACTTTGGACTCGACCGCCGAACGCAGGGCCGTCATCGTTCGCTGCACCGTGACGTTGACCAGCCAGCGCTGTGCCCAAATCAGCAGTGCGGAAAGCACATACAGGGCCAGTGCCAGGGCCAGCACGCGGCCGATCGCGGAAAAGTCTACGCCACGGCCGGGGATCACATCCATCCCCGACAGCACGTCGGCAAAGCCGTTGTCCCCCCGCAGTCGCGCGGCCGCGACCGCCTGATCCTTCGTGATGCCGCTGGGCAGGCCGCGCCCGATCACGCCGCCGAAAAGCAGGTCCGTGGCGTGCCCGAGGATTCTTGGCACGATCACCCCGATCGCCGTGCCGGCCACGCCCAGCATCAGCACCGCCACGCTCCGCCCGCGTTGCGGCGCGAGAAGTCTGATCAGCCGAACGACCGAACTGCCGAAGTCGACCGAACGCTGCGCAGGCGGATGCATTACGCCACGGATCGGCGCGGTCATTGCCGGTCCTCGAGTTCGACGCCCAGCGACTGCGAATCGGCGAACTCGGCGTATGTCGGGCACGTCGCCAGCAACGTCTCGTGGGTCCCGCTGCCGACGATTCGTCCGTCGTCGATGACGACGATCCGGTCGGCCTTGGACGCGGTCGATATCCGTTGGGCCACCATGATCACCGTCGCACCGGCACATATCTCTCGCAGTGCCGCAAGGACTTTCGCGTCCGTGTGCACGTCGAGCGCGGAGAAGGCGTCGTCGAACAGGTATATGGGCGGGCGGCGGATCACCGCCCGGGCGATGGCCAGCCGTTGCCGCTGACCGCCGGAAAAGTTGTTGCCGCCCTGCGCAACCGGCATCCGCAGTCCGTCGGCGTGGGCGCGCACGAACCCCTCGGCATCGGCAACCCGCAGCGCCTCCCACATGTCCTCATCCGTGACCACCTGTCCGGGGCTTGCGCCGTAGCGGAGGTTGTCTGCGACGGTGCCCGAAAACAGATAGCCGCGCTGGGGCACCAGCCCGATGCTCGACCACAGGCACTCGGTTTCGTAGTCGCGCACGTCGACGCCGTCGATCAGCACAGTGCCATCGGTCACGTCGTCGAGCCGTCCGATCAGCGCCAGCAGGCTGGACTTCCCCGAACCGGTGCCGCCGACCACGGCCGTCGTCGTCCCGGGCCGTGCGGTCAGTGAGACATCTTGCAGTACCGGGTGTTCGGCGTTGCGGTGACGAAAGGTCACCCGGCGCAACCGGACGACACCGTCGATGGGCGCGGCAGATCGTGCGAGGTGCGGGGGATCGGACACCGCCGGCGAGGTGGACAGCACTTCGGTGATCCGTTCGGCGCACAAGGCGGCCCGCGGCAGCACCATCAGCGCCGTCGTCGCCAGCAATACGGCCATCAGGATCTGGGTGAAGTAGGACATGAACGCGATCAGCGAGCCGACCTGCATGTGACCGCCGTAGATCCGGTGGCCGCCGAACCAGACCACCGCGACGCTGGAGCAGTTGATGATCAAGGTGGTCATCGGCAACATCAGCGCCTGCCAGTTATCGGCGGCCAGCGTACTGCTCGACAGCGCGAGATTGGCCTTGGCGAATCGGTCGCGCTCGAACGGCTCGCGTGCGAACGCCCGGATCACCCGCACGCCCGTCAGCTGCTCACGCATCACGCGGTTGATGTCGTCGATCAGCCCCTGGATGCTGCGAACGATCGGCAGCATTCGCACCACGATCGCGTAGTTGATCAAGCCCAGCAGCGGAACGCTGACGAGCAGCAGCCAGGACAGGCCGGCGTCCTGATGGATCGCCATGAAAATTCCGCCGATGCATACCATGGGCGCGGTGACCAGCAGGCTGGACGTCATCTGCAGCAGCGACTCGATCTGGTGGACGTCGTTGGTGGTGCGGGTCAGCAGCGATGGCGTGCCGAACCCGCTGACTTCGTGTGCGGAGAAGGTCGTGACGTGGCGGAACACCGCTGCGCGCAGGTCGCGGCCGAACCGGGTTCCGGTGCGGGCGCCGAAGTACACGGCGCCGATCGCGCACACCACTTGCAGCCCGGTCACCGCGAGCATCAACGCGCCGAGCCGCATGATCGTGGAGGTGTCGCCGCGGACGACGCCGTCGTCGACGATCGCTGCGTTGATGGTGGGCAGGTACAGCGACGCCAGGCTGCCGATCAGCTGTAGCGCCAGCACCGCGACCACCAGCAGGCGGTACGGCCGAACGTACTCGCGCAGCAGTGCCAGCAGCATTCGGTAACTGTCGCATACGAGGTCGCGGCGTCACGTTTTTTCCGCGCGGCCCCGGTCCGCCGAATTTGCCGGTAGGCTCAGCAGCCGGTCGATGAAGTTCCGCTGCGCGAGAGGGGGCGTTCTCCGATGCGAGTCACCCGCCGGTGCCGCCGGTAAAGGCGTTCCGCGGCAATGGGATTAACTATGGGACGCAATTCCGCGCCCGAACCGGCCACCGACGTGCCGCTGGTGGTCTCGCCGCAGGTGCGGATGGCCGACGTCGACGGGCTCACGTTGGTGATGGATCTGTCGACGTCGGCGTTCTACTTTCTGGACGACGACGCATCGCACCTGTTACGTGAATTGCGTGCCGCGCGAGGCTCGGTGGCCGCCGCCAAGGCCGTGCTGGGCGCCGGAGATGAGTCGGCGCGACGCCTGTCGGGCCTGCTCGACGAATTCGTCGCCGGTTGCGCGGCGCGCGGGTTCCTGATTTCCGATCAGCCATCGACGCTGTACCGCGTCGAGCGAGCGCGCCGGGCGCACGGCGGGTCGTTACTCGCCCTGCGGGCCTGGCTGTGGATGCTGCGCGTGGACATCGCGTTGCGGCGGCACGACTTCGGCACCGTCTATCAGCGGCTGGAGCGGGCGGGCGTGCGACCCGGTGGTGTCGCGGCAGTCGACGTGGCGGTGGCCGCGTACGTGCGGGCGGAGAACTTTTACCTGCGGCGCCGCGCCCCCAACGACTGCCTGCCCAGATCGCTTGCGCTGTACGGGTTTATGCGTGGCCTGGGCCTGCCCGTCGTGCATCGCATCGGCGCCCGGCGGTATCCGGTGTTCGGCGCGCACGCGTGGGTCGAATGCGACGGCGTGCCGATCGTGGATCGGCCCGCCGATATCCGCGACTACACCCCGATCGCCACGATGTCGCCGTGACCGCCGTCGGCCAGGGGTTCGCCGGGTCGGTCGATATGTCTGCACCGGCTCCCGACGATGGTTGCCGCGTGTGGTGGCGTGGCTTCGTGGCGAATCGCGCCACGATGCTCGCGGAGTTGGGACTCGCGCCGTCGACCCCCGACGACGGATTGATCGCACCGGCGTATCGGTGCTGGGGCACGGCCATGCAGGCGCATCTGCTCGGCGAATACGCGTTGGTCGTCTGGGATCCCGCGACGGAGTCGCTGGTGTTGACGCACGACGCACTGGGCGTGGTGCCGCTGTATTACGCGGTGCGGGGACACACGGTCTTCTTCGGCTCGCACCTGTCGCTGCTGGCGAGGCTGCTGGCGTGGCCGGATGTCGACGACGGGTACATCGCCGAGTTCCTGCTGCATGGTGAGTGCCTGGATGAGCGCACCATCTATCGCGACGTCCGTCGGCTCGGGGTGGGCCGCACCCTGCGCTACCGTGCGTCCGGCGGCAGGGAGCTGCAGACGTGGTCGCTGGGCGACATCCCCGGGCTGCGCTGCCCCGATCCCCGCGACTACGACGAACGGTTCCGCCAGCTGGCGCGTGCGGCGGTGAGCACCGCGGCCGACGGGCGGACGTGGTCGGAACTGTCCGGCGGGCTGGACTCGTCGACCATCTCGTGCCTGGCGCGAGACGTCGGCGTCGAGGATTTCGCGACCCTGTCGGTCGTCTATCCGGTGTCCACGACGTCCGACGAACTTTCCTGGATTCGGATCGTGCGGAGGGAGAAGCGGCTTCGCGGGCAGCTGATCGACGGCGATAAGCACCAACCGTTTTCGGTGCTGCCCGACCGCAACATCGAGGAGCCGAGCCGACTCCACCTCACGTGGCCGATCTTCCGCGAATACGAGGCGTTGTTGCGCGCACACGGCGTGGGTGTGTTGCTGTCCGGTTTCGGTGGGGACCAGGTGCTCTTCGCGGAAATCGATCACCCGCTTGATGCCGCGGACTGGTTTCGGCGCCTGCGGCTCGCCGCCGCGGTGCGCCAGGTCGCGCACTGGTCACCGAGCGGCAAACGTTCCCTGACCCACCGGGTGGTGAACAGCGCGGTGCTTCCCGCGTGGAATTATCTGCGCGGCGATGTGATCCGCTATCAGTCCGCGGGGGCCGACCGGCGGCCGGCGTGGGTGTGCCCCGACCTGCTGCGCCGAACCGGGGCGGGTGACGGCCCCGTCGGCGCGCCCACTCCGCGCCTGCCGACCGTGCGCGGTCAGGCCTACTACGAACAGATTTGGCGGATGGCCGCCAGCGCCGGCCAATCCTGGGGGCAGAACACCACGGCGGCCCGGTGGCGCTATCCGCTGCTGTATCGGCCGTTGGTGGAGTTCATGTACTCGTTGCCGCCTGAGCAGCAGGCCATTGCGGGGCAGGACCGGTTGCTGCAACGGCGCGCTCTGGCCGGGATCCTGCCAGAGCAGATCCGTGCCCGGCGCACCAAAACCGGTCCCGCGCAAGCCATCTACCACGGGCTGCGGGCCAACCGCGACGTCTACCGGCTGTTGACCGACCGACCGCTGATCGCGCAACGCGGCTACGTCGAACTGGCCGCCTGGCGCTCCGCGGTGCAGGCCGCACAGTTCGGCGTCATGCCGTCGTCGGCGGCGTTCGACGCGGCCGTCAGCCTGGAAATCTGGCTGCGGCAGCGGGAAAATCAGCTCTGATCAGGCAGCGGTAATCTGTGGCATTTCGACGTAGTCTTAGTGGCTATCCGATGAAGTTCGCTTGTATATGGAAGGGGTCGTCAGATGGCGATCTTCCGCAGAAACCGTTCGAGCGCGGCACCGGCCGACCAGGACACCCAGGACGCCGCGGCGCCCGCCATCGTCCGGCTCGGCGACGTCGTGGAGTTGGTGGAAGGTGGCGGCAACGTGCACGCCGACGGCATGGAACGGAACCTGTTCGGCTGGCGCTGACGTCCGACTTGGCGGGCGGGCCGGCCGCTGCCTCCGCCCCGCCGCGGCTACCCTTCGCGCGGGCGCATCCGTTGCAGTTCGCGCCCGCGCTGCGCGAGCTGCAGGGCACCGGCGTGGTGCACCGCGTTCGCACGCCGGCGGGCGATCCGGCGTGGCTGGTCACCGGTCATGCGGAGGTGCTGCGGCTCTATGACGACGACCGCCTCGGCGTGGCCCACCCCGATCCGGACGCCGCGGCCCGGATGTATGAGTCGGCGGGTTCGGGCGGACCGACGACGAACTTCGACACCGAGCGCGCCGACCACGCCCGTAAGCGCAGCCTGCTGCAGCCGAACTTCACGCCAAAGCGCCTGCGTTCATTGCAGTTTCGCGTCGATGCCCTGACTGCTCGGCTGCTCGACGACCTTGCGGCGAAGGGGCCGCCGGCGGATCTGCGCGCCGCCGTGGCTGTGCCGCTGCCGGCGTTGGTGATATGCGAGCTGCTCGGCGTGCCGCGCGAGGACATCGAGGGGTTTTGCGCGTGGATCATCGACGCCTCCGGCACGGCTTCGGCACAGGCCCTCGATCAGCTGCACGCGTACAGCCTGCGGCTGGTGCGCCTCAAGCGGCGCGCGCCCGGCGACGACGTGGTGTCCCGGTTGTGTGCGACCGAGGGGGTCTCCGACGACGAGGCCGCCCGCCTGGCGACCGGCCTGTTGTGGGCCGGGCACGGAGCGCCGGTGCCCCACATCGGATTCGGCGTGTTGCTGTTGTTGGCCAACCCTCAGCAGTGGCGCGCGCTGGCCCGCGACCCGGCGTTGGCCGCGAATGCGGTCGAGGAGACCCTCCGCGCGGGCAGCAGCACCGACCTGTTCCCGCGGTACGCGCGCACCGACTTCGAAGTCGCCGGGGCCATGATCAGGGCCGGGGATCTGGTGCTGATGAGCATCGGCGCGGCCAACCACGACCCGGCGGTGTTCGCCGACCCCGACCAAGTCGACATCACCCGCCGCGCATCGGGTCATCTCACGTTCGGCCACGGCGGCCGGTACTGCATCGGTGCGCCACTGGCCCGCATGCAATTGCGTGCGGTGCTGTCCCAACTCGCCTCTCGGTTTCCGACGATGCGGTTGGCCGTCGGGGTGGAGGAGTTGGCGCTGCGCGAACAGATGTTGTTCGGCGGGCTGGCCGAACTGCCCGTGCGGTGGTGACCGGCAACCACACGCTCGACGGCACGGTCCAGCGGGCGTAGGGCGCTCACGTTTGCCGCCGCTTGCCCGCGGGTCCGCTCAAATGGCCCGGGCCGCCGCGTCGGATCCGCGAGTCCCAGGTGCCACAAGAAAGTCGGCATCTGGAGTTTTGCCCGCCTTTCAGCGACAGCCTGTCGCGCGAAGGCGGGCAAACCGGCACATGCTCGCCGGCCGAGGACAGAATGACAGCCCGGTCTCGCGGCGCGCCGCGGCAACCCCACTCCTAGATCGCGCGTCCTCGTTCACCGCGGTACCGGCGGACCAGCTCGTCGGTCGAGCTGTCCGACTGCTTGGCCGGCGACGCGTCACCGGTGATCACCGGCAGCAGCGCCTTGGCCTGCGTCTTGCCCAGCTCCACGCCCCACTGGTCGAAGGAGTCGATGCCCCAGACCACGCCCTCGGTGAACACCTGATGCTCGTAGAGCGCGATCAACTGCCCCAGCACCGACGGCGTCAAACGGTTTGCCAGGATCGAGGTCGTCGGCCGGTTCCCGGGCATCACCTTGTGCGGCACCACGTCGGCGGGCGTGCCCTCGGCGGCGATCTCCTCGGCCGTCTTGCCGAACGCCAGCACCTGCGTCTGGGCGAAGAAGTTGCTCATCAGCAGGTCGTGCATGCTGCCGGTGCCCTCGACGGTCGGCAGGTCGTCAAGGGGCTGCGAAAAGCCGATGAAGTCGGCCGGAACCAGTCGGGTGCCCTGATGCAGCAGCTGGTAGAACGCGTGCTGGCCGTTGGTTCCCGGCTCGCCCCAGAAGATTTCGCCGGTCTCGGTGCTCACCGGCGTGCCGTCAGCCCGCGTCGATTTGCCGTTGGATTCCATCGTCAGCTGCTGCAGATAGGCCGCGAACCGGGCCAGGTCGTTCGAGTACGGCAGCACCGCGCGCGACTGCGCGTCGAAGAAGTCTGAATACCACAGGCCGATAAGGCCAAGCAGCGCAGGCGCATTCGACTCCAGCGGGGCGGTGCGGAAATGCTCGTCGACGATGTGGAAGCCGGCCAGGAAGTCGGCGAAGGCCTCGCGGCCGATGACGGCCATCACCGACAGCCCGATCGCCGAGTCCACCGAGTAGCGCCCGCCGACCCAGTCCCAGAAGCCGAACATGTTGTCGGTGTTGATGCCGAAATCGTCGACCAGGCGCTTGTTCGTCGACACCGCGACGAAATGCTTGGACACGGCGGAGTCGCCCAACTCCGAGGTCAGCCAGCGCCGCGCGGCCGTCGCGTTGGTCAGCGTCTCCAGCGTCGAGAAGGTCTTGGACGCGACGATGAAAAGCGTTGTGGCGGGCTCCAAGTCGGCCAGGGTGGCGATCAGATCGGCAGGGTCGACGTTGGAGACGAACCGCGCCGAGATCCCCGCGTCGGCGTAGTGGCGCAGCGCCTGGTACACCATCACCGGCCCCAGATCCGAACCGCCGATGCCGATGTTGACGACGGTCTTGATGCGCTCGCCGGTGGCCCCGGTCCAGTCGCCGTTGCGCAGCCGGTCGGTGAAGTCGCCCATCGCGTCCAGCACATCGTGCACGTCGGCGACGACGTTCTGGCCGTCGACGGTCAGCTCCGCGCGGCGGGGCAACCGCAGCGCGGTGTGCAGCACCGCACGGTCCTCGGAGGTGTTGATGTGGGCACCGGCGAACATCGCGTCGCGGCGCTCCTCCAAGTGGGCCGCACGGGCCAGGTCGACCAGCAGTCGCAGGGTCTCGCGGGTGACGCGGTGTTTGCTGTAGTCGATGTAGAGGTCCCCGACCGTCAGGGTGAGTTCGCGGCCGCGGGCGGGGTCGTCGGCGAAGAACTGGCGCAGGTGGGTCTGCCCGATCTGTTCGTGATGACTGCGCAGGGCGTCCCACGCCGGGGTGGCGGTGATGTCGGAGATGGGCGGCACCGAGGTCTGGGTCATGGTTTCGACCCTAGTGCGGCCCGCTAACCAGCGCCCAGAACCCGCTGCAGGTCCGGCTTCATGGCTTGCAGTTGCGTGCCCCAATACGACCAGGTGTGGGTGCCGTTGTCGGGGAAGTTGAAGACGGCGTTGGTGCCGCCGGCGGCCAGGTAGCGCTTCTGAAAGACCTTGTTGCTGATCCGCGTCGCGCTTTCCAGCAGGCTGGCGTCCAGCTTCGTGTCCCCGCCGAGATCCCGCGACTGACCGCCGTTGCCCATGTAAACCCAGATGCGCGTGTTGTTGGCCACCAGCTGCGCCACGTTGACCGTCGGATCGTTGGCGGCCCACGCCGGATCGCCGGGCCGGCCCCACATCGCTTCGGAGCGGAAACCGCCGGCACCCAGCTGCGCCGCACTGACCAGCGAAGGCCATTGCCCGGCGGACAGATTCAGGAAACCCGACATCGACGCCGCGTAGACGAAGTTCGACGGATGCTTGGCGGCCAGGACCAACGACGCCGACCCGGCCATCGACGCGCCGACCACCGCATTGCCGCTGGGGGTGATCCCCTTGTTGGCGGCCAGCCATCCCGGCAACTCCTGGGTCAGGAAGGTGTCCCACTTGTACGTCCACGTACCGCCGTTGCCGACGGCCGGCCGATACCAGTCGGAGTAGAAACTCGCCATTCCGCCCGTCGGCATGACGAGTGACAAGCCGGATTCGGCGAACCACTCGAATGCGGCGGTATGAATGTCCCAGCCGTTGAAATCGTCGCGGGCGAGCATGCCGTCGAGCAAATACACGGCGTGCGGTCCGCCGTCTTGGAACTCCACTTTGACCTGACGGTTCATCGACGGCGACGGCACCATCAGGTATTCGATCGTCGCGGTCTGCCGCGACCACGCCGACGAGGTCGGCGGCCGTGCGGACGCTCCGCCGAGCAGAACGAGCACCGCTGCCGCTGATGTCAACATCAGCCGGCGCACATGCGAAATCGCAGCTGGATCTGCCGTAATCATTCCGGCGGAAATTTACCGCAGCAACGCCGACAGCGGCAGAGTCCGGCTGCAGAAGTAATCCTTTAGTGACCGAGCCGGCCGCGACCCAATCGCAATAGCAGCATCGCGAGGTCCTTACCCTCGGGACCGAGTTCGCTGTAGCGCTCGATCACCTTCATCTCGCGGCTGTGCACCAGGCGGGTGCCGCCCGACGCCATCCGCACCTTGCCGATCGCCTGCGACACTTCGGCTCGCCGCTTCACCGCGGCGAGGATCTGGGCATCGAGCCGGTCGATCTCCGAGCGCAGCTCTTCGATGTCGGTCTCTTGGGCCTGTACGGCATTCATCTCGGCTAACTCCGCGTTCTCGTGTTGTGGGGGTTCTGGTCTCATCCGGTGTCAGGCCTCACACAGAAAACAAGCCCCGAATCCGGAAGCGGACCACGGGGCTGTGCGAAAGCAGCTAGACCACGGGCACCGCAGGGGGGTACCCATAAAAAAATCGGGGCTGCACGTGGAGCACAACCAGAGTGTGCCACTAAGGGCCGCGCGGGCGCAAAAATGGCCGGCGGTTGGGTGGCATCCGACGGCGGCCGGAATCGGCCGGAATCGACCGGAATCGACCGGAATCGACCGGAATCGACCGGAATCAACATTGCCGGCTCGGGTGAGAAGTTGGCCAAAAGCCTGAATGAGTTGTCCGCCACGGCCATAAGCTCAGCGGTGCCGGGGGCAGTCGAGCACTCCGAGACAGGTTGTCCGGGGAAGGACCGAGTCGATGAGTTTTTTGGTGTTGCCACCCGAAATCACGTCGTGGCGGATGTTCACCGGTGCGGGTTCGGGCCCGATGCTGGCGGCGGCGACGGCTTGGGACGAACTCGCGGGCGAGTTGGGTTCGGCGGCGGCCGCATTCAACTCGGTGACGTCGGGGCTGGTCGGTGGCGCATGGCAGGGTGCGGCGTCGGCGGCGATGGCTGCGGTGGCCGCGCCCTACGCCGGATGGCTGGGCGCCGCGGCGGCCGAGGCTTCGGGGGCCGCCGGCCAGGCTCGTGCGGTGGCCGCTGCGTTTGAGTCGGCGCGGGTCGTAACCGTGCATCCGCTGCTGGTGGCGGCCAACCGTTCGCAGCTGGCGTCGTTGGTGCGGTCGAACTGGTTGGGGCTCAACGCCCCAGCGATCGCCGCCGCGGAGGCCGACTACGAGCGGATCTGGGCCCAGGATGTGTCCGCGATGGTCGGTTATCACGCTGATGCGTCGACAGCCGCGGCGCAGCTGGTTCCTTGGCGGCAATGGCTGCAGCAGGTGGGCAGTCGGGTGGGTCTCGATATCGGCACGACGATAGGCGCCCCGGGCGCGGCCAACCTCGGCATCGGCAACACCGGCGGCTACAACGTGGGCAGCGGCAACGTCGGCAACACGAACCTGGGCGGTGGCAACTTCGGCAGCGCCAACCTGGGTAGCGGCAACTCCGGCAACGCCAACGCGGGCAGCGGCAACACCGGCAACGGCAACCTGGGCGGTGGCAACACCGGCAACGTCAACCTGGGCAGTGGCAACACCGGCAACGGCAACCTGGGCAGTGGCAACTTCGGCAGCTTCAACCTGGGCAGCGGAAACGGAAACTCGACGCACAGCGTCGTGGGCAGCGAGAACGTCGGGAACGGCAACAACGGCAGCATGAACGCCGGCAGCGGCAATATCGGCAACCAGAACTTTGGCAGCGGCAATATCGGCAGCTCCAATGTGGGCGGCGGGAACCACGGCAGCAGCAATGTCGGCGGCGGGAACCTGGGCGACGACAACGTCGGAATGGGCAATCTCGGCGACGGCAACATCGGTTTCGGAAACCGCGGCGACAACAACGTTGGTTTCGGAAATAACGGCAGCAATGATTTCGGGATCGGTCTGCAAGGCAGCAACCAGGTGGGGATCAACCTGAGCGGTCTCAACGGGGGCACGGGAAACGTCGGCTTGTTCAACTCGGGTAACAACAACATCGGTTTCTTCAACTCGGGCGACGGAAACGTCGGCCTCTTCAACTCGGGCGCCGGCAACACCGGCTTCGCGAATTCGGGCCATACCAACACCGGTTCCTGGAACTCCGGCTACACCAACACGGGCCTCTGGAATTCAGGCCACGTCAACACGGGCCTGGGGAATGGGGGTAACTGGAATGTGGGCGTCGGTAACGGGGACGGGTTCAACACGGGCAGCTTCAACTCGGGTGACGGGAACCTGGGTAGCTTCAACTCGGGCGTTGCCAACACGGGCTATTTCAACTCCGGCGGTGAGCACGCGCATGGCGGAAACACCGGCTCGTTCAACTCGGGTAGCGCGAACACGGGGTGGTCGAATTCGGGCTTCGTGAACACCGGGTTCGGCAATTACGGCGACCAGAACACCGGCTGGTGGAACTCCGGCAGCATCAACACCGGATTTGGCAGCTCGGGTAGCACCACGGAGCAGAACTCCGGCGTGGGAAACACGGGCAGCGGAAATTCCGGATTCCTCAACAACGGCATCGGTAATTCCGGCCGCGCGAACGTAGGCAACGACAATTCGGGCTTCTCCAACGTGGGCCACAACAACGAGGGCTTCGCCAACACGGGCAGCTTCGACACCGGCATCTGGAACCGGGGCATGGACAACACCGGCGTCGGCAATGCCGGCGGCGACTACGCCGACGAGAACACCGGCTTCTTCAACACCGGCGGCGGAAACGCCGGCTTCGGGAACGGCAACGGCGATGTGGGCGCGCTGAGCTCGGGCTTTGGAAACACCGGTAGCTTCAGCTCCGGGTGGTTCCAGGCGGCCGACCACGTATCAGGTGTGTTCCGTCGCTGAACCGGGTGAGGCTGGCCCGACCAGCCCTTGTCGCCGGGCGGCGGTAAGTTTGGACGGACATGAGTGTGCACACAACGGATGCCAGTTTCCGGCCCGACGCGGAGCGTCAAACTCCAGCTGACGCGGACCGGCTGCTCGAGGGCCTCAACCCGCAGCAGCGCCAGGCGGTGGTGCATGAGGGTTCGCCGCTGCTGATCGTCGCCGGCGCCGGGTCGGGCAAGACCGCGGTGCTGACGCGGCGCATCGCCTACCTGATAGCCGCGCGCGGCGTCGGCGTCGGGCAGATCCTGGCCATCACGTTCACCAACAAGGCCGCCGCGGAGATGCGCGAGCGTGTGGTGCGCCTGGTCGGCCCGCGGGCCCGGTACATGTGGGTGTCGACGTTTCACTCGTCGTGCGTGCGGATCCTGCGCAACCAGGCCTCGCTGATCGAGGGCCTGAACTCCAACTTCTCGATCTACGACGCCGACGATTCGCGGCGGCTGCTGCAGATGATCGGCCGCGACATGGGCCTGGACATCAAGCGGTATTCGCCGCGGCTGCTGTCCAACGCGATCTCCAACCTGAAGAACGAGCTGATCGACCCCCACCAGGCGGTGTCGAACCTGACCGACGAGTCCGACGACCTGGCCCGCACCGTCGCGTCCGTGTTCGGCGAATACCAGCGGCGGCTGCGGGCGGCGAACGCGCTGGACTTCGACGACCTGATCGGCGAGACGGTCGCGGTGCTGCAGGCCTTCCCGGAGATCGCCCAGTACTACCGGCGGCGGTTCCGGCACGTGCTGGTCGACGAGTACCAGGACACCAACCATGCGCAATACGTGCTGGTGCGGGAGTTGGTCGGGCACGGCACTGACGACGACGTTCCGCCGGCCGAGCTGTGCGTCGTCGGCGACGCCGACCAGTCGATCTACGCGTTCCGCGGCGCCACCATCCGCAACATCGTGGACTTCGAGCGCGACTATCCCGACGCCACGACCATTCTGCTGGAACAGAATTACCGCTCCACGCAGAACATCCTGTCGGCGGCCAACTCGGTGATCTCGCGCAACGCCGGGCGGCGCGAGAAGCGGCTGTGGACCGACGCCGGTGACGGGGAGCTGATCGTCGGCTACGTCGCCGACAACGAGCACGACGAGGCCAGGTTCGTCGCCCAGGAGATCGACGCGTTGGCCGAGCGCGGCGACATCACCTACAACGACGTCGCCGTGTTCTACCGGACCAACAACTCGTCGCGGTCGCTGGAAGAGGTGTTCATCCGCGCCGGGATTCCGTACAAGGTCGTCGGGGGAGTGCGCTTCTACGAGCGCAAGGAGATCCGCGACATCGTCGCCTACCTGCGGGTGCTGGACAACCCCGGCGACGCGGTGAGCCTGCGGCGCATCCTGAACACGCCGCGCCGCGGCATCGGTGACCGCGCCGAGGCGTGCGTCGCCGTGTACGCCGAGAACACCGGCGCGTCGTTTGCCGACGCACTGGTCGCCGCGGCGGCCGGCAAGGTGCCGATGCTCAACACCCGCGCGGAGAAGGCGATCGCCGGTTTCGTCGAGCTGCTCGACGAGCTGCGCGGGCGCCTCGATGACGACCTCGGCGACTTGGTGGAGTCGGTGCTCGACCGCACCGGCTATCGTCGGGAACTGGAGTCCTCGACCGATCCGCAGGAGCTGGCCCGGCTGGACAACCTCAACGAATTGGTCAGCGTCGCACACGAATTCAGCATCGATCAAGCGAACGCGGCCGCGCTGGAAGACGAGGACGTGGCCGACGAGGACGTGCCGGACACGGGCGCTCTGGCGGCGTTTCTGGAGCGGGTGTCGCTGGTCTCCGACACCGACGAGATCCCCGAGCACGGCACCGGTGTGGTCACGCTGATGACCCTGCACACGGCGAAGGGGCTGGAGTTCCCAATCGTGTTCGTCACCGGCTGGGAGGACGGCATGTTCCCCCACATGCGCGCGCTGGACGACCCGGCCGAGCTGTCCGAGGAGCGGCGGCTGGCCTACGTCGGCATCACCAGGGCGCGCCAGCGGCTGTATCTGACCCGCGCCATCGTCCGGTCGTCGTGGGGTCAGCCGATGCTCAACCCGGAATCCCGCTTCCTGCGCGAGATTCCGCAGCATCTCCTCGACTGGCGGCGTACGGCGCCGAAGCCCTCGTACAGCGCGCCGGTCAGCGGCGCCGGGCGGTTCGGCGGGGCAGCGCGCCCGTCGCCGACGCGGCCCGGGGCCGGCAAGCGGCCGCTGCTGGTGTTGGAGCCGGGCGATCGGGTGACCCACGACAAGTACGGCCTGGGCCGCGTCGAGGAGGTTTCCGGCGTCGGCGAATCGGCGATGTCGCTGATCGACTTCGGCAGCTCCGGGCGGGTGAAGCTGATGCACAACCATGCGCCCGTCGCCAAGCTGTAGCGCCTAGGCGTCCCGCGCCTCCCGGCGTCCAGTGTGCAGGCAGCCGCGCATTCGGCGTCGAGCGTGAAGCTGGCCGGACGTTGGACGAGCGCCCGCCGAGACCTACCCCAGCAGCCAGCGCTTGGTCCGGGGATGCAGCGCCAACACAATGCTGGCCAGCGGCAGCACCGGCAGGGTATGCACCACCCACGCCACCCGCGCGCCCGCGATGAACACGCCGCCGTAGGTCAGCAACGCCACCAGCGCGCCCAGCACGATCAACCAGCGCCCGAGGGGCCGATGCAGCAGCAGCTCGATCACCCCGGAGACGGTTGCCAGCGCGAACACCAGCGCCAGAAACCCCACCGCGATGCAGAACAGCCGGTCGGTCCGCCACCACCCGGCGATGAGGTCGGTGGCCACCACCGACGTGGCCCATCCGCTGACGAAGCTGACCGCGCAGGCGGCGACGGCGGTGCCGGCGCTCGGCTCGTCGACCCGCGGCGGCGGCAGGCGCGGCGGCGGAATGTGGGTGGTAGGGGCCTCGGGGATCACCGGCATCGGGCCGGTCGGTGCGCGCCGAATGATCCGGCCCCGTGACTCGGGAGACGGGGTGGGGCCGGTCGGTGGTGCGCCAGGAGGTGGGTCGTTGGGCGCGGTCAACGGCTCAACCGCTGTAGTTGCCGACGTTCAGTCCGCGCTTGGCCAACCACGGCACGGGGTCGACGCGCTCGCTGCCGCCCAGCAGCACCTCGAAGTGCAGGTGCGGGCCGGTGGAGAAGCCCCGATTGCCCATGGTGGCGATCTGGTCGCCCGCCATCACCCGCTCGCCGACGCTGACCAGCGTGGTGTTGACGTGACCATAGAGCGTGACGGTGCCGTCGGCGTGACGCAGCTTGACCCACATGCCGTAACCCGCGGTGGGCCCGGCATCGATCACGACCCCGTCGGATACCGCGTAAATCGGTGTCCCGATCGAGTTGGCCAGGTCGATCCCCGCGTGCAGCACACCCCATCGGTACCCGAAGTTCGAGGTGAAAATGCCCTTCGTCGGCATCACGTAGAGCGGCTGCTGCAGGCGAGCCTCACGCTGCGCGCGCTCCTGGGCGAACGCCATGCCCTTGGCGAGTTCCTCGTTGTGCGTCGCGGCGTTCGCCGCCGGCCGCGCCGCAACCACCTGCACGCCGCGGGGCGCGTTGTTGCCCGACCCGCCGACCAGCGACGACGCGTTGGCGGTCAGCACGGTCTCGGTCTTGGCGGTGTCGCCGTGGCTGAGGGCCACGTGGCCGGCCGCGGCGGCCGCGCCGGCGGCCATCGCCGAGATCAGCAGACGGCCCTTGGCCGCGCTCGTCGGCTCCTTGCGGTGCTGTCCGCCGCGCTTGGGTACTCGCACGTCCGGAGCGGGCGTGCGGTAGTGGCGTGGCTCGGCGTCGGTGTCCACCGACACGCGGGCCAGCACGGTGGTCTGGGCGGCGTTCAGCCACTCGGGAGTCAGGTTGTCGACGTCGTGCAGATCGTCGAGCTCGGGTGCCCGCAGCACCCGGGCTTCGTTGTCGACGGCGAAGTCCGCGTCCAATTCCAGGTCGCTGAACTCGGAGTCGTAGAGGTCGTGGAGATCCTCAAGGTCGTCGAAATCGAAGCCGTCGAGCGGAATGATCTCGGTGACTTCGTTCTGATTGAGGGGCAACCAGCCGTCGCGGGCGGTGCGTCCTGCTGCGGCAGCAACGCGGGAACGAGCGAATCGGTGCTGGGGCAACCTGAAATGTCCTCGGATCGTGACCTGAACGTTATCTGGACCCTGAGACGGTATCCGCTGACGTACGGCGCTGGCAACCCGCGGTCGGGATCAGCCGGGGATTGTGATCTGGATCACGTTTGAAATCTGCGAGTGCCAGGTGAGCTGTGTCACAACAGTAAATACGGTGGGACGCCCGGGGGCAAACGCGATTGGGCGGGTGGATACAGTTCCACCGTGCGCGTCGCCGTGTTCGGCGCCGCATCCGTGTAGGCCAAGCAAAGAGGCAGTGAGCCCAATGGATCTTTTCGAGTATCAAGCGAAAGAACTGTTCGCCAAGCACAACGTTCCCAGCACGCCCGGACGGGTGACGGACACCCCCGAGGGCGCCAAGGCCATCGCCGAGGAGATCGGTCGTCCAGTGATGGTCAAAGCCCAGGTCAAGATCGGTGGCCGCGGCAAGGCGGGGGGCGTGAAGTACGCCGCCACCCCCGAGGACGCCTACGAGCACGCGAAGAACATCCTGGGCCTGGACATCAAGGGCCACGTCGTCAAGAAGTTGCTGGTCGCCGAGGCCAGCGACATCGCCGAGGAGTACTACATCTCCTTCCTGCTCGACCGCGCCAACCGCACCTACCTCGCGATGTGCTCGGTGGAGGGCGGCATGGAGATCGAAGAGGTGGCCGCCACCAAGCCGGACCGGCTGGCCAAGGTCCCGGTGAGCGCCGTCAAGGGCGTCGACCTGGCGACCGCCCGCTCGATCGCCGAGCAGGGCCACCTGCCGGCCGAGGTGCTCGACGCCGCGGCGGTCACCATCTCGAAGCTGTGGGAGCTGTTCGTCGCGGAGGACGCGACGCTGGTCGAGGTCAACCCGCTGGTGCGCACCCCTGACGACCAGATCCTGGCGCTGGACGGCAAGGTCACGCTGGACGGCAACGCCGACTTCCGGCATCCCGAGCACGCCGAGTTCGAGGACCGCGAGGCGACGGATCCGCTGGAGCTCAAGGCCAAGGAGCACGACCTCAACTACGTCAAGCTCGACGGCTCGGTGGGCATCATCGGCAACGGCGCGGGCCTGGTGATGTCGACGCTGGACGTCGTCGCCTACGCCGGTGAGGCCCACGGCGGCGTCAAGCCGGCCAACTTCCTCGACATCGGCGGTGGCGCCTCCGCGGAGGTGATGGCCGCCGGGCTCGACGTGATCCTGGGCGACCCGCAGGTCAAGAGCGTGTTCGTGAACGTCTTCGGCGGTATCACCTCGTGTGACGCGGTGGCCACCGGGATCGTCAAGGCGCTGGAGATCCTTGGCGACGAGGCGAACAAGCCACTGGTGGTGCGGCTCGACGGCAACAACGTCGAGGAGGGCCGCCGCATCCTGGCCGAGGCCAACCATCCGCTGGTGACGCTGGTACCGACGATGGACGAGGCTGCCGACAAGGCCGCCGAGCTGGCGAGCGCCTAAGAAAGGACTGGCAGCAAAATGGCTATCTTCCTGACCAAGGACAACAAGGTCATCGTGCAGGGCATCACCGGCAGTGAGGCCACCGTGCACACCGCCCGGATGCTGAAGGCGGGCACGCAGATCGTCGGCGGTGTCAACGCCCGCAAGGCCGGCACCACCGTCACCCACGAGGACAAGGGCGGCCGCGTCATCAAGCTGCCGGTGTTCGGCAGCGTCGCCGAGGCGATGAAGGAGACCGGCGCCGACGTCTCGATCGCCTTCGTGCCGCCGAAGTTCTCCAAGGATGCGGTTATCGAGGCGATCGACGCCGAGATCCCGTTGCTGGTCGTCATCACCGAGGGCATTCCGGTGCAGGACAGCGCCTACTTCTGGGCCTACAACCTAGAGAAAGGCGGGGCGAACGGGCCCAAGACCCGGATCATCGGCCCCAACTGCCCGGGCATCATCAGCCCCGGCCAGGCGCTGGTCGGCATCACGCCGGCCAACATCACCGGCCCGGGGCCCGTCGGGCTGGTGTCCAAGTCCGGCACGCTGACCTATCAAATGATGTACGAGCTGCGCGATTTCGGGTTCACCACGTCGATCGGCATCGGCGGCGACCCGGTGATCGGCACCACGCACATCGATGCGATCGAGGCGTTCGAGAAGGACCCGGACACCAAGCTGATCGTGATGATCGGCGAGATCGGCGGCGACGCCGAGGAGCGGGCCGCGGACTTCATCAAGGCCAACGTGTCCAAGCCGGTCGTCGGCTACGTCGCGGGGTTCACCGCGCCGGAGGGCAAAACGATGGGCCACGCGGGCGCCATCGTGTCGGGTTCGTCGGGCACCGCGGCCGCCAAGAAGGAGGCCCTCGAAGCCGCCGGCGTCAAAGTGGGCAAGACGCCGTCCGAGACGGCCGCCCTCGCCCGGGAGATCCTGGCGACCCTTTAGCGCTTCTTACGCCGAGCAGACGCAAAAGGCCCCCATTT
>NZ_JCALCE010000053.1:0-30943 GCF_059812195.1 Mycobacterium sp. NGS68 | reverse complement strand
GCCGTAGCCGACCGACGCGATAGCCAGCATCAGGCCGATTAGCGCGGTTGCCAGTGCGATGGTCATGTCAACTCCTCTCGGTATCCTCGGTAGCGACGCGACCGGCCAACTAGACCTTGGCCGGTCGTGTCCTGCTCTTCATGCGACGGCGGCGGACCCGGCGACGACGGCGGACCCGGCCGGATGCCGGGCGATGGACCCGTCAAGCGCGGCGTCGATGGCGTCCGAGACTGCCTCGCTGGCGTCCTTCAGCACCCGCCGCAGTACCCGAAGGTCGTCGATGCCGAATGAACCCGCGTTGTCGGACACCTTGGTCAGCATCCGCTTGACCGCCTCGGCGGTCGGCAGTTTCGGGGCAGGCTTGACGTAGCTGCCGTCCGCCTTGGCAGCGGCGGTCTGCGCCTGCTGGTCACGGCGGACCTGCGTCGGAGACGACTTGGCCAGCAGCGCGATTTTGCGGGTCGACAGGCCTTGCAGGGTCAGGAATTTGACCAGCGGAACCCGCATCGTCGAGTGCATGGCAAACTGCAGGTGCTTCTCGGCGACGTCGGAAACGTAGCTTTCCCACGTTTCGAACGGCTCCGGCAGCAACCGCCAGATTTGGCCCGCCTTGGCCAGCGACAACTCCGCCTGCAGGTCACTCAGCGCCGTGTCGACCCTGCCCGCCGCCCTGCGCACGTTGGCGTCAGCCTGCATCGCCTGCCGCTGCTCCGCGCTCATCTTCGGCGAGCTGACCTGTACAGACGCCGGTTCGGTGCTCTCGCCAGCGGCGATCTGTTCCCACGCTTCGACCTCCGGCGAGGCAGGCGTCAGCGGCAACTGACCCGGCGAGACAGTCGAGGCGCGCTTGGACGACGCGCGAGTACTAGCAACCATGACAATCTCCAATCAACGTGCCCGACCGGGTGGCCGAACTACCTCGATTCTACCCGCCAGCAAACACATTTGGCAAGGAAAAATGCCAGTCAACTGGCCTGATCGCGGACGGAATCGACATCCAAATACGCTGGTAGACAACACTTTTCGTGATCCATCTCAGTCTGTCAGCTCGTTACGCTAACTAATTTGCTGGCATGCACGGCAAAGTCTTGAACTTCTCCCACCCCCGCACTGCAGGGCCGGTTCCCTGTGTACGGGGTTATCGGCTTCGCGAAATCAGTCCAGCCATCTGGGCGGTTGTTTGCGGCTTCAGGCGCCTATAACATCCTGTGGAGTGGCGGTCTACAACGTGCACGAGCGTCCGAGGACAATCACCGCGAATTGCGCCGAAGATAGTCCCCTGTGGCGCGCGGTGGACAGTTTGGTGGGCTCCCACAGTCCGGTGGTGATTGACAAGCAGCCGGTGCACGAGCGCGATCTCGTCATCGTATGGCAGCAAGCCCTTGACTGCCGCGCGCAACGGACACTAATCGGCGGCGGAGAACAGGCACACCTCCGAGTGCTTCAGTTCGGCGGTGATCCAGTCAGCGTATGGGTTGCGAAGATGGCTGGCGCAACACCGGGGCCCAGGCTGTTGGAGTCGTTTGGCGACGAACTGCATATCCCGGTCGGATGTCCTCCCAACTTGCGTGCCCTGGTTGAGAAAACTTTGGTACCGCTATTTGTGGGGCGGGAAAGCCGTCGCACCGTATTTCACCAGACTTGGGACAGGCAAACTCCGAATCAGACCACCGTGATCCCACTCTTGGCAACGTCCGACAACAAGCCACTCGCTGCTATCTACAGACACCCGGAGATCGCGGAAGTGTGGTGGCTACCAGTTGATGAGCTCGACGCCGAAACCTTCGACTTTGCGGCCTGGATAAGCGCTGCCCTTGATGCCTGGCATCACGACGACCCGGAACGCTTTCCAGGACCACCTGACTGGGCGCGGTCGAAAGAATGGATGACACGCGAAGAGCTGCAACTGCAGGTTGCTGTCGACGAGGCTCGAGTTGAATTAGAGCGGCAGGAAATCGAGTTGCGCGGAAAGGTGGCTGCCGCTGAGTCGGCCCTCTCTGAGGCTCAGGCGGTCCATGACAAGAAGGAGCGGATCCTCCTAACCGGCCAAGGCGACGAACTTGTCGATGCCGTCCATTCGATGCTCGATGGGCTGGGCCTCGACGTAGAGGACGTAGACAAAAAACGGACCGCGGAGGATCGCGAGAGTGGTGGTAGGCCACGTCCGAAGCTGGAAGACCTCCGGGTGACCGACCCCGAGACTTCGTGGCGGGCGTTGGCAGAGGTGAAGGGTTACGGCGGCGGGGGCAGGACGAGCGACTTCCAGAAGATTGGTCGCTTCGTGGGGATCTACCAAGTGCAGAACAGCGGCGAACTCCCCGACGCGACTTGGTACGTAGTGAACCAGTTCTTAAGCAGGTCACCCGAATCCCGTCCGCAGTTGATGGAAGGCCAAGCCGAGGATGTCGAGGTGTTCGCCGGGACTGTCAACGGTGTGCTGGTTGACACAAAAGACCTCTTTGTGCTGGGTCGGTGCGTGGCCACAGGCGTGCTAACACGTGAGGCCGCTAGGCAAATGCTGATGGTCGCCCAGCGTCGTTTCTCGATCGACTTAGCAGACGATTCCGGGGGCGACCAATGATGGCGACTGCCTGGCCTGGAACGTCAAACCCGCCCGACGAAGATATGGCGCATTCTCGATTGAGCAGCCGCTAGGCGCGCCGCTTCCAAATTGCGCCCAGACGCGTGGCCTCGACCTACTCCGCGCCTTCCGGGGAGGCTGCCAGTCTTTGGTGTCTATCCGCGAAGTGCCTAATCCTGTCGGCGAAGTCCACCAGCATCTCGGGTGTGAAGACCAGCGTGAGAGTCTCGGGCTGTTCTTCCCCGCGTTGTCTGACGCTGAGCGGTATATGGATACCTGAGGGGCCGTCGCCGAATTGGTGGGTGCCCCCAAGGGCGTACACCGTGGCCTTTTCCGGGGGTTCGGTGACTAGGTATTGCTTTAGCTCCCGCAGGGACCTGCCGATGTACAGGTCTTGGCTCCTGCCGTCTGAGCTCCTTATCATGGCCCATTCGGGGTTCTCGCCTGCGAGTTCGCTGCGATGAAGTTCGCACACGACGACCTCGGAGGGCAACCCAAATGGGGGTTGAGGTTTCGTGAGGGAGTGGAGTTTGAATCCGTCACTTTCACAGCCGTGTACCCAGCAGTTCACCACGAGGCCAAACTACTCCGGGGCCCCGACAGTGCGTCGCGCCTCGCCCGCGGGGCGCCCGAAAACGTTCTTCACCCGATGGGTATGTGCAAAGCCCGCGGTGCCCATGCTTTGAATGTCGTGCACCGCACAGTTGATCAAGGCTGTGAGGTGGTAAGTCTCCCAGGCCGTTCCCCGCTGGTCGAGGGTCGGATCAAGTTGGACTTCTACGATGAGCACCGAATGCTTGCTCAGCGGCACGCGTAAGTCTTCGAACGTGAGCCGAGCATTGGGGTGTAGGTCAAAGTGTTTCCAGCCTCGAGCGCCCAACAGAATCATGGGCGCGACCAACCCGTGTGCCCCGACCTCCGCGGGATCGTCAGCCTTCTGACCGAGTTGCCATGCGGCCTCGTTGACGATGGCGTGGACCTCGCTATACGGCAGACCAGTGCCGGTGGCGATAGCGCGAGTCACGCAATCCCTGTCGCTAACGCCAACGTAACCAGCGGCGGCCCGGCCACCGTCGTCGGGGACCAAAGGGAACGGCGTGCTCGTCATTGGCTATGTCTATCCTTTCCCGCCTCGGGTTTTGTGTTGCTGAGGCTCACTGTTTCGGCGTGGCCTGGACTCGGTTGGGGTCGAAGCGGTCGCCGTTGACTCGGTGGCCCTTGCCGACCTGCTGAACGGTCAGTGTCATCAGCGTGTCGACCACCGCGCGGAACCGGTCCGGCGATAGCGCTTTTATGCCCACCGCCACGTCGGGGGTGCCGATTTCCAGGCCGTCGAACACCGCGAGCCGTTCGGCACTCAGTTCGCGGCGCTCTAGCTCGGCGATGTCGGCGTTGATCAGGTCGGTCGCGATCTTGGCCTGCTGCCCGGTCAGCAGCCGCTGCCCGCGTTCAACGCCAATGTTCTCGAGTTCCGTGTACAACTCGCTGAGTTCGGCGCGGATGGCTTCGGCTTCGGTCTCGTCGTGAATCTCGGCCTTGAGCAGATCCTTGGCGTCCTCACGTGCCAGCCGTTCGATGACGAGCCCGTACACCAGCGGTTCGACGGCTTCGGCGCGGATGGACACCCCGCGGCAGGCCTTGCAGGAGTAGACGATGCGGGTGTTGTCGGGGGTCCGCATCCCCGACAGGTAGTGCTCGCACTTGCCGCACCCCAGCAGGCCCGTCAGCAGGTGACGGTTAACCGTCTTACGTCCAGGTGCGCGGCTCGGTGTGTTGAGCACAGTCTGTGCGGCTTTCCAGGTGCGTTCATCCACCAACGCGGGCCAGGTGCCCTTGCCGACGATCTCGCCGTTGTGGGCACGCAACCCGGCGTTGCGGGGCTTGCGCAGGAAGTTCGACACCTGCGGTTGCGTCCACGGGCGCTGTAGCAATTCAGGCTCGGCGCCTGGTAGGGGTTTGCCGTCGATACCTTTGGGCCTGACCCAACGCTGCGTCAACGCCCCGGCGTCGTTCCACGTCCTGCAGATCTCACCCAGCGACTTGCGCGCCAGGATCGCCTTATAGGCGTCCTCGACGAGTTGTTGGGCCTTCGGGTCTATCTGCCGGGTGCCGTCGTCGTCCTCCTTGCGGCGGGTGTCGGGCAGGTACCCGAACGCCCGCTTCCACTTCGGCAACCCCTTCTCCGCCTTCTGGCGGGCCGCGCGGCGCTGCCGGACTCTCATCATCGCAATCTCATGCTCAGACACGGCCGTCTTGATCTGCGCGGTCAGCACCCCGGTCGGCGAATACAGGTCGATCTCGCCTTGCCCGGTCGTCGCTAGCTTGATCTCGCGCCCCAGGGAGCGGAAGAACCGCCGCAGTTCCTCCAGTTCGTTCATCATCCGCCAACCGCGGTCCTGATCCCATGCGGCGATCGCGTCCACCTTGCCGGCCCGAAGGTCGGCCAGCAGCCGTTCCCACTCGGGTCGGCGCTGGCCCTTGGACGCGGAACGGTCGTTGTCGACATAGAAGTCGACCGGCGTCCAACCTTTCACCTCGCACAGCGCGGTGGTGTCCTGACGTTGGCGGTTCACTCCTTCGCGCTTGTCGTTGGGGTCGGAGGAGATCCGCAGGTAACAACCTGCCCTCAGCGTGTCGGCGGCGGTGACGGTCATGCCCACCACCGTACCAACAGAAATGTCCTTTCGTTGTTAGGTAATGGGTGCGGCAATAGCATTTGAGGTTGCCGGCGTGGGTGGGCCCGCCGCGGGCGTGGGGGATGGTGTGGTCGAGGTCGCAGGCTCGGGCGGGGACGTCGCAGCCGGGCCAGCGACAGGTCAGGTCGCGGAAGCGCACGAACGCGGCCAGCGCCGCGGAGGGCACATAGCCGGGTTCGGGGGGTGCGTCGCCGGGATGGATCAGCGGCAGTATTTTGGCGGTTTGGGCCAGCTGGGCCAGCAGTTCGGGGGTGATCAGCGCGTCGGCGCTCATCTCCGAGGCGATCCCGCCGGCGCCGGTCAGGGCGGCTTGTTCGGCGATCACGTGGATGGTGACCGGGCCGGCCGGCGGCGTGGCCCCGGCCGCGCAGTCGCCGCGTGCGCAGCGGCATCCCAGCCGGTCCGCGCCGGCGGCCAGCGCGCCCAGGGCGTCGGCGCGGCGTTGGGCGGCGGTGCGCGGATCATGGGTGCACACGGTGGCCGCCAGTGTGGTCAGCCGGGCGTCGAGGGCGTGCGCGTCGGGCGCGAACAGGGTGCCGGTGAGCTGGGCGATGCCGTCGATCTCCCCGCCGATCCACACCTGCCGATCATTGTGGCGGTCCGTGCGCCGGCGCACCGCATCGATATCCAGGCGCGCCACCACCGCGTCGATCTTGCCGCCCAGCCGCGCGCGGCTCATCGTGGGCCAGCGCGCCACGTTCGCGGCGATCACCGCGTCCACCCGGGCCAGGATGTCGGGGTCCTCGATCAGGTCGGTGCGGAACACGATCGTGTGGAACGCATCCAGATCGATCTCCCCGGCCACCAACACCGCCCCGGTCTGGGGCAGCCGTTCACGCAGCGCGCGGGCATCCTCCACCCGGCTCAGCGCGCGGGCCTTGCTGATCCGCAACTCCGCGCCGACCTCGGCGGCCACCGCATCCATCGTGTCCAGCGCCCACTGCTGGGTATCGGGGGCCTGCGAGAGCCGATAGGCGAACAACTCCCCGATCGCCACCAACTGCGCCCCCGCCGCCTGATTGGCCACCCGCGCCATCGCCGAAATCCTGCCCACCCACTCCCGCGACTGCGGCGACGCGCGCCGCTGGGCGAACCGCGCACGCAGATTCGCAGCGATCGCATCGAACCGCGCAACCACCTCAGGATCAGGCACCCGCGACCCCGGCTCCGGTTGCGGCGGGGACTCCGGTTCCGGTTCAGACTTCGACTCGAACATACATTCGATTATGCCACGCCCGGGCGACAAGAACGGGGGTGACAGAACGGGGGGTCGTGGTGGTGACACTTCTGCCCCAAGGTTCAGGCGGTGGCCATTAATGAACCGATTGATCCTCTCGTCCGCCGTGCGATCTCACCGCGGCCCGACGACGCAACCCCGCGGGGAAGTGTCGACGTTCTGCAGCGAACACGGCACCTCCCGCAAGTCGTCGACGAGTTGCGTAACCGCGCCAAGACCTAAGGGCCGGCCGCGGTGTTCCGCCCCAGGAGCCGACGACCGAAGTCCAGTCCGTCGACGTTGACCGACGAGGTCAAGCAACAGGCCGTGGCAGTGCGTGCCGCGCTGGAGTCCTCCGGCCTAGACCACGGGCCGATCAGTGTGCACGAGAAGATGCACGCGATGCCTAGAACAGGTCCCTTGCACGGCGTCGCTGGCACGTATCTTCCGCGAGGCCGGCGTGGTTGGCAACCACATCATCGTGGCCGACCTGGACGAGAGGTCCTCGCCGAACACACCCGACCACCCGGCATCAAACCGGGAAACCGTCACCGAAGTCCTGATACACCAACCGTCACCGACGTCCTGATACATCACAGCTACGCGCTGGCGGCCGGGAACGCGGCCGCGGCAGTTACACCTTGGGCAATCGTGCCGCGGCGGCCCTGACTCTCCAGAGAAAGCTCACCGCGTTCGGCATCCCCTAGGGCGACAACCGCGTTGGGGGCCAGGTGGTAGAGCCACCGCTCGCCGCCGAAACCAATCTGCTTCCATGCGTGGTCGCCAAGCTTCCAGATGTTGGGCGGGGTGGCGAACAAGGCTTGGGGGCCGGGTGAGTCCCGTCTCGTCGGGCTGTAGACGGCGGCGAGGGACCCGTCGGCGTCCCACCACAGGCCACCCACCCCGGGCACCACATTGGGATCGGTGGGTTCCTGGATGTCGCTGACCTGTGTCTGCCAAGTGGACACGTCGACCAGTACCGGGACCGAAGATCGCGAACTTGGACTGACGCGGTTCGCGCCCACATAAGCGACGCGCTTTCCGTCGGGGCTGAACCACACCCGCGTGACCTGGCCGTCCGAATCGGCCTGTCCGACAAGCCGGACCGCACCATTGCTACCGACCGCATACAGGTAGGTGGGCCCTCCGGTGGCGAGGATCTTCGTCGGCACCGCGCCGATGATCACCGTGTCGGCGGTGGCGCCGAGCACAGAGGTGCCGCCGGAACGCCGGGGCGGCGCGGACGGAAGTTGCACCGTGCGAAGGGTTTTCGGCTTCGGATCGGATTCGTTCAAATCGACGGTCATCAGGCGATCGGGATCCTCCCACCACACCAGCGTGCTGCCGCCGGCGGCCATAGCCGCCGAGCCCGGGCAGGCGACGGAGCGCACCTCGCCGGTTGCAATGTCGAAGACCACGACGTGACTGCTTTCCGGTGTACCGGGCATACCCGCACTGGCGAACACATGCCTGCCGTCGGCGGTGAACGACGGGGCCCCGGAGTCCGCCGTCCCGAAACTCGCTTGGGACGAGCGGCCGTAGAACACTTTGATCCCCGCGCCATCGTGGTATGCCACCGCGGAACCGGCCGGTAGCGCGGGCACGCCGGCTGGGACCGGGACTTGGGAAGCCGGCGACCCACCCGCGGGGTGCGACGGCGCGGTCGACGCACCTTCGCGCGCGCCACCCTGACAGCCCGACACCACAACGACGGCGACCGACGCGGCCAGCCAACTGCGGACCGGCTTCATCGATACCTCGGACCGAGGTCGATGGTGCGGTTCATCGACTGATGGACCGCTCGACCGGGTCTTGCCGGCGCGGAACACGTCATCCCAACGCAGAATGTCGGAAATCGTCGACGGTGCCACTAAGTACCGAGGCCTGACGCTGCGATACAAGCCATCGGACCACGGTAACGGCGGACCGCCGGCAGTGCAGCATCCATCCTCCGGTAGTGAGTAATGGCCGTCGCATAGGCGTTTGTGCAGCCTTATCGTCATCGGTGACATCGTGGCAAAAATCGTGGCAAAAGGGGGTGTGTGGTGGCCGAACGGGTGAACGTCAATCCTGACGACGTGTTGACCGGCGCACGTCACACCGGGCATGCAATCGGGGATGTGAGTCGGCAGTTCGCCGCCCACGAAGCCGCGATTGCCGCGGCGTCAGCGGGCTGGGTTGGGTCCTCGCAGCAGGCGCTGGAGCAGTTGTCGGCGCATTGGGAGAGCCGCCACGAGCACCACCGCGTCCAAACGACGGTGATGGCGAGACTGATGACCTCGGCCGCCTCGCGTTTCTCCTCGACCGAGCAGGACTCGAAGGGCAACCTCTCGTCGTGAACGCGCAAGGGATGTAGATGGCACCGCTGACGATTCCCGACATTCTGCGTTGGGACCCCGACGCTATTTACGACGTGTTCCGCGTCGCCAAGACCCGGGAAGGCGCATTCGCCGATTTCGGTACCCATCTGCAGCGGGTGCAGAACACGTTGGCCGATTGGGGTGGCGACGCGGGACAGGCGTTCCACGACTCGATGAACAGGCATCGCAAAGACATCGATCAGGATGGTCACGAGTCGAAGCAGGTCGCGGCGGCGGTCGACCGTGCCGAGCAGGATGTCGAGGGTGTGCGGATCCGGATGATGGCGGCGTTGAGTTTCGCCAGGGAGAACCACCTCAACGTCGCTGACGACGGGACGGTGTCGATTCAGCCGGGTTTTGAGAACGACGCGGCCGCGAAGAAGGCGCTCGCGTTCGAGCAGTCGGGGCCGGACAACTTGACGATCCGCGGGATCATGGCGTCGGCGAACAAGGTTGACGACGAACTTGCCGCCGCGATCCGTGCGGCCGTCGGTGATGAACAACTTGACGACAACGGCAGACCGATTCCGGGCACGCAGAACGCACCGCAGCCGCAGTCGTCGAAGCTGACTCCCGAGCAGCAGGAGCAGGTGGGCCAGTGGTCGCAATTCATCTCTGGAGTTCCCTCGGGTGGGGATAACGGCGGCGGTGATTGTTCGCGGTGGGCGATTGCGAGTGCATTGGCCAACCAATATGGTGTGCGCGAGGGTCCCAATGGTCCGGAAATCAATTTGCCCCCGGAGGTGCAGCAGAGGTTGATGGGGGGCATGCCGCTGCATTTCCCGCCGAATAAAGCCGAAATCAACCGGATTTCGGGCAGGCAATTTAACGCAATGACGCCATTCGACGGCTTCCGAGGGGGGCCCACGGACATGTCTAACGACCTGACTGGCTTCGGGGTCCCATCCACAGCTCACGTGTCCCGTGACACCGATAGCTTGCTCCAACAACTGACGACAGACGTTCGGGCCGGTCGCGGTGCCATTGTGAACGGTGCATTCCCAAAGTCGCCCGGTCATTTCATTTCGATCACCGGAATGGATAGCGACGGCAATTTCCTGGTGAATGATTCCAACCGCCCGTCCGGCGGGGGCATGGGCGCAAATACGTTGCCGCGGCACGCCACTCCGGCGGAAATCAAGGCATTTTTTGACGCGAGGTCATCCTACGGGGTGCCCGGGTACAGCACCGTTGGATAGCATTCCACCGATGCTGCGAGCGTTGAGGTGCGTGTCGGTTCTGCTGGTATGTGGTGTGCTCACGGTGGCCTGCCACAGCGCGCAGCATGCTCCCGATCAGTCGAAGGTCTTCTTCCCGGCGACGGTCGATACCTACGGCCTCACGCTTTCGCCAACCGACCGGGAGCATCTGGCCGAGCTGTATGCGTTGCGTCAGATCGACCCGTGCGGTTTCGTCGATAGCAAACCCCGTGCGCTGCAAGACCGTAAGGATTACAGCTACGCCTACACCACCATCACCGGGCTTTTCCTCGGCGCTCGGCTGTTCCCTTCGGGCGGCGACGGCTGCGGGGTGGCCTTTCCGTCCCAGAAGTCTGGCCTCTTGCTCACGCTTTGGCCCGGCGACCCCGACCGGTACGGCGATGCCATGTTCAGCCCGGATCCGTCACATCCCGGCGTGCTCAAGTCAACGACGTTGGGAAAGTGCACGTTTCGGGTGGCGCTGCCGCTTGCGGCCCTGACGGGGGCGCCCAAGACGATGCGCGATCCCTTGGTCCAGGTGAGCCCGATGAACGTCGCCGACGGCATGTGGCTCATCGACGACACGTCGTTGTGCCCCCTCGCCGAGGCCTTGGCGGGTGACGTCGCAATGCAGTTGCGGGACAAGGGCGTTCCGACGCATGCCGAACACGGCGGTACCGCGGCGAAGTTTCTCACTGCCGATCCCTGTGCCACCGCGCCGGAGCTGCACGCGGTGGGGTTCATCTGGAAAGATCCGCCCTCCAAGGTGCAGTTCCCGACCACCTGGCGGCATCCCGGTACCTGCGAGCTGCGGCTCACGCAGGCTGACAGCGGTCCCGACGTCCGGTCGGCCGTGGTCAAATACGGTCTGGCCGTATGGTCCGACAGAATTATCGACGATATCGCCGGTCAGACCCCGGCCCGCCAACCTGTTCGCAGCGAGCACGACGGGGTGACGCTCTTCGACTTCACTGCCGGCGGTCAGGTCGGCTGCAACAGCTACGTTGTCGCCAAAACCAACCTCGCCATCCAACCGACCATCGTCGGGGCGGGTGCGCCCGGCCTGCCCATCGCCACCCCTTTAGTCACCGTGGACCTGAACGCACCGGCCGGCGGCGACTGTGGCGAGATCGCCAAACAGACTGCTCTCGCCGCCGTCAAACGCGCGACCTAACAATTGCTTCAAACGCCATTTGAATCGGCTATTGCGCATGTGTCAGATTAATGTTGTTGCTGGTGAGACGTTTGTGACGGCGCGATCGAGCGCCGAATAATTCCTGATTTTCGGTGCGGCAAGGTTAGTAATACCCTCGGTATGCTGGGCAGACCAGTTCGAGGGAGGCCACCATGTTTGTTACCGCCAATCCTGCCGGCATTTCTGCGGCTTCGTCCGGCGCCCAGGTGATGGGGTCGGAAATTGCTGCGGGCAATGCCGCCGCCGCCGAACCGACCAACGCCGTGCTGCCGCCGGGGATGGACGAGGTGTCGGCGCTGACTGCAGTGTTCTTCAACGCCCACGGCGCGATGTATCAGGCCTTCGGCGCGATGCACACCGCGTTCCACGAAATGTTCGCCGCGACGCTGGGTGTCAGCTCGGCCAGTTACGCAGTGACCGAGGCCGCGAACGCCATCGCGGCTACCTGAGGTCTGCGACCGTCGTGGTTGATTTCATGCGGCCCCCCGAGATCAACTCGGGCATGATCTGGGGCGGTCCCGGCCCCGCTGCATTGGGGGCGTCGGCCGCCGCATGGCAGGCTCTGGCCGCTCAGCTTGGCTCGGTCGCGGCGGCGTTTTCCGCGGTCCTGGCGGAATTGACCACCGGTTCGTGGATGGGCCCGTCGTCGATGACGATGACGGTTGCCGCCGAACCCTATGTGGTCTGGATGCTCGCGACCGCGATGCAGTGCGAGCAGGCCGCCGGCGCGGCGACGCAGGCCGCGATGGCTTACGAGGCGGTGTGGGCGGGAGTGGTGCCGCCGATGGAGATCGAGGAGAACCGCGCGCGGTTGCAGACGCTCGTCGCCACCAACTTCATGGGCGTCAACTCCGGTGCGATCGCGGCGACCATCGCGCAGTACCTGGCGATGTGGGGCCAGGACACCAGCGCCATGTACGCCTACGCGGGGAGCAATTCCGCCACGGTCGGGTCGGTGGTGCCTTTCGTGCCGCCGACCCCCACCACCAACCCCGCCGGGCTGGCCGCGCAGGCGGCTTCGGTGGGCCAGGCGAGCGGCACCAGCGCGGGCAACACCGTGCAGAACATGGCCGGGGCCGCGACGCAGTCCATGCCCCCCGGCATGGACTCGATGGCCAGTATGGGGCCGCAGCTGATCGGCACGATTCCCAGTCTCCTGCAAGGGCTTGCACAACCACTCAGTGGCGGCGGGCTGACCTCGCCGCTGCAGAGCATGAGCGGTTTCCAGTCGCTGCTGTCGCCGTTCATGAGCGCGTTCAGCAATCCCGGCATGTTCGGCGCGAGCGCGGGCGCGGCGGGGGCGATCCCGGCCGCCGCGGGTCCGGCGGCCGGCGCGGGTCTGGGTGGCGTCGGCGGCCTGGGCAGTGGCGTGTCGGCGGCCGTCGGCCGCGGAGCCAGCCTGGGCGGCCTTTCGGTGCCGGCCACGTGGGCGGCGAGCTCGCAAACGGGCGGTGCCGGGGGCCAGCCGGGCGTCGTCAACGCGTCCGCCGTGGCGGCCGAGACGGCCGCGCCGAGCACCGCATCCGGTGCCGGCATGGGCGGTGCGGCGCCGATGGCCGCGATGGGCGGCTACGGGGGTGGCGCGTCCAGCGGGCCGAAATATGGCACCCCGGTTCGCGTTTTGCCGCGACCGCGCTAATTGACGTGCGACTAATAAGGCATCCAATACCGAATTCGGATGACCGTCGCTGTAGTGGCGGGGCTCACTAAGACTCAGATATACGGCGCAGCAAATGGTTTGGGCGTCGCGTTGAGTTGCTAAGGAGAGCTGATGACCACACGCTTTATGACCGATCCGCACGCGATGCGGGATATGGCGGGTCGTTTCGACACGCACGCTCACACCGTCGAGGACGAGGCCCGCAGGATGTGGGCGTCCTCGCAGAACATCTCGGGAGCCGGCTGGAGCGGCACCGCCGAGGCGACCTCGTTGAGCACGATGGAGCAGATGAATCAGGCGTTCCGCAACATCGTCAACATGTTGCACGGCGTGCGCGACGGGCTGATTCGCGACGCCAACAACTACGAGCAGCAAGAGCAAGCCTCGCAACACATCCTGAGCAGCTAGCCACCCCAGACGTTAGGAGAACCATGTCCATCAACTATCACTTCGGCGACGTCGACGCGCACGGCGCCACCATCCGCGCGCAGGCCGCGTCGCTGGAGGCCGAGCACCAGGCCATCGTTCGCGATGTGCTTGCGGCAGGCGACTTTTGGGGCGGTGCCGGCTCCACGGCGTGCCAGGAGTTCATCACCCAGTTGGGTCGCAACTTCCAGGTGATCTACGAGCAGGCAAACCAACACGGCTCCAAGGTGCAAACCGCCGGAGCCAACATGGCCCAAACCGACAACGCGGTCGGCGGTTCCTGGGTTTAACCTGCACATACGGCGGCGGCACCTGCTCCACGGTGCCGCCGCCGGTCCATCTCCATCCGATCGGAGGAGCCACCGATGAGCATCGAATCGCCGACCCTGGGCGACGTCACCGTCAACCTCGACGGGTTGTGGTTGCTGCAGGCGCTGCTGGGGATCCCGAACATGGCCCCGGAATTGAACGGCCTGCCCTATGGTGCCGCCGCCAGCGACGCCTGGCTGGACCAGCACCCCGGTCTGGAGGTGCTGCGCACCCAGGGCCTGGTGGACGCCGGGCGGGAGGTGGCGCCCGCGCTGGCCAAGCGGTTGCGGGTGCTGGCGACGCCCGATGTCGAAGTCGCGATGATGGTTTCGCGTGGCGAGCTGGACTGGACGCCGCTGATCAAGCTCGACGACCCGACGACGTGGCTGGCGATCCCCGACGAGCAGTTGCGTGTGGTGCTGGCGCGCCGCGACGGCAACTGGGTCTCGGCCGTGCGCGGCGGCGACCAGGTGACCATCAACGACGTCGCGACCGAGGACGGGGGCGCGGAGTGGCTGCGGTCGGTGGCGCTGGGCATGCTCGACGGGCTGCACCCCTGCGAGCCGGCCATCATGACGCCGCTGACGCTGCCGTTGGACGACATTGCGGCGGCCGCGAAAGAGCGCGCGGAGCTGCCGGAAGGCGCGCCGCGCGATGCCCCGCTGCGGGGGCTGGGGCTGACGGGTGCGGCGCTGGCCCAGCTGGCCACGCTGCTGGAGGATCCGCAGATGGAAGCGGTGCTGTACGCGCGCTCCTACGACGACGCCAGCATCGACTACAGCGCGGCGATGCTGAACCTGCGCGACACCGAAGCGGGCCGGGTGGTTTCGCATCGAATGACCGCCGTGCGCGGGTCGACGCAGGACTGGATGTCGTTCGCTCCGGCCACGATCGCGGCCGTCGAACAGGCCATCCGAACGGTGCTGACCAGCCTGCCGATCTCGCGGTGGGAATCGCACCGGCGCATGTGATCGATTTCCGCAGAAGTCGTGGATTGCCGTGGTTTAGCGGTAAATGCGGCCTCTAGGATCAAATGACGAGAAGCCTTTCGAAGGCCAGGTTGAGGGAAGATTAATGGACTCAGAATTTATGGCCCGCTATCTGCAGGAGCCAAAGCAGGCCAGCGAGCGGGAACCGGGATCGGGACGCGTCGACAGCGACCCGGTGGCAGAACCGCAGGGGCCGCAGGCACCGTCCGGACCGGCCTTCGACGAGATCGGCGAGCCCAGTCGTCCCAACGGCGTCACCGAGCCCGACGCGGAGCGCACCACGGAACTGCGGCGCGACTCGGTCCTGCCGCCCCCGCCGCCGTCGGGCGCACCCGGTCCCGCGGGCCGTCCCGGCACCCCGTGGCTTGGTGAACTCCGCACACCGCCGCCCCCGCCGCCCGGCCCGCACCAGGGCCCGCCGCCGGCGCCACCGGAGCCACCCCGGCCCGCCGCACCGGAGCCGCCCCGGCCCGCGCCCGAGCCGCCGCGGCCCGTCGGGCACCAGCCGCCGCCCAATCACCAGCCGCCGCCGCAGCACCAGGCGCCGCCGCAGCAGCAGGCGCCGCCGAATCACCAGCCGCCGCCACCGCAGCACCAGGACCGGCCCCGCTGGTCGATGACGCCCGAGCGGCCTCTTTCGGCACCCGGGTCCTCGCCCTGGGCGCAGACCCCCGACCCCGAGCGTGGGGCGCAGTGGTCCGGGGCGGGCGGACCCAGCCAGCACCTGCGCGTCGACGAGCTGGTCAAGTCGCGCAAGTTGCCGCCGGAAATGGGTTGGCGCAAAACGGTTTACACGCTGACCGGGCACACGGTGAACCTCGGTGCCGGGCCGGCGGAGCGGCGCCTGCGGGACCAGATCTCCGCCATCGGCACCAACATCCCGGGCAACTACCAGATCGCGATGGTGTCGGTCACCGGCGGGATCGGCAAGACCCGCACGACCGCGGGCATCGGCACCGTGTTCGGGTTGTACCGCACCGAGCCGGTGCTGGCGATCGACGCCAACCCCACCTACGGCAACCTGGGCCGGCTGATCGACCCGGGCGCCACCGCGTCGATCCGTGACTTCATGGCGGACGCCGACATGACCGCATATCCCAAGGCGCGCAGCTACACCGGAAAGAATCCGCAGGGTCTCGAGGTGCTGGCCGGCAACCAGAACATGGCCAATCCGCTGGCGCTGTCGTCGTCGATGTTCACCAGCACGCTCGCGCGCACCCGGCGGTTCTATCAGCTGTCCCTGATCGACTGCGGGCCCGACATCGAACACCCCGTAATGGAGGGCGTGTTCTCGTCGGTGGACGCCCTGGTGATCGTGGGGTCGATGAACTACGACGGCGCGATGGCCGCCGAGCAGACCATCGACTGGCTGGCCACCCGCAACGCCCACGAGCTGCTGCGCCGGTCGCTGGTCGTGCTCAACGACGTATACCATTGCGACAACAAGAAATTCGTCGCCGCAGTGCGCAATTCGCTGGGTCCGCGGGTGGGTGAGATCAAGACCGTGCCGTGGGACCCGCACCTGCGCGACGGGGCCGTGCTGGACTTCGACGCGTTGCGCCGGCCCACCCAGCTGGCGTACATCGACGCGGCCGCGTGGCTGGCGCAGGGCTTTGCGACCGCGGGGGCGACTTCGCGGTGACCTCCGTTCAGCGGCGCGCGCAGCCGACCACCCAATCCGAGCCGAGCGGTCGGCAGCTCCGCCGCGTGCTGGTCGGCCTGATCGTCGGCGACACCCAGATCGGTGTGGTGGTGGACGCGGTGGCCCCGGTGGCGATGCAGATCGCGGCGCTGGTGGACCTGGTCAACAACCGGCTGGGCGAGATCGGCCTGCCGCGGCTGGAGGCCGGCGAGCGCGGCCGGTGGGCGCTGTGCTGGGTGGACGGCACGCCGCTGCGGCCGGGCCGGTCGCTGGCCGAGCAGGGCGTGGTCGACGGGGCGCGGCTGTGGCTGCGGTTCGTCGACGACACCGAGGCCCGCGCGCCGGTCATCGAGCACGTGACCACCGCGGTGACCGCCGAGCTGAAGGCGCACTGGCCGGGCGTCGACGCGGTGTGGGCGGCGCGGGTCGGGGCGGCGATGGTCGCCGCCGCCACGGTCCTGGTGTTGGCCGTGCTGGCCCGCTGGCGGTACGACCACCTGGGGTGGTTGACCACGGGCATCGCCGGTGGGCTCGGTGCCGTGCTGATGATCGCCGCCCTGCTGGTGACGGTGCGGTCCCGCCGCGGCCCTACCCGTCCGGCCGACCTGCTGGTCTTGTGCGGCGCGCTGGCGCTGGCGCTGGCCGCGGCGGCCGCGGTGCCCGGACATGTCGGCGCCCCGCACGCGGGGATGGGTGCCGCGGTGGTGGTGGCCGCGGCGGTGCTGGTCATCCGGTTCACCGGCCGCTACGTGGCGCTGTGCACGGCGGTGATCGTGCTGGGCTCGGCGGCCCTGGTGGCCGGGCTGGCGCGGATGGTGTTGGTGACCTCCGCGGTGACCCTGCTGACATGCCTGCTGCTGGTGGCGGTCCTCGGGGTGGACCGGACGCCGGTGCTGGCGCGGTGGGCGGCCGGGATCCGGCTGCCGGTGTTCCCCTCGGCGTCGGGGCGGTGGATCTTCGAGACCCGTCCCGACCTGCCCAGCGCCGTCGTCGTCGCCGGCGGCGAGAACCCGACGATGGAGGGCCCCGAGTCGGTGCGCGACGTGGTGGTGGCCACCGACCGCGCGCACAGCTACCTCAGCGGCCTGCTGTCGGGGTTCTGCGGGCTGCTCGTGATTTGTTGCGTGGGGTTGTGCGATCCGCATGCCGATCGGCGCTGGCTGCCGCTGGTGCTGGCGGGGGTGGTCGCGGCGGCCGTGCTGCTGCAGGGCCGGTCCTACACGGACCGCTGGCAGGCCACGATGCTGGCCGTCGCGGCGGTGGCGACCGTGGTGGGGGTGTCGCTGCGATACGTGCTCGAGTTGCGCAGCACGCCGGCGCTGCTGATCGCGTGCGCGGTGATGCTCGCGGTGCCGGCCGCCGGATTGATCGCGGCGGTGGTGGTCCCCCAGCACATCTACACGCCGGTGTTCCGCCAATTCGTCGAGTGGCTCGGCTACGCGCTGCTGATCGCGGTGTTCCCGCTGGCGTTTTGGCTGATGAACGTGTTCGCGGCGATCCGCTACCGGTAGGGGACGGCAGGGAATGTCAATGGTGGTGCAAGCGGTGAAGGCCGCGGGGGCCGCGGTGGCAGTAACGGCGGTGATGGCCGGCTCGGTGTGGTTCGGAGCGCCGCTGGCGGTCGCTATCGACCCGCCGAAGTACGACGTCGGCGCGGTGCCGCCGGACGGGCCTCCCACGCCGCCGGAGACGATGCGCCAGGGCACCTACTGCACGCGGGTCGGCACGCTGCCGGGCACCGACTACCGGGTCCAGCCGAAATACATGGACATGCTCAACCTGCCGGAGGCGTGGCGGTTCGGCCGCGGCGCCGGCATCAAGGTGGCGATCATCGACACCGGCGTCAGCCCGCACCCGCGGCTGCCGTATCTGGTCGGCGGCGGCGACTACGTGGTGGCCGGCGGCGACGGGTTGTCCGACTGCGACGCCCACGGCACCTGGGTGGCGTCGCTGATCGGCGCGTTCCCGGCCGACGGCCGGACGCCGCTGCCGCCGCCGGCGCAGACCCGGCGCCCCGACACGGTGCCCACCCAGGAGGCGCCGCCGCCACCGCCGCCGCCGCAGACCGTCACCGTGCAGGTGCCGGCGCCGCCCCCGCCGCCGCCGGCGGGCTGGCACGGCGGGACGGCGACGGTCCGACCGGCCGGCGGTCACGTTCCGCCGCCCGCGGCGCCCCCGGAGCCACCGCCACCACCGGGACCGCCGCCACCGCCCGCCGCGCCCGCCGCCGACGGGTTCTCCGGGGTGGCCCCCGAAGTCCAGATCATTTCGATCCGGCAGTCGTCAATGGCGTTCAGCCCCAAGGACGCATTCGGCGGCAACGAGGATCCGGCGACCCGCCGCAAGGCCGGTGACATCCGCTCGATGGCGCGGGCGATCGTGCACGCCGCCAACATGGGCGCGCAGGTGATCAACCTGTCGGAGGTGTCGTGCATGTCGGCGCTCAACATGATCGATCAGCGCGACCTCGGCGCCGCCATCCGGTATGCCGCCGTCGAGCGCAACGCGGTGATCGTGGCCGCCGCGGGCAACACGTCCAACAACGACTGCAAGCCCAACCCGATCTATAACGCGTTGCGGCCCAACGATCCTCGCGACTGGGCCGGGGTCAACACGGTGGTCACGCCGGCGTGGTTCTCCGACTACGTGCTGACCGTCGGCGCCGTCGACTCCGGCGGATCGCCGCTGACGCAGCTGTCCATGGCCGGGCCGTGGGTGTCGATCGCCGCACCGGGCACCGACGTGGTGAGCCTGTCCCCGCGCGACGACGGGCTGATCAACGCCTCGGAGGGCCGGGACAACACCATGGTCGCCCCCGCGGGCACGTCGTTCTCGGCGGCGATCGTATCCGGGGTGGCCGCGCTGGTGCGCGCCAAGTACCCGAACCTGACCAGCCACCAGGTGATCAGCCGGCTGATCCGCACCGCCCGCCCGCCCGCGCGCGGCGTGGACAACCAGATCGGGTACGGCATCGTCGACCCGGTGGCGGCCCTGACCTACGACGTGCCCGCTGGTGAACCCGTTGCACCGGAACGGCTTTCGGCCCCGCTGGTGGTCGCCCGGCCCGTGCCGCCGCGCAACCTGACGCCCGTGTGGGTGTCGCTGGCCGGCATCGCGGCGGTGGCCTTGGGCTGCGTCGTGACGGTGGGCGCCGCCTCGTTGCTGCGGTCCAGGAGCCAGTCATGAGGCCGACGTTCGCGCTCGGGTTGGCGCTGGGGTGGCGGCGCGTGGTCGCGGTGTTCGTGCTGGTGACCGCGATCCTGTGGGCCGGCACGCTCTTTCACGGGCCCGCCGCACTGCCGGTGGCGGTGACCGTCGCCGTGCTGGTGGCCGCGCTGGCGGTCCTGACGTGGCGCGGCGCCACGTTGGCGAGCCTGCTCGGCCGCTCCCGCAAGCCGGTATCGACGGCGGTGGCCGCGGCCACCCCCGTATCAGAACACGCGCTGCAGTGGACCGAGACGTCGGCGGCGATCCGGTCCGAGGGCTACGACCTGATCGCGGTGGTGGCCGTCGACGGCCCCTCCCACATCCCGTCGGTGCTGGACCATCACCGGGTGCAGTCGGCCGCGACGCTGCCGATCGCGGTGATCGCCGACGCGCTGCGCCAGTTCGACGTCGCGCTCAGCGGAATCGACATTCTCAGTGTGGGGCGCCGCCGCGCGCCCAAGGCCCATCACCATTACGCGGCAACGTATTCGGCGATCGTCGGCGACCATCCCGCGATGGGCCGGCGGCGCACCTGGTGCGTGCTGCGGATGAACAGCCTGGACAACCTGGCCGCGGTGGCCTGCCGCGAGTCGGTGGCCGCGACCCTGGCCGCCTGCGCGCAGCGGCTGGCGGTGGAGCTGTCGGCGCGGCATTGCGCCGCGCGGGTGGTCGACGCCGCCGAACTGGCCGACATCGACGCGGCGCTGGCCGGGGCGGGCGGCGCACGGGTCCGCCCGCACTGGGGCGGGGTCAGCCACGAGCGCGGGTTCGCCACCTCCTACTGGATTTCGCCGCGCGATATCAGCACCGCGACGCTGGACCGGCTGTGGGTGCCCGACACCGAATACACCGCCACCGCAATCCAATTGCGCCCCACTGCCGACGGATCCGCCACGGTGGGGGTGCTGGTGCGCTACGGCACCGGCGGGCCGCTGCGCGAGCCGCCGCTGACCGGGCTCAACCCACTGTCGGGTCGACACGAGCTGGCCCTGCGCTCGGGGCTGGCCGATCCGGCGGTGCCGCCGATTCACGCGCCGCATCGGCCGCTTCAGCCCGCCGAGGACCTGCGCGCGCCGATCGGCACGTCGGGCGTGATCGTCGGCGCGACCACCGCCGGACACCCGCTGCTGGTGGATCTGGGCGCGGCCGCCCCGTCGGCGACGGCGGCGATCACCGTGGCCGGCGAGCTGGCGCTGCTGGTGCAGCTGGCCCTGCGGGCGGCGGCTACCGGCTACCAGGTGCTGGTGGTGTCCGAGCGACCGGCGCGCTGGCGGCAGGCCACGGCCGCCGGCCTGCGGGTGCTGCCGGAGTTGCCCGAGCAGTTGCCCGACGACGGGCGCGACGTGCTGGTGGTCTACGACCAGCCCCCGGGCCAGGCCCCGGCGGCCGGGCCGACCGCGGCCATCACCATGCGTTCGGTCGCGCCGAACAGCGCCAGCGTCGCCGACGTGCACGTCGAGCAGGACTCGCCGCGCACCGCGGTGATCCGCACCGCGGACTTCCAGTACCGGGCCAACATCGACGTCAGCGCCGAGCGCAACCTCATCGGCAACCCGCCGTCGGGCAGGGCGGCCTGATGACCACCGGTACCTCCGCCGAGGCGGCCCGCGTCGCGTTCAGCCGTGGCCTGCTGGCCTCCGGGATCAGCGTCAACGGCCTAATGGCCAGCCACAACCAGACCGTCGCCGCCAAGATGTTCGCCGCCGCCACCGAGGCCGACCCGTCGATGTGCGACGCCTGGCTGGCGCGCGTGATCGTCGGCGACGACTCGGTCGAGGTGCTGGCCGCGGCGTGGCAGGCGCGCGAGACGCTCGGCATGGAGATCCGCCGGCTGCAGGTATTGCCGTCGCAGTTTTGTCCGATGGTGTTCGACGGGGTGTTCCTGCGGCTGGAGATCACCTCCCAGGACTCGCTGGCCATCTGTTACGCGGCGGCGCTGGCTCGGGAGGGCCGCTACCCCGAGGCCGACGAGCTGCTGACGCAGGTGCGTCCCGACGACCCCTTCGACGCCGAGCTGCACACCTACATCAGCGGTGAGCTGTATTTCCGCGCCCAGCGCTGGCCCGATGTGCTGCGTTGCTTTCCCGCCGAAAAGCGCTGGCGCAGGCCCGCTTACGGCTGCGCGGCGACGGCGATGGCCGCCACCGCGCTGGCGTCGCTGGGGGTTTTCGAGGACGCGTACCGGCGCGCGAAGGGCGCCATCGAGGTCGAGCACGTGCCGTCGGCGGCCACCATCGCGCTGTACACGCAGGCGATGTGCCTGCGGCACCTGGGCAAGGAGGAGGACGCCGCGCAGCTGCTGCGCCGGGTGTACTCCCGCGACGCCGGGTTCACCCCGGCGCGCCAGGCCCTCGACGACGCGAACCGGCGGCTGGTGATCACCGACCCGGAGACCATCGAGGCCCGCACCGACCCCTGGGACCCGGGCAGCGCACCGTCGGCAAAGGACGCCGAGGCGGCCCGGCACGCCGACGAGGCGGCCAGCTATCTCGCCGAGGGCGAGGCCGAGCTGGAGGCCATGCTCGGCATGGCGGAGCCCAAGCGCCAGGTCAAGCTGTTCCGCGCCACCACGCTGGTCAACCAGGCGCGCGCGAAGGTGGGGCTGCCCGTACCGGTGGCCTCGCGGCACACGCTGCTGGTCGGGCCGCCCGGCTGCGGCAAGACCACGGTCGCGCGGGCGCTGACCAAACAGCTGTGCGGCCTGGGCGTGCTGCGCCGGCCGACGGTGATCGAGACCAACAAGTCGCGGCTGGTGGGCAATCATCTCGGGGAATCGGAGAACAACACCAAGGCGCTGCTGGAGTCGGCGCTGGGGGCCGCGGTGTTCATCGACGAGATGCACAACCTCTACGACCAGGGGTATTCGCACGGCGACCCGTATGGGACGGCGATCATCGAGACCCTGCTGCCGTACATGGAGAACCACCGCGACGAGTTGGTGGTGTTCGGCGCCGGCTATCCCAAGGCGATGGAGCGCATGCTGACCGCCAACCAGGGTCTGCGGCGGCGGTTCGCCACCACGATCCGGTTCGAGTCCTACACGCCGGACGAGTTGTGGCAGCTGACCCGGCTGATGGGCGAGCAGAACCAGGACATCATCGCCGACAGCGTCGCCGAGGTGCTGCTGCCGATGTACACGCGCTACTACAACGAGCAGTCGACGACCCCCGAGGGCGACGTCATCCGCGGGATCGACTGGCTGGGCAACGGCGGGTTCGTGCGCAACGTCGTCGAGCGGGCCCGCGACCACCGCAACAACCGGTTGCTGGACACCGCCGACCTGGAATCGCTGTTGGCCGCCAGCGACGTGAACGTCTCCGAGCAGCAGATGCTGGCGCTGCGCGAGCTGACCGGGGAGGACTTCGCCGAGGGCGTGGCCACCGCGGTCGCCGACGCCCAGCGCGACCGGGTTGCCGAACCCAGCTGGATGCAGGAACGCAAGTAGTCCGGGCGCCTACTTGAGCTTGTCGTGCGCCAACTCGAGTAGGTGCTTGACCGTGTGGGTCGTGCTCTTGTCGTAGGCGGCGATGATGTCGTCGACGATCGGATCCCACAGCTTCTGATCGCCCTGGCTCAGGCCGTAGTACCGCAGGTTGATCCCGACGTGCGTCGCGGCGAGCCGCTGCATCGCGTAGACGACCTTGGTGCTGTTCTTGAAAACCCCGGTGCCGATCGGACCGGTGTTCACGGTGTCCACCTTGCTGTCCTTGGCCAGGGCGTACGCGGCGACGAACGTGTTGAACAGGTCGTAGATCGTGTCGACGGCCGCCTCCTGGCCGGCGGCGTGCGACAAATTGGCCACCGCGACGGCGAGCACGTTGAGTTCGACGTTGCGGTCCAGCATCTTGAGGTAGCCGAACAGCTGGCTCGGCGGGGTCGACTTCCATTTGTAGTTCTCACCGAGGTCGGGGCTGACCTCCATGGTGCGGTGCACCGAGCTGATGAACAGCGGCGTCGGACTGCATTTCAGCGGGCCATCGGTGCCCGCCTTGACGTCGCAGGTCTTGGTGCGGGTGAAGTTGTTGCCCTTGGCCACCACGTTGGCAAGCTCGGGCATCTCGAAGGTCATCATCTCTTCCTGGGCGGATCCGTTGTGAAATGCCCCGCCGCCCAGGTTGATCGCCGCGAAGTCGACCCACGTGGCGCCCGCCTTGCCGTAGTCGTAGCGGCCGCGCGGGGAGTCGACACGGTCCACGCTGACCTTGTTCTTGTCGAACGCCTTGCCGAAGTAGCCCGGTTGACTGCTGGCCGTCAGCTCGTAGTCCTTCGCGTTGCTCAGGCCGCGGACCCCGGTATGTCCGGCCGCCTTGAAATCGAGGTTCGCCAGCGCGTTGCTGAAAAGTTGGTATTTGATCGCCAGGTCGGGTTCTTTGGGTATGTCCTCGGCGACCAGCTTGGTGAGGACGTCCATCAGCGGCTTCGGGAAGTCGACCGCGGCGCCGGCACCGGACGGGGCGGCACCCGTCGTCGGGCCCGGTCCGCTGGTGCAGCCGATGAGCATCCCGACCATCAGCCCGAACGCCACCGCGCCGCCCATCGCCGTCCTGTGAACGCCACTTCGAATCCACGATCGCACCGCCGCCCCCTTTGCTGACGTCGCCGACAAATTGGTCGAAACACTACGCGTGCCCTTCTACGGGCATCATCGGAACTTCTAGGCTGGAGCCCACAGCCATCGAGGAGAGCCCGCATGGGAACCGACACCGAGGACCGCACCTACGTCGAGTCCTCCGCCGACGGTGCGCTGATGCTGGAGCTCGACCGGCACGGCGGCCTGCTGCGCTGTCAGCTGGAACCCGAGGTCAACGCCGGTTGGTCGGCCGAGATGCTGAGCGAACGGATCCTGCGGCTGTACACGCTGGCGCTGATGCGGGCGCGGTGCGACGAGCTGGCTCAGATCAACGAGCGCGGCGCGGACATGCCGCCCGGTGACGTGTATCCGAGCTCGGCGCAGGTGGCCGAATACCGCGCCCGTTACGTCGATTTTTGACGCTGCATAAGGCTTCGCGCTCTGGTTACGCTGGGCAAACCAACCTGACGGGAGATTGGCATGAGCGGGCGGCTGGCGCTGGATGTCCAGGCATGGCAGGACCATGCCCAGTGGTGGGAGGCCGAAGGCACCCGGATGCGTGAGCGGATGAGCGCCGACGACGCGGCCATCGCGGACGCGTTCGGCGCGTTCGGCAGGATCGGCGCGTCGACGGTGGGTGCGGCCTATGCGGCGGCGCTGCGGGAACGCCACGCGGCGGGGGACCGGCTGGGGGCCTACGCGGAGTCGGTGGCGGCCAACATTCGCCGCGACCTGCAGACCTACGCCGACGCCGAACGTCAGAACCAGCAAACGCTGAGCACCTAAGACATGGCCAATTTGAACGTTGACCCCACCGGCGTCACCGCCGGCGCCGGGCTGGTACGCGGCGCCCGGGGCGGCGGGCCGTCGAGCGCGGCGGTGACCCCGTGCGCCGGGGACTGCGCGTCGGTCGACGGGGCCAACTGGCTGGCGTCGCAGATCGCGGCGCTCGACCGCGCGATCGCCGCGGCCGAACGCGAGGCCGAGGCCGTGTCGAGGCGGCTACAAGCCAGCGCCGGCGCCTACGAGCAGCAGGAATGGTTCTCCGCCGCGAGCCTGGGCCACGGGGGCTCCCGCGGCGGGTCGCCGGCATCAATGCCCGACGTCGTGCCGGCCGCGCTGACGACACCGGCCGCGCCGCCGGCTGGCGGCGGCGGTGTGGAGCCGACGACCGGGCGGGAGGCCTCGGCGCTGATCCACAGCGGCCCGGGAACGCAGGGTCTCGACGCGGCGCAGGCCGCACTGACCGCGCGGGCCGCGCAGCTGGATCTGGCCGCGGCTTCCGTGCGGGCCGCGCGCGATCTGGTCGCGAGCAGTTGGGAATCGACCGCGGCCGAGGCCGCGCTGACGCAGCTGGGCAACCTGGGGTCCCGGTTCGAGCGACTGGCCGGCACCGCCCGGCGGTTGGCCGGTAAGGGCCACGTGCTGGCGGCCAATTTCCAGCAGACCGTGGCGCAGATGCCCACCCCGCAGGAGTTCGAGGACACCCTGGCGCGCCTACGGGCGGCCATCGCCGCCAACCAGATCCCGGGCAACCAGGGCAGGGCGCAGCCGGTGATCCACCAGTTGACCCAAAAGCTGGCCACGCTCGAGGGCAACAGCAGAACCCTGTTCGGCGGCTACGAGAACACGAACGGCGCGGTACAGGCGGGCCTGGGGGCGCAAGGCTCCGCGGATCCGAACGCCGACCCGACGGCCGCGGGGCTGGGCGGTCCGTCGGGCGACCCGCAGCAGCTCGGCGGCGCCCAGATGGCCCAGATGATGGGGTCGTTGGTGCCGGCCGTCGGGTCGCTGATGTCCGGCGGGCTGGGCGGTCTGATGGGCGGCGGCACCGGCGCCATGGCGCCGCTGGCCGGCCTGGGACAGGTTGCCAGCGGCCTGGCCGGAGCCGCCACCGGAATGGCCGGGTCGCACGGGGGGAGCACCCCCGCGGAGCTGGCCGGACTCAAGGACCCGGCCGGCGGATCGCCCGACCTCGGCAAGGGCCATGGTGGCGGCGGGGGCGGCGCGGGCGGAACCGAACCGGCTTCGGCGCCGGCCGGTCCGCTGGTAGCCCCGGCGTCCGCTGCCGGGGCGTCTGCCGCCGCGGCGCCGGCCACGGTGAGCGCGGCGCCGACGTCCCCCGCCGGGGGCATGGGCGGCGCGGCGATGGGCGGTGGCATGATGCCGCCGATGATGGGTGGGCCCATGGGCGGAGCCGGCGGCGGGGCGGGCGGTAGCGAGGCCGAGCGCCAGCTCTACGCGGAACGACGACTCCGCATAGAGACGCTGGCGAACTCCGAGCCGGTCAAGGGGCGCCGAGAGACACGCCGGTCGCGTGACGACCGGCCGAGCGGGTGAGGCGGTTGCCGGTGGAATTGACCGACGACGAGTACGTGGCCCAGGTGGAGGCGACGATCGCGCATTGGCGCGCCCGCCACGCGGCCTGGAACGCCGCCGTCGACGAGATCGAGGTGGAACGGTTCCACGACGCGGTCTGGGCGCGGTTCGACAGCGACGGCACGCTGATCGCGCTCGACATCGACCCGTCGGCGCTGACCAACTACACCAACACCGAGCTCGAGGAGATCATCACCGAGGTGCTGCAGCGCACCCGCGAGAGCGTCCACGAGCAGGTGATGGACCTCTTCGCGCAATACCTCGCGCCCAACGATCCGCGGTTCGACCCGGGCGCGCTGGGTGGCGCCTACGTGCAGTTGCCCTGATCATGTTCCTGCGCTTGCTCGGCGCGCCGTGGTGGGTCCGCTGGCTGGTCTGGAGCGTTGCCACCGCGCTGGTGGTGATACTGGTCTTCGGTGTCGCCTTTCCCTATCTGCGCAACGCGGCGGACGTGGGATGGGCGCTCTCGGCCGGCCTGGCCGTCGGCGCCGCGATCGCCGCGTGGCAACAGCCGGGGCACCACGCGTACGTCGCCGCGGTCTCCGGGCTCAGCGGCGCGGAAAGGTCGCAGGCCATCCGGGCCCTGTCGACCGGTGAAATCCCTTCCGACCCTGAGGTTCTGACCGCGGCCGCCGAACTCGCCGAGGTCTCCGCGGCCAGCCGCAACCCGGGCCGCGTCGGCTGGGTGTTCCGATGCGTGTTCCTGGCGTCCTGGGCGGCGTCCGCGATCGGCCAGATCGCGATGGGCGACGTCAGCCGGGGTGTGGTCTGGGCCGGGCTGGGGCTGGTGGTGGCCGGCGGCTGGGCGTGGGACGGGTATTACCTGCGCCGCTTGCGGATTCGCTACGTCATGATCCGCGATGCGGCCCAGCCGCAGTCCTAGGGCGTGACGAGAATCTTGCAGTGCCGCTCGGGATCGGCGAGGTCGTCGAACGCCGCGCCGACGCCGTCCAGGCCGACCTCCCCGGTGATCAGCGGGGCGACGTCGATGTCGCCGTCGGCCAACGCGCGCAGCGAGTCCGCGAACTCGTCGGGCCCGTAGGCCAGACAGAACTGGACGTTGATCTCCTTGGCAATGGCGAAGAACGGGTGGACGGTGTCGGGCTCCATGCACACCCCGGCGACGACGAGCCGCGTGCCCGGCCGGGCGCGTAGCAGCACGTCGTCGATGATGCCGGGCACGCCGATCGCCTCGAATACCACCGCGGCCTTGACGGTGTCGAACGGCGATCCCTGCGCCGGGTCCACCGCCTGATGTGCGCCCATCGTCACCGCCAGGTCCCGCCGCGTCGGTGAAAAATCGGCCGCCGCAATAGTTTCCACACCGCGAGCCCGTAACGCCGCGATGATCGCGATGCCGATCGGGCCGCAGCCCAGCACCAGCGCCTTCTCCCCGGGCGCGATGTTCGACTTGTTGACGGCGTGCAGTCCCACCGCCATCGGCTCGGTCAGGGCGGCGTGCCGGTGGTCCAGGCCGTTGGGGATGGGCAGCAGCAGCGGCGCGGACAGCAGCATCCGCTCGGCGTAGCCGCCGACGGTGCTGTTGCTGTAGACGATCGGGTCGGCGCCCTTGGCGGACAACAACACCGGCAGCGAGGTGACCAGCGTCCCCGCCGCGTGGGTCTGCGTGTCGGGCCCGGCTTCGAGTATCTCGGCGCTGAACTCGTGACCCATGAAGACGTCGTCGCTCAGGTCCACCTGCATGCCGCCCGAACCGCCCGCGACCCGTCCGCTCATCTCCAGCACTTGCGCGCCGTGGGCGGCGAAATGCAGGTCGGAGCCGCAGATTCCACACGCGCGCACGGCGACCAGCACCTGGCCGGAGCCGGGCACCGGGTCCGGCACGTCGTCGCGGTAGATCATGCGCCCGCCGCGTAATACCGAGGCGCGCATCAGCTTTGCGCCTGATCGTGCTCGGCGACGTGCTCGGTGATGGCGTTGACGACGGCCTGTCCGGCGCGGCCGATCAGTTGGTCGCGGTTGCCCTTGGCCCAGTCGTGCGATGCCCGGGCTGCTTCCAGTTGGCCCTTGAAGTAGGGAATCACCTTGCGGGCGAACAGATCATAGGAGTGGTACGTGGCCGTCGGGGACGCCCAGTCGTGGCCGAGCAGCAGCAGCGTCCCGAAACCGCCCGACCGCGCCAGCAGGTCTTCGATGTGAGCGATCGCGTCGTCGGGCGTGCCGATGCAGCAGTTGCCCTTGGCCGCATACTCCGCGACGAACTCGTACGGTGACTGTGCGCCTTCGACTTCGTTGGATAGCGGGACGAACCCGGCCGCCCCGAAGTAGTTCGCGAAGTCCTGCAACCCGTAGGTGCAGTCCTCGATGGCCTGCTCGCGGCTGTCGGCGATGTGCATGATGGACAGCACCCGCCAAGCGGCGCGGTCGGGCTCGTCGCGGCCGGCCTTGGCGGCCTGTTCGCGCACCACCTCCCAGGTGTTCTCCAACGCCGCGTAGCCGCCCGGCACCGACATCGACAGCGACAGCAGCGACGTGCCCAGCGCGCCCGCCAGCCGTGGACCCGACGGGGAAATCATTGCAGCCGTGGAGATCTCCGGATAGGGCCAGGTATACGGACGGATATGCAGCTGCGCGTCACGCAGGGTGAACCAGTCGGTGTGCCGGTCGATGCGCTCGGTGGGGCCGGCGCGGAACAGCGCAAGGATCGCCTCGAGCGACTCTTGCATCATGTGCCGCTGGTCGACGGGATCGATGCCCATCATGTGCGCGTCCGATGGCAGCGCGCCGGGGCCGGTGCCGAACATGACCCGCCCGCGGGTGAGGTGGTCCAGCAGCACCCAGCGGTCGGCCACCATAAGCGGGTGGTGGTAGGGCAGGGACACCACGCCGGTGCCCAGCCTGATGTGCTTGGTGCGCTCGGCGGCCGCGGCGATGAACACCTCCGGGCAGGAGATCAGCTCGTAGCCGCCGGAGTGGTGTTCGCCGAACCACGCCTCGTCGTAGCCGAGGCGGTCCAGCGCGACGACACGTTCCATATCGTATTCCAGTGCCACAGTGGGGGATTGGCCGGTCGGATGAAACGGCGTGATGAAGACGCCGAAGCGCAGCGGGGCACCCATTACCAATCCACACCTTTCAGGAATTCCAGCAATATCGTGTTGACTTCGTCGGGCCGCTCCTGCTGCAGCCAATGGCCGGCGCCGTCGAGCATCACCTCGCGGTACGGGCCGGCGGCCACTTCGGTCGCGCGGTCGGTGCGGGTGAAGGCCAGGACCGGGTCCGCCGTCCCGCCGACGAACAACGACGGCACCGTCGTGCTGGCGTGCGCGGTGGTCTCCCAGTTGCGGTCGAAGTTGCGGTACCAGTTCAATCCGCCGGTGAAGCCGGTGCGGGCGAATTCGTCGATGTAGTGGTCGAGTTCGTCTTGGCTGAGCCAGTCGGGAAGGGCGGTGGGCTCCGGCAGCCGGTCGATGTAGCCCTCGGGGCCGGGGGCGGCCATCCGCGCTCCGGCGTTGGGGTCGGCGGTCGAGGTCAGGCCGCCCAGCATCCGGCGCATCGTGCGGGCCGGGTCGCCGTCGAGTTCGGCGTCGGCGACACCCGGCTCCTGAAAATACAGGATGTAGAAGAAGCTTTCGCCGAAAATGCGGCGCAGGGCCACGGTCGTCGGCGTCCTCGGGCGGGGTACGGGAGGCACGCTCAGCCCGGCGACGCCCGCGACCCGGTCGGGGTGCAGCAGGGGCGCGTTCCACACCACGACGGCGCCCCAGTCGTGGCCGACCCAGGCCGCCTTCTCGGCGCCGACGTCGTCGAGCAGACCGACGATGTCGCCGGTCAGGTGGTGGATGTCGTAGGCCTCGATCGCGTCCGGGCGCGACGAGCCGCCGTAGCCGCGCTGATCCGGGGCCAGCACGTGGTAGCCGGCGTCGGCGAGGACCGGAATCTGATACCGCCAGGAATAGGCCAGCTCCGGAAAGCCGTGGCACAGCACCACCACGGGGGCGCCGCGATCGCCGGCCTCGACCACGCGCAACTGCACACCGTTGGTGTCCACTAACCGTTCGGTTGACGACGCCACCGTCTCACCAAATCACACCGGCATCGGGCTGAGAAGGGGTAGCCAGCCGAGCGTCCTAGTCTGGGTGTATGCAGCTGGACCACATAGTGCTGTGGACGCGGGATCCGCGGGCAGCGATGGATTTCTACTCGCGCGTGGTGGGGCTTACCCCGGTGCGGTTCGGCGAATTCGAAGCCGGCGAGGCGCCGTTCCCGAGCGTGCGCGTGTGTGCGGACTCGATCATCGACCTGATGCCGGCCGAACGCGCGGTCGGCACCGACTCGCAGACGAAGGTTGCCGGCAGCGCGGGCCATCCCGTCAATCACGTTTGCCTGGCGATGTCGAAGGCCGAGTACGACGCGCTGGATCAGCGGCTGCAGGCGGAGGGCGTGGACACCGGCGCGCGGCTGAGCCCCACCTTTGGCGCCCAGGGGTGGGGGCCGCAGGCGTTCTACTTCGCCGATCCCGACGGCAATGTGCTCGAGGCCCGCTACTACGA
>NZ_JCALCE010000052.1:0-30961 GCF_059812195.1 Mycobacterium sp. NGS68 | reverse complement strand
GTGCGCCTCATCGAATCCAAGGCCCGCCCGGACCTCGCGATGGTCGAGGCCCCGCTGACGTTCGGCATCGAGTCCAGCGCCGACAGTTACGACCGATACGCGTTGTTCGTCGAGATCATGCGCCAGCTGCAGGCCTGGAAAACGCCAACGGTCGTGGTGCACAACCTGACTCGCTGCAAGTGGGCCACCGGCAAGGGCGGTAAGAGCAGCAAGGAGCTCACCGCGAAAGAGCACAAGCGCGAGGTCCTCGCCGCGGTCCGCGCCACCTGGAAGCCGTGGGCGGGACACATCACGGACGACGACATCGGCGACGCGGTCACGCTCGCCGAGATCGGCGCCCGCAAGCTCGGCGAACCGCTGCACTTTAGCCCCCGCCGCCGACATGTCGAGGCGCTGGCGGGGATGAGCTGGCCCACGGATTTGGTCGGAAAAGTGGACAAACAGCAGGTAGGAGCGCCGCGTTGACCAAATGCCTTCAGTGCGACGCCAAGTCCCAGCTGTGGTTGTGCGCCACCTGCCAGGCCGACCTGCGCGACATGCTCGAATCGCTGCTCACCCGCCCCGATGACACCGGCCGCCTGCGTTACGGCCTGCTGCAGTACGTCGACGACGCCGCGATCGGCCACGCCAAGCTCGGCACCGACGGCCCGCGCGTCCGCAGCGAACCCGAGGGTCTCGGCAAGTACGCCGACCCCGCGCCCCACCACAACTACGAGGGGTTCACTACCGGCCAGACTGTGGGCCAGGCGCGCCTCGAGCGCGACCTCGCCGACCGCAAGTTCCCCGACCGCGTGCTCGCCGTGGGCCGCGTCAACGCCAGCGCCAGCCGTCTGGCCACCCAGTGGCGCGCCGTGCTGGCCCGCTGGTGTCAGGACGTGTCAGAGACCCGGGGAATCGTCTGGCGGCCGCTGCGGACCGCTGAGCCCGATTTCGTCGGCCCGCTGCCCGAGGGCTGGCGGCGGATGCCGCCCGCGCCAAACCTACGCATCGTCGATCCGGAATTCATCGGCCCGCTACTGCCGGGGTGGAGTCGCAAGCCGGCGGCCCCGGCATCGCGCTACGTCGCCACCTTGGCGGAGATGGCCGAGTGGCTCGCCCACCACGTCTCGGCGATCGCCGCCGGCGACGGCGCCCAGATCTGCTACCGGGAGATCCAGCACCTGATCGAGCGCAGCGAGAAGGTGATCAACCGGCCGGTGCTGCCACGGCTCATCGGGCCGTGCCCGACCTTCGACAAGAAGGGCGACCGCTGCATGCAGGAGCTGCGGGCCCGGCGCGACCGAACGCACGTCACCTGCACCAAATGCGATGTGACACACGAGGTCCGGGCGGTCATTGAGGGCTACCTGATGCGCAACCGGCACAAGCTGTTCACGCTTCCGCAGCTTGAGGAGATCCTGGAGCGCATCGAGGAGCCGGTGTCGGGCCGCACGCTGCGCCGCTGGCGGCAGAACGGCCAGCTCAAGCCGCGCGGATACTGGCGGCCCGACGGGCATCGCGGGACCATGCGCCGCAGCGGTGAGGACGTGCCGGGGTTTTGGCTCGAAGACGCGAGAAGGCTACGGGCGGAATCGGTTCGGATGGGAGCGCTGACGTGAGCGATTTCCTGGGCTACGTGGTGCTGACGAGATTCCCCGAACCTCGCACGCCCCACGGCTGGACCTACGAACCGCTCTCTGCGATCTTCTCCGGCCCGCGTGCTTTGATCCAGGCGCAGAACGTCTTCGAATCGCCGCGGCGTTCGTTGGATCCGATGGATTACGTGTTGGCGCAGTTGGTCGCGGTGTCCACGTGTAAGCCCGCGTGGCCTGACCTGTCCGGGCCGGTGGTGGTGCCGGCGGGAATCAGCGAACGGTTGGCGGCAGGAAGGAAAGCGGGATGATGCGCCGCTTAATCTGCCGGCTGCGCGGCCACCGCGTTCGGTTCGGCCGGTTCGACCGTGACGTTCTCGGGCATGACCTGATCTGCCTGCGCTGCGGGTTGTGCACACCGGCTGCGGAGGTACTTGGGTGGGTGGATGCGATGGGAGTGAAAACAAGATGAGGACCGCTAGCGACTACGTGCTGGACTTCCGCCTTGATGACGGCAGCGCGATGATGACCAACTTTCACGGCGTGCCGTGGCATGACGCACCGGCCCCACGCCGTTTGCATCTTTGCCGCCCACAAAGTGAAGGCTTCATCAACTACTTCACATTCATCCAGCGGTGCGCCTGCGGTGCTATCAGTATCGACGGCGGTCGGTGGAGCGATCGAAACTCAAAGAAGCGCAACTGAATAAGACGTTTATCGGCGAAGGGATAAACCGCATGGAATGGCCTGAGGTAGGCGTGCGCGGACGTGGCTCCCGCTTCTCGCTGGCGTACACACCGGATCACGGCACTCGGGTGCGCCTGCGAATAGACACCAGTAACGCCGTCCCCGTGCCGACCGTCTCCTACGGAGGTGTCGCAATGACCTGCACCGACACGGCACGGCATCGGGCACCAGCGGCTGAGCACCACTACGAAATTCTCAATCCCCCGATGGGCGCACAGGTCATCACCGGCACCTTCTCGGACGATATCTACTTTGAAGTGCGCCTGGCAGACGATGCCTGGGCCGATCTGACAGACCGCTCATATATCGGATCGGAGGACAAATGAGGTGGTGGCACCGGTTACGCGGGCACGATTTTATCCGCGTCTGGACAAGCATCGCCGGACTCCCGTACTGCTACTACGGCTGCGTGACCTGCGACAAGGTTTGGCCCAGGACGCCTCTCGACAGGGCCGATTGGCGCAACCCTAACCAGAGTTGGCGAGACCGAATGCGCCCATCCGTTATCGGCGATTCGTCCCATGAGTAACACGCCGCACCACCGCCTTTGCGGGCCACAGCTATCGGTGCCAGACGTCTACATCGAATGCCCGATACACCAACGCCCGACGTACTGGTGCGGCTGTATGTACCGCTGCCGCGAATGCGAACAGGAATCAGCCCTGAGCGGAGGAACGCAACATGAGTGAGACATGCAAGCACACGCCGCAGGAACACACCCTCAGCGGGTGTGCCGACATCGACATGCCGCCCCTGGCCGAAGACCGGACAGCCCAGATGCTGGGCATAGTTCCAACGCAGGCCGAGCACATCGCCAGCCTCACGTCCATGCTCAAAGAGTTCTACTGGCAAAGCATGACCGACGCCGGATCGCAGGCACTCGCAATGGAGCTATACCGTCGCGGCGCGCGGGCGCCACACGGACACACCCACCCGAGCGACGGAAGCGTCCCGCACTGGGTGGATGCGGAGGGCAACACCGACTGGGACGCTTATGCCGACGAGGCCGAGCAAGCGGCAGAACCGCCCCCCTGTGCCCACTGCGGCGGGGCCGCTCTTACAGGCGGCGATTACTTACACACCACCGAGTGCGGAACCTGACGCAAGGCTTTTGTATCGGCTCAACGAGAGGAAAGAGTAATGATCGACTGGATTCGCGGCTGGTGGGAAACGTTCCTGATCTGGGCTTTCGACCGGGAAACCTACCGCGCCCTGACCACACCGCTAAACCCCGATGACCTCGTGGATGCCCCGCGACCCGAGTAATTATCGGCGTTGAGTTAACAGGAGAAACAGATGAGCAAAGAGGCGCAAGCGCTCGCCAACCTCGCACTGATGCGCGACCAGAAGACTGTGTTCTATGGCGTGCGGGCGGTACTGAGCACCACACAGGACGACGCTGAGAAGCTCTCGGAGATCGCGGAACTCTATGCAGCGTTCGATGAGAGTCACCCGCAACTCGCCACTTGACATAATCGGGAATTATTCGGCGCGACGGAGCAAACATGATCGAACTACGCGCAAGCGATTGGTACACCGTGCCGGGCCGCGGCCAGATGGCCGCTGTCCATCTTCCAGATGTGCCTGGGTGCCCCGGCCGCATCAATAACGAGTCGCAGATACCTCTGCGCGTCGGCCAACACGTGCGCATCACAGATCGCGGCGATTATGAGATCAGGGGAATTGAATACGCGACAGCGCTGATAAATCCGCCGTTCATTAAGCCGGACGTGTGCTTGCGACTACGAAAGATAAGCTAGCCCTAGACGTCGTCGACACCTTCGACTTCGATCCTCCGTATCAAGCCCGGAAGTCCGCGCGGTGCTCAACGGGCATGTCCGACACACCACCAGCCACCAGTTAATGACACCTGTGTAGTTCGGTGCTACTCTGCAAACCAGCAGGTCACAGCTTTGGCCGCAAAATGTTGTACTGACGAGCCTATGGTGCGGGGTTAATCGCGCCGACAATGACGCCGCTACTGCTCAGGCAGGGCGGCGTTTCTGCTACCAGCCGACCCCCCCAAGCAGGAGCCCCCCGTGGCCATCATCCCCACTACCGCCGCCGTCAATGCCTGACCAAGGCGCCATCGACGTCATCGCCCAGTCGCTCGCCGGCGGCCTTGTCCACCCCGGCGACGACAAGACGCCCGCTTTCGGGCTACCCGCCCTGCCCGCCTATCAGATGGCGAAGTTCCCACCCGAAATGGCCGAGGACTTCGCCGCCGAAGCGGGCCTGCCGCACGTGGACTTCGCCAAGCTCAGCGCTGAAGCCCTGGCGCACACGCTCGAATCCGCCGGCAAGGAAATCGTCGACAGCGCCGAGCTGGCCCGGCTCCGAGCCCTTGACGCCGCGGCCGAACCACGCCGCAACCGCCACGTCCAGTTCCACTGCAAATGTGGGGTCATACTCTGGGGCGGCAATGTCGACGACCTCGACGGCGACAAGCCCACGGTGTTCGGCGCCCAGGTCATCCGCGCGGTGCAGCAGCTGCACCCGGAGTGTGCGCTGGGGCACCGGCAACCTGAGGCGCAAGCGTGAGCCGGTTCCTCGACTGGCTGGAGCTGAACGACTACGGCTACCCACTCGGCCTGGCTGCATACACGGGCGGCTGCATCGCACTGATCTGTGAGGCATGGCTAGTCGCAGCACCCCTGATTATTCTCGGTTTCGTGTTGTGCTGGTGGCTCGGCTGATGCCCCACATGCAGGTCATCGTCGACGGCCAAACCAAGTACGACGGACCCATCGACAGCTGGCAGCTACCCAGCGCGCCCCGGCTGATCCCCGAGGCCATGGGGTTGCAAGGTGGAGCTGATCGACCGGTCACGCCCATGGCCAAGCTGTTCATGCTCACCATGTTCACCGAGCTGATCGTCGGCACGCTCGAGCATCCGAGGATGCAGCCGCTCAAGGTGGACATGCAGCTGCGCGGCCCGGGCTGCTTCACCCTGACCGTGGACACACCAGCACCTGAACAACCAGCCATCGAAGCACCGAACTCAACGATCAGCGGCGACTGAGCAATGGCGACCACGGCCGAACGTGGATACGGTGCAGCCCACCGCCGCCGACGTGCACGCGAGGCCAAGCGGGTCAAGGCAGGTGTAGCCATCTGCTGGCGCTGCACCAAGTCGATTGCACCCGATGCAGAGTGGGACCTGGGTCACGACGACAACGACCGCACCAAGTACATGGGCCCGGAGCACGTCGCGTGCAACCGCGCCACGTCAACACACAAGGCGATGAACACGGTCGACACATCGCGCAACTGGTGAAAGTGGCTGCACCCCAACACCATCCGCATGGATGGTCGCGCGCAAGCTTCTGACCTGCGACGATTCCAGTCCACGGCCCGGACCAACCCCGGGGGGTGGGTCGCCATCGCGGGATCGGGGGCCCAAGCGCGACGGCCGGGTCGTCTGTCGTTTCCCTCCCCCGTATAGGTGAGACGCGGGGGCCCTATGTGCCACAACGTTTTTCGTGCACGCGTCGCAAACGAGAATCGTTGATAGGTAACGACTTTCGCGGACATCGACAGGAGGTGCTACGCGTTGACACGCAGACGTAAGTGCGAATGCTGCGGCACCTCGTACCAGGCGAAGGCGTCGCACCAGAAGTTTTGCAGTGGCTCTTGCCGTCTGCGGAACTCGCGTGGCGCCAAAGGGCATGCTTCGGATCCGGAGAACTCGCTGGTCAAGGCCACGCGGGCCGAGTTGGAAGCGGCGGGCAAGCTCGACACGATGCTGGGCCAGCAGGCCCTCGCCCTGGCCGCGCGGATGTCGGGCAGCGAGACGACGGGCGGCATCGCGTCGCTGTCTCGCGAACTGCGCACGGTGATGGCCGCGGCGATCGGCAGCGCTCCGGCCGCCCCGCCGGCGCCGGGTACCGGCGATAGCGTCGACGAGTTGAGGGCGCGGCGTGACGCTAAGCGCGCTGGTTAAGCCCGCCTACTTCACCCACCCGGAGTTCGGGCAGACGCTGGGCCCGGAGGTGTGCGACCTCGCGACGCTGGCGGGCATGCCGCCGGATCCCGAGCAGGAGCTGGCGCTGAACGTGCTGTTCGCGCTCGGTCCGAATCCGATGACCTCGGCCGTGTTCGAGTTCGCCGCCATCTGTGCGCGGCAGAACATGAAGGCCCTGGCGACTTCGACACCGATGCTCACCGGCCGGGGCTGGGTCGCAATGGTCGACATTCGCCCTGGCGATCGCGTCTTTCATCCGGCGGGCCATATGGTCGCGGTGACGCACGTCAGCGATGTGAAGCTGGGCCATCAGTGCTACCGGGTGACCACGACCGACGGCCGATCGCTGGTCGCTGATGCAGGTCACCTGTGGACGGTTTTCGATCGCGCCATGGGGCATAGCGGTGCGTGGCGCACTATCACCACGGCCGACATCGTCGGCACTGGCGTGCAGCGATCTCAACGCGGGCGACGCACTGTCATCACCAACGGCATCAGCTACCAAACGTCGGAGTTTCGATACCAGCTGCCAGCTCAGGAGCCGCTGAAGTCGCCTGATGTCGATCTACCTGTCGACCCGTACCTATTCGGGGCCTGGCTGGGCGATGGCAAGTCGAACTGCGCGAGCATGTCCGCCCACGCCGACGATGTCGAGTACTGGGCCGGCGCCATCGAGCGGGCCGGATTCATTCCCACAGTTCGCGTCGACCGGACCTGCTCGGCGTTGGGTATCACCAGCGCGCCCGGCCCCGGCAGGCATCAGCGGACCTTCGGCGGCATACTGCGCCGCCTAGGTGTCTTGGGCAATAAGCACGTCCCCGACCAGTACCTGACGGCAGGCACCTCGCAACGCGAAGCCCTACTTCAGGGTCTCATGGACACCGATGGCACCATCCACCGCAGGTCTGGGCAGGCGACGTTCACCACGACCCGCGAGACCCTGTCCGATGCGGTCGTGTACCTGGTCCGATCCCTCGGGTGGCGGGCATCGGTCAAGCGGGGCCGCGCGATCCTCAATGGCCGCGACTGCGGGCCGAAGTTCTATGTGACCTTCACACCGAAGGCGGTCGACCCCTTCGCGCCGTTCCGCATGCCACGCAAGGCTGTGCGCGTTCAGCCGGCCGACGGCGGCAAGGGCCGGTTCACCGTCTCGATCAAGTCGGTGGATCTCGTACCCACGGTGCCGGTGTGTTGCATCAAGGTCGATAGCCCTGACGGTCTATTCCTGGCCGGCCGCGACCTGGTCGCCACACACAACACCGCGACCATGCAGATGGCCGCGCTGGGCTGGCTGTTCGTCACCGATCAGGAGTTGGTGGTCTGGTCCTCGCATGAGATGGACACCACCACCGAGGCGTTCGACGACATCGTGAACCTGATCACCGACACCCCGGCACTGAGCAAGCGGCTGGACCCGGATTTCGGCAAGGACCCGGGCATCAAGCGCGGCAACGGCAAGGAGCTGATCAAGCTCCGGCCGAGCGCGGAGTGTCCGCACGGTCAGCGGCTGAAGTTCAAGGCCCGTACTCACGGCGGCGCCCGGGGTCTGACGGGCAACAAGATCATCCTCGACGAGGCGTATGCGCTGAAGAAGGTCCATATGGGCTCGCTTCTGCCGACGCTGTCGGCGGTCAAGGACCCGCAGGTGTTTTACGGCTCGTCGGCGTGCCACCCGGAGTCCGACGTGCTGCGCGCGCTGGTCGCCCGCGGCCGCGCCGGCACCAGCCCGCGGCTGGGCTACATCGAGTTCTGCTCGCAGCCGGAAGAGAATCCTTGCGCCGACGAGGCGTGTTCGCACGCTGTGGACGTCGAGGGGTGCGCGCTGGATGACATCGAGTACATCCGGCAGGCCAATCCGGCCCTGGAGCGCCGGATCACGATCGACTACATCCGGGCGGAGCGCGAGGCGCTGCCGCCGGAAGAGTTCGGCCGCGAGCGGGCGGGCTGGCACGACAAGCCCGACACCTCGACTGAGGCGCTGATTCAGCCCGACGCGTGGGGCGCTCTGGCAGATCCGCAGTCCGAGCCGGTCGATCCGGTGGCGTTCGGGGTGTACGTGAAGCTGGACCGCACCTCATCGGCCATCGGAGTGGTCGGCCGGCGCGCGGACGGCAAGCTGCACGTCGGCATCGTGCCCGCGGTGCGTGGCAAGCAGATCGACTCCCTGCCGGGCACCGCGTGGATCGCCGACCGCATCAAGGAGCTGGCCACCCAGTGGAAGCCCTGCGCGGTGGTGATCGACGGCCATTCGGCAGCCGCGTCGCTGATCACCACGATCGAGGGCCAGGGCGTCGAGGTCGTCAAGTCCAACGGCACCGATCTGGCCAAGGCGTGCGGCGCTTTCCACGACGCGGTGACGGCCGATAAGGACAGCGCCGCCAGCCTGCGGCACCGCGGCGGTGTTCCGCTGGCGCGGTCGGTGACCTCGGCCAAGAAGCGGGACCTAATGGACGCCTGGGCGTGGGACCGCAAGGACAAAGACAGCGATATCACGCAGCTCATGGCGGTCACGTTGGCCATGCATGGGCTGATCGAGCACGGCAACCAACCGCCCGTCGAGGTGTGGGGGCCGTTTTGGACCTGACAGGAGCCTCGGTGACAGCGATTCAGGCAGTGTTCGCCGCCACCGTCGCGGCGGTGACGGTGTGCATTGGCCTCGTGGTCGCCGGCGTTGCGGTACTGGCTGGCGTCGGCTGGGCGCTGGTGGCCGCCGGCGGGCTCCTGGGCCCCACGGCCGCGGCCACCGGATGGCTGGTCCTGCGTGAGGACAGCGCCACGTGAGGCTGTTGGACCGCCTGCGCGGCGCGCAAAGCCCCGAGCGGATGACGCTCGACGAATACGGGCAGATGGTCAGCCTGTACATGCAGTCCGGGCTCGGCTATCAGACACCGTCGCTGATGCAGACCTTGGCCGGCACCGGCACCGAGCGCCCGGCCGACAACTTCCAGGGCCTCGCGACTCAGGCGTATGCGGCCAACGGCGTGGTGTTCGCCTGCATGCTGGTGCGCCAGCTGGTGTTCTCCAGCGTCCGGTTCCAGTTCCAGCAGTTCCTCAAGGGCAAGCCGTCGGACACCTTCGCGGACGAGACGCTGCGGGTGCTGGAGCGGCCATGGTCGGGCGGCACCACGCAGGACATGTTGAGCCGGATGATTCAAGACGCGGACCTGGCCGGCAACAGCTACTGGGTGCGCCAGGGCGACGAGCTGGTGCGCCTGCGCCCCGACTGGGTGCAGATCATCGGCAAGCCGCGCACCATGGACAAGGCGTCCGGCGGCCGCGGCACCGGCCAGGTCGGCTGGGTCAAGATCGGCTACCTGTACACCGAGGGCGGCGCGGCATCGCAGAACGAGGGCGTCCCGTTCACCGTCGACGAGGTGGCGCACTTCGCCCCGATCCCTGACCCGCTTGCGGTGTTCACCGGCATGTCCTGGCTGACGCCGATCCTGCGGGAAATCCAGGCGGACCAGGCGATGACGCGGCATCAGCGGAAGTTCTTCGACAACGGCGCCACGGTGAACATGATCATCAAGCACCCCGCGGGCGCGGACCCCGCGGCGGTGCAGAAGTGGGGCGACGAGCTGCAATCCAAGCTCGGCGGCGTGGAGAACGCCTGGAAGAACCTCAACCTGTACCCCGGCGCAGACGCGACCGTGGTGGGCTCAAACTTCCGCGAGATCGACTTCAAGAAGGTCCGCGGCGGCGGCGAGACGCGGGTGGCGGCCGCAGCCGGCGTCGCGCCGATCATCGTGGGTCTGTCCGAGGGGCTTGAGGCGGCGACGTACTCCAATTACGGCCAGGCCCGGCGCCGGTTCGCCGACGGCACCATGCACCCACTGTGGGGGAACGCCGCAGGCTCGCTTGAACGCGTCGTGCCGCCGCCGAGAGCCTCGGCACGGCTCTGGTACGACGCCACCGACATCCCGTTCCTGCGCGAGGACGAGGCCGACGCGGCGAACATCGCCGCCGTCCGTGCCGCCACGATCAACACCTTCGTGACGTCAGGGTTCACCGCGGAGTCGGCCGTGAAGGCGGTCGACTCCGGCGACATCAATCTTCTCGTCCACTCCGGGCTGACCAGCGTGCAGTTGTTCCAGCCCGGCGCAGGACCGCCGCCTGCGGCCAGCACCAACGGCGCCGAGACCAAAAGCGTCCCACCGCTCATGCTTCTAAGGAGGAACAGTGACGGCTCGACAAGCCTCGAAAGCGCCCCCGCGTGACGACGTCTGCCGCTCAGTCCCTTTCACCCTCACCCGCGATGGCGAAGGTGAGGGGAACGACGGTCTGACCTTCGAGGGGTACGGGGCGGTCTTCAACAGCCCGACCCGGATCGACTCGTGGGAGGGCACGTTCGACGAGCAGATCGCGCCGGGCGCGTTCCGTAAGTCGTTGCGGGAGCGGACGCCGAAGTTCCAGTTCGACCACGGCCACCACCCGTTGATCGGGTCGATCCCGATCGGCACCATCACCAATATCGAAGAGGACGACCGCGGCCTGCACGTCCAGGCTCGTCTCGGTCAGCACATCATCATCGACCTGATCCGCGAGGCGATTTCCACCGGCGCGATCGACGGCATGAGCTTCCGGTTCTCGGTCGTCAACGACGAGTGGCGGGACAAGAACGGCAAGGTCATCAAGACCGAGAGCGAGCTGATCAGCCTGCTCAACGCTGAGGATCCGGAGCGGTTGCCCCTGCTGCGGACACTCAAGGAGGTCAAGGTCGCCGAGGTCGGGCCAGTGGTGTGGCCGGCCTACGAAGAGACCTCGGCTGCGGTCCGTTCGGCGGGAATCGTCGAGATCGACCGGGCCAGATTGCAGGAACCGGAGCAGCGCAGACTGCTCGCTGAACTTCTACTGCGTGCCGACGCCGCAGCAGAGAACGCCCCCGAGCGGGGCGAGTCCGATGAAGAGCCGCAAGACACCCCCGGTGGGGCCGTCGAGCACTCGGATGAGGACAACGACGAGCCGCGAACCACCTCACCCGAGGCCGGGGAGCACTCAACGGAATCCGCACCCGACAACCCTTCCGCCGATCCGGCCACCGAAGCGCGCTCATCGCTAAGCGAGAAGCTTTTCGATGACGCGTTCGAATTCGTCCGGCTCACAAGGGAATCGACACCACCCATGAAAGGGGTGAACTGATGAAGATCAAGACCATCGCCGAAGCGATCGAGCGCGAGAAGAACATCCAGGACGAGCTCCAGCGGCTCAAGAACAAGGAGACCAAGTCCGCCGAGGACCACGCCCAGGTGCCGGTGCTGTTGGACGAGTTCCGCGAGGTGCACGCGCTGCGCCTGGACCTCGAGCACGATGCGGCGCTGGCCGAGGTTCGCGCCGCCGGCGAGCCGTCGACCGCCGCGGCTGACGACACTCGCGGCGCTACGGTCGTGGACCAGAAGCCTGAGAAGCGTTTCGGCGCCCAGCCGGGCAGCATGGGCAAGTACCGCGACCCGTGGAACACCTCGGAGATCCGCTACGGCGGCCCCGGCGTGAACGGTGAGCTGCGTTCGCGCGCGCTGAATTGCGTCGAGAGGATGCCGTTCGCCGAGGACAAGGTCCGCGAGGCCGCCACCCGGTTCGTCGAGCGCGACGACGAGCGGAACATGAAGGCCACCGAGTTGGTGCTGAACACCACCTCGCCGCTCTACGGCCAGGCGTTCACCAAGCTCATCCGGGCCAACGGCCAGATGGCGGCGCTGACCGCCGAAGAGCAGGGTGCCATCTCGCGTGCAATGACGCTGACCGACTCGGCCGGCGGCTACCTGGTGCCGTTCCAGCTCGACCCGACCGTCATCCTGACGGCCAACGGCTCGGTCAACCAGATCCGCCAGATCTCCCGCGTGGTCACCGCCACCGGCGACACCTGGAACGGCATCTCCTCGGCCGGCGTCACGGGCTCATGGGACGCGGAGGCTGCCGAGGTTTCCGACGACGCGCCGACCCTGGCGCAGCCCAGCATCCCGATCTACAAGTTCCAGGTGTTCGTGCCGGTCTCGCATGAGATCGCCATGGACGCCCCGGGCCTGGCCAACGACGTCGCCAACTTCATCGCGTTCGAGAAGGACGCGAAGGAGGGTGTCGCGTTCGCCACCGGTTCAGGTTCGGGCCAGCCGACCGGCATCGTGACCGCCCTGGTGGCCAGCTCGCCGACGGTGATCGTCACCTCGGCGTCCACGGATACCTTCGCCCTGGCGGACGTGTACAACCTCGACGGGGCGCTGCCGGCCCGCTACGCCGCCAACGCGTCGTGGCTCGCGCATCGCAAGATCTACAACCTGATGCGCAGGTTCGACACCGCGGGCGGCGCCGCGCTGTGGGGCTTCCTGGCCGACGGCCGCAAGGCCGACCTGCTGGGCCGTCCCGACTTCGTGTCGGAGGCCATGGACGGCGTCATCGACGGCTCCGCGGAGAACTACGCGCTGGTGTACGGCGACTTCCAGAACTACGTGATCGCCGACCGTCTGGGTGTGACCATGTCCTACATCCCGCATCTGTTCGGCGGGAGCGGGCGGCCCACCGGCCAGGCCGGCTGGCACGCCTGGTGCCGCGTGGGTGCGGACTCGGTCAACGACGCCGCGTTCCGCCTTCTGAACGTCACGTAGTCCCGAGCAGAGACCGAAAACGGCTGCGGCGCGCGACATGCTGCGTGCGCCGCAGCCGCTCGGGAACAGACCAAAGGAGATAATCCAGTGAGCTTCCGCTGCATCGACGCGTTCGCCTTCGGGGACCGCGTGTATCCCAACGGGTTCCAGGTCGACGGCGACGACCCGATCCTCAAGACCCACGCCGGCCACTTCGCCGAAGTCGACGAGAACGTCGCCTTCCGCGCCGTCGAACAGGCGGTGGCAGAGCCCGGCGGCCTGCGCGCGGCACCCAAGAAGACGCCCGCCAAGAAAGCCCCGGCCAAGGCCGCTGGCACCAAATCCACTTCCCCGGAGGACGACTGATCATGCGCACCCTCTACTCGCAGTCCCTGGCGGTCAAGGCCCTCGCCTCGGGCACCGTGCAGACCGGCACCACCAACGGCGTCGCCATCGACACGGCGCTGTACAGCAACAACTTCCGCGACGTCGTGTTCGTCATCCACTCAGGGACGCTGACCGACGGCAGCTACGCGGTAACGGTCGAGGAGTCCGACTCTAGCGGCTCCGGATATGCCGCGGTCGACACGTGGCGCGTCCAGGGGTCCCTGCCGACGTTCGCGTCCACCGACGACAACGTGTGGAACTCGTTCGGCGTCCGCCCCAACAAGCGCTACGTCCGGATCGTCATCACGGCCACCAGCGCCACCACCGGCGGCGTCCTGGCGGCCACCGCGTTGCTGGGCAGCGCCGGCAATAACCCGGTCGCGCGCTCGTAGCCGATGGCTGAGCTGGCCCCCGGCGACCTACCTGCCGCGGTCCGGGCCCGGTTCGCCGACCCGCCCGCTGCGCAGGCGTCCATCGACTCCGCTTTGGCCGCCGCGCGCCGGTACTGCGGCTGGCATGTCTCTCCGGTGCGCACCGATGAGGTCCTGGATCTCGACGGCCCAGGCGGCTGCGTGCTGTCGCTGCCCACGCTGAACCTGGTGTCGGTGGCCTCGGTGACCGAATGCGGTGACTCCGTGGACGTGTCGAAGCTGGACCGGTCGCGCCGCAAAGGCACGCTCACCAAACCGTTCGGCCGCTGGACCGGTCGCGACGGCGCGATCAGCGTCACCATCACCCACGGCTTCACCGAGGCCGAGGCCGCCGACTGGCGAGACGCCATCCTGGGGCTCGTCGATACACGCTCGCAGGAGTCCTTGCGCGACAGCCCGGACCTCAAGAGCAAGAAGGTCAACGTCGTCGAGTACGAGTGGCTCGAAGACCAGCTGTCAACGGACGACCAGTTGGCTGCGGTTCTGTCTCAGTTCCGAATCCTGCCCAGCCCCTAAGCGTTTGGAGGAACACCCAATGGGCCTGTACAACGTCATCGCGCCGTGCGCGTTCCTGGTCGACGGCAAGACCGTCCATCACACCCGCGCCGGCGCACTCGTCGACCTCGACGACAAGCAGGCGGCCACCCTGGTCGAGGCCGGCCAGCTCGAGCCGCATGAGCACGTGCACGTCGCGGTCGGTGACAGCAAGGCCGACGAGACCACACCGGCGCGCACCCGCGGCAAGCGCGCCGCCGCCGAGGGCGAATCCGAGAAGTAGTCCGGCTCATGGCAGTCCGCGCCATCGGCGGCCAGCGGATCGGCATCGTCACCGACGTCCAGAACCTCGACGTCGACGATGCGCCGGTCGTCACCGAGTTCGGCGAGCCGGAGACCACCGAGAGCGTCGTGTGGTGGGACGGCTGCGTGCTCAACACGCAGAACGTGACCGAGAAGCAGGGCTTGACGGTGTCGACCAGTGAGACGGCGCTCGTGGTCGGACCGGTCGACGGCGACCAGATCCCGGCGGTGGACGACGACGGCGAGCCGGCACCGCTGGCAGTCGCGGACCTGAAGGCCGACCGCAAGCTGCGCCACGACGGCCGTACGTACGTGATGCGCGGGGATGCCGTGCTGTGGAAAGACTTTGGCGGCCGAGCCTCGCATGTCGAATGCTTCTGCGAGCACCAGGAGGGCTGAATGTCCGAGCTGGACAAGCTGATTCCCGACCTGGACCGCCAGCTCAAGGCCGACGCCAAGGTCAACGCGCAGATCGACAAGTTCATGACGGATGTGGTTGTGCCGGAGTGGAAAGAGCTCGCTCCGGTGGACACCGGCGAGTACCGGGATTCGATCAAGGTGACGAAGTGGGCCGTCGGCCTCAAGGGCCGGGTCAGCGCCACTGACGATAAGGCGAACCTGATCGAGTACGGCACCGAGGACACCCCGGAGTTCGCGCCGCGCGCGAAGCTCGAGGCTCACTTCAACCATCCCGGGCCCGCGGCGCTGTGACTCAGCCCCAACTCGGGCGCACGGCGCCTAATGCTGTTGCGTTCGTGATCGCGTGGCTGCTGCCAATCGCCGACTCGCCGCTGAATGTCGGCTCGAAACGGTGGAAGGCCGGCGGTCCACTGCCGTACTTCATGGTCAACCGCGTCACCGGCGGCAACGACTTCGTCAGCGACCTGCCGACCATCCGACTGCACACCATCGCCGCGTCGGAGACCGAGTGCCAGCGGCAGATGGACCGCGCGTCGGCGCGGATGATGGTGCTCGTCGAGGACCCGCTGACCGACGTTCTGATGACCGACAACAGCATCGCGAACTGCGAATGGTGCGAATGCACCGAAGGGCCGCGGCCCGACCCGCCGCCGTACTCGTCGGTGATGGCCACCGACCCCGCCTCCGCTGCCGTCGCCAGGCTCGTCACCACCTGGGCCTTGAGTCTGAAGTTCGCCAACGCCTCACCCCCCCTGGGCTGAGAACCAATCGCCCTGCAGATCGCAGGGGTCTGTTCGCCGGATTCCCTTCCGGTTCAACCCATCCCGTGAAAGGAATGAGTAAATGTCACAACCGGCAAATGGCGTCAGCTTCAAGGCGGCTGGGCTTGCCTACCTGGACAACCTCCGGATCCGTCGCGGCGGCCGGTGGGCGATCGCGGTCCGCGACTACAACGGCGCGGACACCAACATCAGCCCCGGCAGCGCGTTCGGCGCCCCGATGGCGCTGGACGGCAACTGGCGCGACGACCTGTTCGCGATCAAGAAGAACTCCGACGGCAAGTGGGTGTACAACACCGCGCCCAACCTTGGCTTCTACCCGATGGCGACGCTGCACCCCGACGGCATCGAGCGTGCGCCGAAGATCGACAACGACAACTTGGAGATCCTGCAGTCGATCGACCCGGCCCGCGCGGACATGCAGAAGCGCGACAAGACGCTGATGTTCACCCCGCGCGAGAACGTGCCGTGGGTGCACTGCATCCAGTACAACTTGCCGCTGGTCGACGTGCTACACAGCGCTGCGGGCTCGGGCACCTACTTCCAGGGCGAGTCGAGCGACCCGGTCTTCGTTCCGCGCCAGGTCATCGTCATGCACGAGGACACCATGGGCGGCAAGATCGAGCGCAACGCCTTCCCGATGCCGTTCTGCGTCTTGACCGACATCGGCTCGCAGAAGGGCAACAAAAAGGACCCCGACGAGGCCAAGTTCACGCTGACGCGGCTGATCGACCCGTTCTTCGTCGACTCGCTGGGTGTCCCGATGATCGACGGCCGCTGGACGTCGGGCCCGCTGTGGGATGAGGGCGTGGTGCCCGCACTGACGTTCACCGTGGACGCCCCGGTCGGCACGCCGACGGCCGCCACCACGGCGACTATCGCTGTGCGCGTGCCGATCGGCGGCACCTCGCCGTACACCTACGCCACGGCCAAGTCGGCGAGTTCGTCGATGACCAGCCCGTCGGCACCCACCGGCGGCGCGTCGCCCTCGGTGTCCAACGGGGTGGCGACATTCAGCCTGACCGGCCTGACAACGGCGACCACGAGCTACTACCAGATCACGGTCACCGACGACGACGGCGCGACCGCCAAGACCGCGGTCGTCTCGATCACGCAGCCGTAGTCCCCCTCAAACCGTCCCGGCGGGCGTGGTCGGCTGCGCCCGCCGGGGCTTCACCATGCGCAGCCACAGCCGACAACCCTCACAGCCGAAAGGATTTCAGCCGACATGACCAAGCAGGACAAGCCCGACCAGCCGGTGGCCGACAAGCCCAAGGATGACAACGGGCGCCTCGCGCGCGAGCAGGCGGAAGCGTACAAGAGTGTGTTCGAGCCTAAGCCGCTCACGCTCGACGACGGAACCACGCTGATGATTCCGCCACATCCGAATCTGCGGCTCATGGACGACGACCGCCTGTCCGATTACGACGAGCTGATGTTCGAGACCGAGTCCTACGACCGCGGCCCCGAGATCTACATTCCCGAGCAGACGGTGAAAGACCGTGCGGGCAACGAGATCAAGCTGCCGTCCGAGACGCGCCCGGGCCCGCTGCTCGAGCCCTACCGCAAGACGGTCGACGGCGTGACGACGCTGATCAAGCCGCCGCACTCGGTGCGCGTGGTCCAGGCGGTCCTCGGCGAGAAGGACTACGAGCGGCTGCGCGCGGGCGGTAAGTCCTCGGCCGACGTGTGGCGGATCTGGAACCAGCAGAGCCTCGACGTGGCAGCTCGCGAGGAAGACGACTCGAAAAGTGATGCAGGCGCTGGCGTTTTGGAGACAGTTCCCGCGTCAGATAGCCAGTGATCTGCGCCGGTACTTCCACGCGCACATTTCCGACTGGCATCAGGGCCGGATGAGCAGCTACGAGCTGCTCGAACTGTTCGGGGCCTCGGTGGTCGACGACGAGAAGACCAAGACCCGCACGATCTACGCCGACTTCCCGCCCGAGGACGGCGCGGTGGCCGGGGCCATGCGCGGCGGTGAGCCGGCCGAGTGGAAGCAGGCGGTGCTGCAGGTCGCCAATGAGTCGTCGGTGCTGCGGGCCGCGTACGTGCCCGACGCGCAGGCCGACGAATACGGCGCCCGGCTGTTCCTTTCGGCGTCCCGGATGCGCGAGCGCGCGGACGAACACGAGCGCAACAAAAACCAACCCAATGAGCCCGGCGGGCTCTATTCGCTCTGGCAGGAGGTGAGTTAGAAATCGCCATACATGCTGAGATCCTGGCCAGGCTCGACGAGCGCGCCGCCGACGTCGCCGCCCGCCGCCTGGTAGCGCGCTTCGCCAAGGCCGGTGGCGTGTCGGGTGAGGCGTTCAACCAGGCGATGCAGGCCGAGATGGCCCGCACGAAGCTGGGCGAGGAGCAGATCGGCAAGGCCCTGGAACACCGCCTGGGCCTGGCGGGGCAGCGGGCCGGGCAGAACTTCGGCACGGGCTTCGGCGGCCAGCTCGCGCGCTCGCTCCCGGGTGTCAGCAGTGTGCACTCGCTGCTCTCGGGTTACGAGGGCGCGGGCGCCAAGGCCGGGGCGCTGGCCGGTCGCGCGCTGGGCACGGCGTTCACCGCGGCCGCCGGCGGCCTCATCGGCGCCGCGGGCTACACCTTGTTCAAGGGCTTCGAGCGCTACGAGGCGATCGACGCCGCCACCCACCGCCTGCAGAACCTGAGCAAGACCCTGCAGGCGTCGGGCCAGGCGGGCATCGACGTCGCGGCGGTGATGAAGACCGTCAACGACGTGGTGACGGGCACGCCGATCGCGCTGAGCCAGGCGATGGGCGCCACGACCGTGGCCCTTGGCTCGGGAATCCAGCAGGGCCAGCAGCTCAAGCAGTACCTGACCGATATCGCTGACGCCGCAGGCTATTCCGGGCGCAGCTTCGACGAACTGGCGTTGGTGTTCGGCCAGGTGCAGGCCAAGGGCCGGCTCATGGGCGAAGAGACGCTGCAGTTCATGGAGAAGAACATCCCGGTGGCCAAGTGGATGCAGGACACCTTCAAGCTCACCGGCGACCAGTTCCAGAAGATGCAGGAGAAGGGCCAGATCAGCCTGTCGGCGCTGATGAAGGCCATCGAGCAGCACGCGGGCGGCATGTCCAAGGCCATGGGCGAGACGATCGAGGGCTCGATCCAGAACGTGAAGACCTCGATCGGGCGGGCGGGCGCGAACCTGCTGGGCGCAATGTTCGGCACCCCGTCCGAGGGCGGCAACCGCATGGTCGAGGTCCTCAAGGCCATCCAGCAGAAGATGGACCAGCTCGGGGCGTGGGTTTCCCAGCACCAGAACGAGATCCGGGATTTCTTCAAGAATGCGGTCGAGGTCGGCGGGGAGCTGCTGCATGTGCTGGGCGACATCATGAAGGCGCTGGGTCAGCACAAGGAGCTGATCTACGGCGTGGTCGTCGCGTTCGGCGCGTGGAAGACCATCGAGGGTGTCGCGGCGCTGATCACCAGCCTGAAAACGATCAACACGATGCTGGGGATCACGATTCCAGCATCGGCCGCGGCCGGGGCGACGAAGATCGCCGCGGCGTTCGCAGTGGCCGGCACCGCTGTCGCGGAAGTGTTGGCGCTGATGAACATGGGCGGCGGCGAGCGGGGCGCTAAGCGCGACTACACACCCGGCGCACCCGGCGCACCCGGAGAGCTAATCAAGGCGAAGCGCAAGGCCGAGGAAGAGTATCGCAAAGCGCATGGCGAGGGTAAGGACGGCGAGGGAAAGTACGGGAAGATCCCGAAGGGCTACCAGCAGTGGCTTGAGGGCAAGGGCCCAATTCCGCCCGAACTGGTGCCGTACTACCACGAGCCGGTCAAGCCGCCTGGCCCGACGCCTCCGGCAGGACCCGGATGGGGGCCGATGCACCGCTGGCTCACGCAGGGTCCCGGCGCCCCTGGCGGCGGCGGCCTGGGTGGCCCCGACTTCCTGGACCCCCGCACCACCGGCGGCCCGCACCTGCCGAAAGCCCCTGTGGTGCCGTACGACACGACGCTGCCGCCAGGGTTCGGCAACCTGCCGATGTCGTCGTCGCTCTACGGCGCTGAATCCAGCTTCCTGGACGCGCGGCACAAGCTGGCCGAGAAGCGCGCCCGACTCAATCAGCTCGAGCACGACGCCAACGCGACCGAGCAGGACATCCTCGACGCCCGTAACGACGTCGTCGAGGCCCAGCGCCACCAGGAGCAGGAAGAGCTGCGGCTGTTCGAGGCGCGCGACGACATCTTCAAGAAGCAGAACAAGCAGATCAAGGACTGGCTGTCCTCGATGGGGGAGCTCGGCGCCGCGTTGGATCAGGACTTCGGGGTCAGCAAGGGCCTGGCGGGGATCGCGGAGAACGTCACGAAGTTCATCGCGACGCTGGCGGCGGCGCCGCTGTTGGGCGCGTTGAAGGGCGCGCAGGCGGCCACGGGTTACGAGCCGGGTTCGGCCGGGAGCGGCCTGGCGGGGATGATGGCCAGCTCTGGACTGTTCGGGCCGCGGTTCATGGCCCACCCCAGCGATCAGGGCCGGGGCGGTCATCCGGCCGCAGGTGCCGCGGGCGCCGCGCCCATCAGTGGGCTGAACTGGGATGCGCTGGCGCAGGCTGAGGCGGGCGGCCGCTGGAATGATCGAGACAGCGGGCACAACGGGCACTACGGCGGCCTGCAATTCGACCTGCAGACGTGGAAGTCCGCCAAACCTCCCGGCGCCCCGGACAACCCGGCGGACGCCACCCGTGAGCAGCAGATCCAGGCGGGCCAGAACGCGCTTCGTGCGCGCGGCGGCCCGCAGTCGCTCTGGCCGCAGACCTGGGGTCAGCTCGGCTGGCAGCCGGGCGGTGCCGCGCCCAGCGCCTACGCTGCCCCGGGTGGCGGTGGCGGGATTCCGTACGGCCTCCCGGCCGGAACCGACATCCGCCAAGGCAAGCCCGGCTTTCCCGACTGGGTCTACCAACTGGGCCGTTCGTTCGGCCTTGAGCCGAGCACCTATGCCGGACATCAGGAGCGCTCGGGTCAGAACCGGGGCATCGACTGGTGGCCGGCGGGCAAGGCCAACATGTCCGGTGCTGGCTATACGCCCGACGAGCTCGGCCGCCTCGACGCGTTCTCCCAATATCTGGCGAACAACGGGCTTGCGGAGCAGGTGATTTGGAGCAATCCGCAGAGTGGCATGCAGGTCGGATTCCCGTTCAACACCGACTATTCCGGCGACTACGGCGACCACCACGGCCACGTCCACACCAGGTTCGGGCAGTCGGCTCCGGTGCCCGGCGGCGGTGGTATCCCAGCCGGTCCTAGCGGCATGCCGGGCGGGGGCGGCGCCCGTGGTCCGCGCTTCCGTGGCGCCGGATTCGGCGACGGCCCGGGCGGGCCCGGCGGTCCGGATGTGCCGCCCGGTGTCGGCGGCGTCCCCGGCCCGGGCCCGATGGGCGGCCCCCCTCCGGCTCCCAATCAGGTCCGCATCGGCGGTGAGGCGCCCCCGGAGGGCACCGGGCCCGGATTCGGTGGCCCCAGCGGGGGTCTGTTCGGCCTGCTGGCTTCCGCTGCAAGCTCTGCGATCTCCGCCGCCGGCATGGGGGCTGATGCCATGGGTGGCGGTGGCGGCGGATCGGCGGGCGCCGCGGTGGCCAACGCCGCCATGCAGATCGGCGTCCAGGAGATCAACCGCGCGATCGCCTACGGCGGCCAGGTGGCGGGCATCGCGGTGCAGGGCCTGCAGGAGACGTTCCTGCCCGCCGGGTCACAGCTGGCCACTAACAACTGGCTGACGAAGATCGGCGGCGCCGTCGTCGGCGCGCGCCCCGTGCTGCCCAACATGTCCGGCAAGAGCGCCGGACAGGACCAGGACCCCAACCAGCCGCCGAAAGCCGAAGACGTTGTCGGCCAGGGCGGCCCCGGCGGCCAGGGCCGAGGCATCCCCGGCCAGGAAGACCCCAACACCAAGAACATCGACCAGAGCAAGAACGTCACGAACAACCTCACGATCAACGGTGCCCAGATCAACAACGAAAACTCGATGGGCAACACGCTGACCAACCAGCTCACGGCGATGTACGCATGACGACGCCGATCCGCTACCCCGAGGGTTTGACCCCGCATGGCGAATACCACCTGCTGAAGGGCGATTTGCCGTGCCTGTCACTGTGGTCGCCGGATGACTCGGTGGAGTTCCGGCTCATGGGCGGTACGGCCGCGCCATTCCACGACCCCCGGCAGCCGGCGATCATCGTCAAGTCCCTCAAGGGCCTGATCCCGCCGTGGCAGCTCATCACGCAGAAGGGCGCCACCCAGCACGGCGCGACGACCGTGGCGAACCTGTTCGACCCGTGCGAGGTCAGTGCCGAGCTGGAAATCATCGGCCCCGACGCGAAGGCCACGCGCCGGATTGTGCGGGACTGGATCGCCAGCAACGAGCAGATGGAAACCAGCGAACTCGCCTGGTTCACACCGGAACTCGGGCGATGGTGGACCGATGTGCGCTGGCTGAAAACGCCACCGGACATGCTGCGCGGCGCGATCCACAACCGCCAGACCTTCACTCAGATGTGGCAGGTCGACGACGCGTTCTGGCGGTCCTTCGACAGCATCGACAACTTCGCGCTCGCCTATGATTCCAGCTCCGACGTATTCGATTACGTCGCAGACGATCTCGGCGACGACTGGGAAGTCGACTACTCCGGCACCGGCGGCGGCTACATCAAGGCCACCGGCCACGGCGCCGCGTGGATCGACGACCCCGACGACCCGATCCTCACCGGCGGCCGCACCGTCGTGTGCCGGCGAGCGGACTTCGACACCGACACCGACAACCAGATCGTCAGCGTCACCCTGGGCAGCTTCCCCGAGTGGTCGTTCCCCGACAACGCCTCGACCTACATCTGGGGGCGGATGAACACCGCCACCGGTGACATCGGCGACGTCGGCACCCGAGTACGCATCGGCCTGGGCCTGATGGTCCTGTCGCGGTTCATCAACGGCGTCGAGGCGGTGCTGCGGGTCAAGCCGATCCTACCGCCACGGAAGGGCGAAACGTTCACCCTGGTCTGCGGATACGAGGGAAACCCGTTCCTGTACAAGGTGAAGCGCAACGGCGTGGAGATCATGTCCTGCGTCGACAAGGGCGCGATGGTGGGCGCGGGCTACCGCGGCGCCGGGTTCGGCATGCACGCGGGCGCGGCGATCCTCACCCAGGCCACCCCGGCGTCGGTGAGTAAGTGGAGCGCCGCCGACAACGCCACCGTCACCCAGTCGGGGTTCGTGAAGCTGATCAACAACGGCGACCAGGTCATGCCGCCGCGCTACACCTGCTTCGGCCCCGGGATCTTCAGTCTCGGCAACGGGCCGGGTGCAACGGAATTCGTCGAGTTCGGGCCGCTGCTACCCAACCAGGTGATGCAGGTCAACACAGACCGGGAAAAGCGGCCCGTGGTTGACATGACGTCGGTGGCACCGACACCGCAGGAGCTGAACAACTTCAAGCAGGCGCTCAAGGACTTCCTGAGCTTCGCGACCGCCGGCAACGTGCCGCCGCTGCTGCAGCAGATCGAGTCGGTATTCGGCATCGTGCCCCCACAGGGCCACCCCTACAGCCTGCTCTCGGGCAGCTTCAGCAATCCGATCCCGGCGAAGTCTCCCGGCAAACCGGCCGAGTATCAGCACATTCCGGTGTCGATCAAGAACGGAAACGCCGACTCGATGATCATTGCGTCGGGGACGCCGTTGCGGAGATACCCGCTCTAGCCATGGCCGTAATCATCAACGTCGTCCCCACAACGGTGACGACGGGCCTCTGGTGTCCGCGGTGTCTCAAGCCCAGCGGCTACGCGGCGGCACTGTGCCTGCTGACCACACACGGTGTCACGGCGCTCGGCGTCATCCGCAAGTGCGATGACTGCGGCGCACCACTTTCCGAGGATGCGACGTGACCGGCGACGAGCTGGCGCGCCTGAACGACCAGCTGCAGCACGGCACGATCGAGCAGCGCGCCGCGGCCGCCGACAAGCTGGCCGAGATCAACTCCGCGGTGTCGCTGGACTTTCAGTTCTTCGTCAACGACCGGCTGTGGAACCGTGTCGGCCCGATCGGCGGCGACCTCATGCAGGGCGACGGCACTGATCCACGCAACAACGTGCCGACCTCAACCCTCCAGGTCAAGGGCACCTCGGATCTCGTCGAGACCTTCATGGAATGCCGCAGCACCCTGGTCGGGGTCGAGTGCGAAGTCGGCGGAATGACGTTCCCGTTCTACGTCGACAAGCACGGCTGGAAGATGGAGAACGCCGCCTGGACCTCGACGCTGTTCCTGCGCGGCATCTGGGACATCCTGAACTACCTGCAGATCTGGCCGGTGTGGTTCATGCCCTTGGCATTTCAGCCGTTTTCGCACGCGATCTTCGTCGCGCCCCTGGTCACGCTAATCGAGAACATGATCTCCGAGTGCGCGCTGCGAATCCAGTCCGGCCTTTGGGAATTCGTCAACAACGTGACCTCGCTGCGAGGCGATGTGCGCGCATGGTTCGGCACGCTGCTGCAGTCCAACGGCAACATCCTCACGATGCTCAAGACGCCCATCTACGTGGTGCGTCACAACCCGTTCCTGGACACGTCGCCGCTGTACGCGCGGACCGTTCGGATGGAGTCGTGCGGGACGGTGATCATCGACATCACCAAGCCGTACGGCATCGACGTCCGCGTCGACCTGTGGCGGCCCGGGATGCCACAACCCGACCGGTGGGCCAACCTCGATCAGGTCACCTATGTCGTGACGGTCACCGACCGCTCTCAGGTCGAAGGCCCGACGAAAACCGCGCTGGACTCGGTGCTGCGCACCGTGGTCGACCTGCGCGGCTCGCTATTCAGCGAGGAGCTGGTGCCGCTGTTCGGCCAGAACAGCCAGTGGGCTCCGCAGGGCGTGTACGTCGCGCCGAAGCTGGGCCTGAACTTCGTCAAGCCGCTCGTGGTGGTCGTCGCGCCGCGGCCGGGCGAGGAAGACGCGCACAGCCCGCTGATCTCGTGCGAGATCTTCGACCACACGCCAAAGGGCTGGCAGCACATCATCGGCGGCAAATCGCCGAAGTGGCTCAACGACCTGATCAACGCCACGCTCTCGTGGCTGATCGACAGCCTGATGATTCTGATCGGAATCGCCGGCATCCCCGGAGACCTGCTGGCTGGCTTCATGAACGACACGCTGCTGGCGTTCCAGATGATCGAAATCTACAGCCGCAGAGACAGTGTCGGCCCGTATCACCCCGGCATCGAGGTCTTCACCCCGACGAACTCCGCCCCGTACAACGTAGAAGCCCTGTTCAGCTTCATCAACGCGATTTGGGATAGTAGGGGTTACACGTCGGCGCAGGTGATTCTGCGTCACAGCTCAGTGATCGCCCTCGGCCGCGACCTCGCGCGCGGCGGCCTGATGTCGCTCGTCTACGCCTCACCGTCGGGCGCCCAGAAGATCTTCACCGACTACATGGAGCTGATCCTGTGGAAGATCAGCCCGACCGAGCGCGAGCTGCTCATCCAAATCAGTGACGGCAAGGGCGAAGAGGCGCCGCTCGCGCGGCATCAGCGCGAGATCACCGGCCTGCAGGAAGCCCTGAACGTCGTGACCATCACCCCGCAATCGTAAGGAGGCTGAGTTGGCTGTCGAGCCGTGGCCCACCGTTGTTGTTGACGACAAAGAGTATTGGGAAGTCGACATCAAAGCGCGCCTGCTGAAGGAGTCCGACCCGAACGCGCAGATCCTGTTCCTCGTCGGCACGCCGACGGGTGGCGTTGGCAGCGTCGGCCCGCTGGTCAAGGGCGACTCAGGCAAGCACGCCGAGATCGACCCGGAAGTCATCACCACCGTCCTCGAGGCCGACGACCCAACCCCGGATTCGATGTCGTGGTCGACGATCACACCGCCCGACGACGACACTCCTGGCGTCTGGCAGCTGAATTCCACGATGCGCAAGGGCCCGAAGGGCGACGACGGCGACACCACGCTCGATCCGAGCGACTACAGCGAATCGCCCGTGGCGGGACAGATGCTGGTCATCAACGACGACCTCGACGGCTTCGAGCTGGCCCCGCAGAAGATCGCCAGCCGCCACGTGCCGGCCAGCATCAACAGTGTCCCGTCGGGCAACGCCAACTTCACGATGGCCTACATCGCGATCACGGCCAAGCCGTTCGACTGGCGGCCGATGGTGTTCGCGCAGACCGTCATCACCGGCACCGGCTCGGACGTCGCGGTCGATCTTGTGGCACGCCTCGGGGGCGAGACGGACGGCAACGTGATCGGGCGCTGCGTCGGCCTGGCCGGCGATAAGGACAGGCTCACGATCGTCTCAGCGTGCCCGGCGAACAGCGGTGACAGCTACGACCGGGTGAGCGCGGGGAACTCGGCGGTCATCTGGTTGCGGACCGAGCGCCGCTCGGGGTCTGACACCTATGTCGCCAGCAACTCCACAACGATCTTCGAAGTCTGGGCGATCCCGGTCTGACAATGACTGAGACACCGCCGATTTGGGCGACTGCGGTCCCCAACTATCCGATCCACAACCAGCCTCCGCGCGCCGGCGGAACGCCGGAACTACCGAAGCCCTGGCAGAGCATGCAGGAGATCATCAAGCAGCTCGTCGACGCGTTCCTGGGGAAGGTCGCTGTCGCGCTGGGGGCGATCGAGATCTTCGGCTGGCACCCTTACGACGCGCTGGTCGAGATCGGCGACTTGATCCACGGCGCGGTCTCCGGTGACCTGTTCGACAACCTCCGGTCCAAGATCGCCACCGGCCTGGGCCTGATCGCCGACACCGCCGACGACATCCATGACGGCCTGAGCGACCTGGTGGGAAACCTGTTCGGCGGCTCCACGATCGGCACGCTACTGCAGGGCGCGGCGATACCGAACCTGCCCGCGAACATCATCACCAGCGGCGTGTTCGACCTGATCCACCTGCCCGACATTCCGGCGTCGCTGGTGACCTCGGGTGAGTTCCTACAGGACCTGATCCCGGACCTGGACGGGTCGTGGGGCAAAACCATTGCAGGCGGCCTGGTTTCGGGGATCACCGACATTGAGCAGGACATCGCCGACCTCATTTATCAGGCGGTGCACGGCGGCAGCTCGACGGGCAATGCAGTGTCGACGATCAAGACGGCGCTGCAGAATTTCCCGGGCTCGAATCTGGTGGGAAGCGTTTCGGCGTCGCTGGTTTCGGGGTTGTTGGATGCGGCGACGAACATCCCGAGCCTGGCCGCGAGCATCATCACGTCCGGGACCCTGGGGACGGGCCGCATCCCCAATCTGCCGGCCAGCATCATCACGTCGGGCACGTTCAATACTGCGCAGATTCCGGCGCTCGCGATTTCGGCGATTACCAGTCTCTCGGGCTATTTGACGAACCTGACGTCCGGCGGTGCGTGGTCGGGCGCGTTGACGTCGGCGGCCACAGTCGGCGGGACCGCGATCACGACGCTGCTGGGCAACATCACCAGCGGCGGCCTGTTCGACTCGGGCAAGCTGAGCAACATCACGGGCCTGATCTCGGGTTCGCTGATCCCGAATTTGCCTGCGTCCATTATCACTTCGGGCACTTTCACTACCGGTCTGATCCCGAACCTGGCGGCGTCGATTATCACCAGCGGGACGCTGGCGGTGGGGCGGATACCGGACATCACCGCGGCGATGTCCAGCGACATCCAGAACGTTGTGGACTACCTGCACCAGGCGGTCAACGGCGGCTCCGGTGTCGGCAACCTGGTGACCACGATCAAGACGAACCTGCAGTCGGTGTTCAACAACCTGTTCGGCTCGACATCGCTTGGGACGGTGATCAAGAAGGCCGCCGTGCCGAACGTCACACGCGACATGTCGACGGATATGCAGTCCGGATTCGACACCGTGGTTAACGCCATCAGCGGCGGGTCCGGGTCGGGGAACACGGCTGCGGACATGACGCCGCAATTGACGGCCATCCCGAACACCAACGTGCTGATTCCCCCAAACCCCGGCAGCGGGATTTCGCATGACGCGACCGCGAGCCTGACGACCGCGACGGGCAGCAGTACGTCGTTGACGGCGTCGGGAACCTTGACGATCGCGGCCACCGCGGACTACGCGATTGTGCGATTCTCGATCATCATTTCGGGAGCGTCATCGGTCGGCGCCTACACCGTCACAGTGGGAGGCTCCCCTGCCACGCAACTGAACGCCGATGTGACGTTCCTCCCTAGCGGGGACGTTCTTGCCTCCCTGATCTACGGAATCAAGAACCCGCCGACCGGTGCTTCCAAGGCGATCAGCGTGAATTTCACGGGTGACGCTGCCGTCTACATCATCGCGGGCTCGGCAAGCTCCTACATCGGCGTCAAAGGCGTCGGCACCGTGTCCAGCAACACCGGCGGCAACAGCAGCCCGTCGCACTCGTCGGTTGCCTCCGCTACCGGCAACGTGGTGGTGCAGCAGTTCGCGGTCAGCGCTCTCTCCTCGGAGACGCTGTCGTCCTACAACCAGACGAGCCGCTCGAATCCGGGAAGCACACTGGCCTCCGCGATCTCGCGGTACCTCGCGGTCCTCGCCGGGGACGCGGCCGGCGCAGCGACCGTGTCGTTCTCCGCGACCGCGTCCTACACCACCACCAACCAGTGGATCTCGGTTGCGGTCAACCTGATCCCGAAGCCCCCCGACACCATCGGCTCCGGGATCTCCCGTAACCGCACCTCAACCGGCACCGTGTCGCTCACCGCGAACGGGACCGCGCAAATCCTCTCGTCCAGCGGGTTTTTCGGGAACCAGGACCAGGCCACTGCCGACTGGACCTACACCGCAGCGGGGAACATCTACACCGCGTCCTACGCGGGCTGGTACACGGTGGATTACGGCCTGCTATTCAACAGCTCGCTCGCGCAGGTCCACCGGCTCGTGCTGTTCAAGAACGGGTCCGCCTACAGGCAAGGAAGCGGCGGTCTGGCATCAGCCGACCGGGTGTTCCACGACTCGTGGACGATCTACCTCGCTGCCGGGGACTACATCCAGCCCGGCTACATCGTCGCCTCCGGGTCACAGTCCGCTACCGGAGAAGCCAGCGGTGTCATCTCCTACTGGGCCGCCGCACTGGCGAACCGGAGTGCGGCCTAAACCGTAAGCAGCCCAATCGAAAGAGACTCGAATGACAGAGATCCAGATAACCCGCAAAGTCGACACCCTCGCCGCCTGGGGTGACTTCACCGACATCGACGACGCCAACGCGGCCCTAGAGGAACTTCGCACCACCTACGGCGCCAACCTCCACGGCACCACCACCGTGTTCACCCTCGCCGAAAACGACGTACCCCGCTGGCAAATCACCCTGCCGCTCGCCGACAACCACTCCATCTACGTCGGCGAGAACCTCGAGGACTGGATGCCCACCTACCTCGTCTGGAACGGCCGGAACCTGCTCGTCTACACCGCCGCTGACCTCGCCGACAAGTTCAGCATCGCCAAGAAAGGAAAGTAAGTGCCCGACAGCCCAAACCGCTCGACCCGCCGCGCCGCCGCGAAACCCGCAGCCGGACAGAAGGAAACAGCCACACGCACGCCGACTGCCGCGAAGGCCCCCGCGAAGAAGGCCGCGCCCGCGCCGTCGGCCACCAGCGTCGCCGCCCGCGTCAAGAAGCTCGAACGAGAACTCGCCGAAACCCGCTGGTGCTTCGCCGAACTCCTCTGGAAAGCCAAAGTCGCCGCCGCCAAACAGATGCTCAACGACCCCCGCGTCCAAGAAGCACTCGCCGCCAAAATGATCGCCGAAAACCCCCAACTCGGATAGGACACAACGATGTTCGTCGTCGCACCCGTCGCCCGCAAAGAACTCCCCGACAATCCCACCGAGTATGGGCGCCACTTCCCGATCGTGTTCGAGCACGACGACCAGCCCCACAGCACCGCGCCGATCGCGTTCCGCGACACCCGCGAAGACGCCGAGAAGTTGTGCGCCGCGCTGAACAAGGTGCTCAACGGGAAGTAGCGGCGTGCCATGAATACCCCGCGCGCCATCCCTCTCGAGGCGCGCTGCCTGACCTGCGGTTGCCCGGCCGCCGATCACACGCCTCTGTGTTACGCGATTCGCGTAATGGTGCTGCACCTGCTGCCCGCTGCGATCGCGAAACAGATACGGCCACTGCGGAAATGCTCCGTGAATCACTGAGCGAAATCGCCATGTCCGCGATCTTCGCCACCCTCGGACTCATCATCCTCGGCTACTGCTACCGAGCCATCCACCACGACCACAAGAAAGACCACCGATGACAGCACCCACGCGGCGGCCGAACCCGCTCACCGGCGAACTCACCCCCGAAGCGAAAGCCGAACTCGCCGCGGTGTTCGCCGACATGAACCACCGCTACGGCGGCCGCCCCATCCACGGACCCGACGGATGGCTGCGCATCTCGGACCGGCCGCACCAGGTTACGGAGAGGCTGCTGGGGAGATGAGCGCCGACCAGTACGCCGCCGACGTCCTGCAAGCAGGCCGCGACCTCGGGATCACCCCCCGCGGAATCGTGATCGCCTTCGCCACCGTCTACGTCGAATCCGACTGGCTGAACTACGCGAACTACAAAGTGCCCGAATCCATGGCGATCCCACACGACGCGGTCGGCTCCGACGGCTACAGCGTCGGGCTGTTCCAGCAGCAGGTCGTGCAGGGAAGCAGCGGCTGGTGGTGGGGCGACGCCGCCACCTGTATGGACCCCTACCAGTCCGCACGCCTGTTCTTCGGCCGCCTCGCGCGCCTGGACTACAACGGCCCCGACTCGCCCGGCTCCTACGCGCAAGCCGTGCAGCAGTCCGCGTTCCCCGACCGCTACGACGAGCGCATCGGCGACGCCCAAGCCCTCTACGACCGAATCACCGGAGGAACCGTGACCGCACCCGCCGTCGACCCGAACCGCCCCGACTTCAACGAGTTCCCGAAGTGGTGCGACAACAACAGCAGCCGCGGCGGAACGAAGCCCGACCTCCCCCTGATCCACACACAGGAAGGCGGCGGCGGCGACCGCGCAGCCGAAGACCTCGCCGACTTCCTCATCTCCACCGAGAACGGCCCCAACCCCGTGTCCTACCACTATGTGGTCAGCCAAGCCTCCGACGGCGGGGTCACCGTCATCGACGTCGTCGACACCGACCAGGCATCCTGGTCCGTCGGCAACAGCAACAGCCGAACCATCAACCTCTGCTTCGCCGGTAGCCGCTCGAGCTGGACCCGCGAGCAGTGGCTGCAACAGGCCAACGCGATCGACGTCGCCGCCTACCTCCTGGTCCAGGACTGCCTCAAGTACGGCATCACCCC
>NZ_JCALCE010000051.1:0-32077 GCF_059812195.1 Mycobacterium sp. NGS68 | reverse complement strand
GCGTGCTGACGCAAAAGCCCCCATTTTCGGGCCTAAATGGGTGCTTTTGCGTCTGCTCGCCAGTAGAGAGTCAGTCCTTATTGCCGGTGAGGGCTTTCGCGTTGGCGGCGAAGTCCGCAAAGGACGAGCCGCCTCGGGTGTCCTTGTCGTGCCCCTGCGCCTTGATGGACACGTCGTGGCCCTCGGCGGCCTTGCGCAGTGCACCGACGGTCGCCTGCTCGGGCGAAATGTGGGTGAACGGGTCGAACGAGTACCACCGCATGGCGTTCTCGTGGGTCATCTTGTTGATCTCGTCGTCCGGCACGGAGTTCAGCGACAGCACATCCCACAGCTCCTCAGGCGCGCCCGGCCACATCGAGTCGCTGTGCGGGTAGTCGGCCTCCCAGCAGATGTTGTCGATGCCGATCATGTTGCGCAGCGCAACGCCCACCTTGTCGCTGATGAAGCACGTCAGGAAGTGGTCACGGAAAACCTCGCTGGGCAGCTTGCCCTTGAAGTCCTGATGCGTCCAGGCGGAGTGCATCTCGTAGGTCCGGTCCGCGCGCTCGAGGAAGTAGGGAATCCAGCCCGTACCGCCTTCGGAAAGCGCGACCTTGAGGTCCGGATATTCCTTGATCGGCCGCGACCACAGCAGGTCCGCTGCCGCCTGGACGATGTTCATCGGCTGCAGCGTGATCATCACGTCCATCGGCGCATCCGGCGCGGTGATCGCCAGCCGGCCCGACGAACCGATGTGCACGTTCATCACGGTGTCGGTGTCCACCAACGCTTTCCACAGCGGGTTCCAGTACTCGTCGTGGAAGCTGGGGTAACCCATGGCGGCCGGGTTCTCGGTGAAGGTCAGCGCGTGCACGCCCTTCTTCGACACCCGGCGTACCTCGGCGGCGCACGCCTCGGCGTCCCAGATAACCGGGATGGCCATCGGGATGAATCGCGCCGGGTAGGCGCCGCACCACTCGTCGATGTGCCAGTCGTTGTAGGCCTGCACCAGGGCGATCGAGAAATCGTGATCGTCGGTGGCGAACAGCCGCCCGGCGAAGCCCGGAAAGGACGGGAAGCAGATCGACGCCAGGATGCCGCCCGCGTTCATGTCCTTGACGCGCTCGTCGACGTTGTAACAACCCGGCCGGATCTCGTCGAGCCCCGTCGGCTCGATGCCGTACTCCTCCTTGGGACGGCCGGCGACCGCGTTGAGTGCGACATTGGGGATGACCGTATCGCGGAACTTCCACATGTCGGAACCGTCGGCGTTGTGTACCAACCGGGGGGCGTCGTCGATGTACTTCTTCGCCAGGTGGTTCTTGAACATGTTCGGCGGCTCGACGGTGTGGTCATCGACGCTGATCAGGATCATGTCTTCTTTGTTCATGGCCGTACCCCTCTCATGAAACTTTCGAGCGTCCCTTTCGACGCATGATTTCGAGCCCCGGGTCGCGGCCACCGAGCGGGCACGTCCGGTCTACGGCGAGCCGCCACCTGCCTCCAAGCTCTCTAGTGTTGAAAACTATCTTCTCGCGCAGCGAGAATCAACATCCAGGTTAGCCGCACGGCATCGGCGCTGTCCGTGTGGACGGGCAAAACAGGGCCCCGACAGGCGCCTTCCGGCCACGTCGCTGCGACGGCGGGCGGGTACCGCAACCTACGCGTCAGGATTGACCGGCGGACCGAATCGTGCAAGTCTATTGGTTGTAAATGAGAATCTGATTCTCTTTGACCGAGAGGAACCCCGCGCGATGCGACTGCCGCCGTTGCCCGCCGACCGGTGGGACGAGGACGTCGAACAGGCGCTGGCGGTGATGTTGCCGCCGGAACGCCGCAACCCGCGCGACGCCTCCAACGTGCTGGCGACGCTGGTCAACCACCCCGCCCTGACCAAGGCGTTCCTGCGACTCAACGTCCACCTGCTGTTCTCCTCCACACTGTCTCCGCGCATCCGCGAACTGGCCATCCTGCGCGTCGCGCACCGCCGCGACTCTCCCTACGAGTGGCACCAGCACGTGGATCTGGCGAAGCGTGAGGGCATCACCGACGCCGAGATCGAGGCGGTGCGAACCGGGTCCGACGGCACTCTGGACGAATTCGAGCGCGCGGTCGTGAACGGAGTCGACGAACTCGACGAGAAATCCCAGTTGTCCGACGAGACCTGGGCGACGCTCGGCAAGCACATGGACGACCGCCAGCGGATGGACTACATCTTCACGGTCGGCTCCTACACGATGCTGGCCATGGCGCTCAACACTTTTGGCGTGCAGCTCGAAGAACATCACAAAGAGAGGTAAGAGTGGCCCACTTCCCCAAGCCAGCTGCCGGGAGCTGGACGGAAAATTATCCCGAACTGGGAACCGCCCCAGTTGATTACACCGACTCGATCGACCCGGCATTCTTTGCCGCCGAGCGCGAGGCGGTCTTCAAGAAGCAGTGGCTCAACGTCGGCCGGGTCAATCGCCTGCCGAAAACCGGCAGCTACTTCACCCGGGAGCTGCCGTCGGCCGGCCCGGGCACGTCGGTGATCATCGTCAAGACCAAGGACGGCTCGGTCAAGGCGTATCACAACGTCTGCCGGCACCGCGGAAACAAGCTGGTGTGGAACGACTTTCCGAACCGCGAGACCTCCGGCATCTGCCGGCAGTTCACCTGCAAATACCACGCCTGGCGTTACAGCCTGGACGGCGAGCTCACCTTCGTCCAGCAGCCGGAAGAGTTCTTCGACCTGGACAAGAGTCAGTACGGTCTGGCGCCGGTGCGTTGCGAGGTGTGGGAAGGCTTCATCTTCATCAACTTCGACAACGACGCGGCGCCGCTGATCGACTATCTCGGCCCCTTGGCCAAGAGCATCGAGGGTTACCCCTTCGGCGAGATGACCGAGACCTACTCCTACCGGGCCGAGGTAGGCAGCAACTGGAAGCTGTTCATCGACGCGTTCGTCGAGTTCTACCACGCGCCGATCCTGCATCAGGGGCAGTACACGAAGGAAGAAGCCGCGAAGATTCAGAAGTTCGGCTACGAGGCGCTGCACTACGAGCTGGCCGGACCGCACAACCTGCAGTCGACCTGGGGCGGACAGGCGCCACCCCCGGACATGTCCATGGTCAAGCCGATGGACCAGGTGCTGCGCAGCGGACTGTTCGGTCCGTGGGACAAGCCGGAGATCATCCAGAACATGGAGCTGCCACCGGGCGTCAACGTGAAGCGGGTGCCGCAGTGGGGCATCGACTCGTGGCTCTTCTACCCGAACTTCATGCTGCTGATCTGGGAACCGGGCTGGTATCTGACCTACCACTACTGGCCGACCGCAGTGGACAAGCACATCTTCGAGGCCGTGCTGTATTTCGTCCCGCCGCGCAACGCGCGGGAACGGCTGGCCCAGGAGCTGGCCGCCGTGACGTTCAAGGAGTACGCGCTGCAGGACGCCAACACGCTGGAAGCGACCCAGACGATGATCGGTACCCGGGCGGTCTCGGAGTTCCTGCTGTGCGATCAGGAGGTGCTGATCCGCCACCTGCACAAGACGACTGGCGACTACGTGAGGGAGTACCAGAAGAATGGCAAAGTTACCGTCTGAATTCGCCGCCCTGGAGCCGTATTTGGACTGGGACCTGGCGCACGAGCCCGAACGCTACGCCAAGCGCCTGGGTTCGACGATGGCGGAGATGCAGGCGTTCTACGAAGCCGCGTTCCCGCTGCTGAACGACGTCATCGCCTACTGCGACAAGTTTCCGCTGGACGACCTGCCCGAGGATGCGAAGAGCCTGATGCACATCATGCAGTCGCTGGTGATGGTGTCGTTCCCGATCGAGGCGTGGAAGCAGCCCCGCGTCCCCGACAGCGGCGCGGCGTGGGTCGAAGTCCTTCATGAACCGGTGATTTAGCCGGTGTTGACGCTCAAGGCGGGGGGACTGCTCGACGTCGACGCCGGCGAGATCGTCTCGCCGGGCATCCTCCGCATCGACGGTGATCGAATCGTCGGCGTCGGCGGCGAACCCGAAGGCGACACAATCGATCTCGGCGATCAGATCCTGCTGCCCGGATTAATGGACATGGAGGTCAACCTGCTCATGGGTGGCCGCGGCGAGAAGCCGGGCCTGTCCCAGGTGCAGGACGACCCCCCGACCCGGATGCTGCGTGCCGTCGGCAATGCCCGACGGACATTGCGCGCCGGGTTCACCACCGTGCGCAACCTCGGGTTGTTCGTCAAGACCGGCGGCTACCTGCTGGACGTGGCGCTGGGTAAGGCGATCGACGCGGGCTGGATCGACGGGCCCCGCATTGTGCCTGCCGGACATGCGATTACGCCCACCGGCGGGCACCTGGATCCGACGATGTTCGCCGCCTTCGCGCCGCACGTACTGGACCTGACCGTGGAGGAAGGCATCGCCAACGGGGTCGACGAGATCCGGCGGGCGGTGCGCTACCAGATCAAGCACGGCGCCCAGCTGATCAAGGTGTGCTGCTCGGGTGGGGTGATGTCGCTGACGGGCCCCCCTGGCGCGCAGCACTATTCCGATGAGGAACTGTGCGCAATCGTCGACGAGGCGCACCGGCGCGGGCTGCGGGTGGCCGCGCACACGCACGGCGCCGAGGCCGTCAAGCACGCCGTGGCGGCGGGCATCGACTGCATCGAACACGGCTTCCTCATCGATGACGAGGCGATCGCGTCGATGGTCGAGCACGACACCTTCCTGGTGAGCACCCGGCGCCTGGCCGAGGGTATGGACGTCTCGCACGCGCCGCCCGAACTCCAGGCCAAGGCCGCCGAGATGTTCCCTAAGTCGCGCACCTCGATCCTGGCCGCCTACGAGGCCGGGGTGAAGATCGCGGTCGGCACCGACGCACCTGCGATCCCGCACGGCCGCAACGCCGACGAGCTTGTCACCCTGGTGGATTGGGGCCTGCCGCCGTCGGCGGTGCTGCGGGCCGCGACCGCGACCGCCGCCGAACTGATCAACTCGACCGAGCTGGGTAGGCTGGCCGAAGGTATGCTCGCCGACGTCATCGCGGTCCCGGGAAACCCGCTGGAGGACATCACCGTTACCCGCGATGTCAGCTTCGTCATGAAAGGCGGCAAGGTCTTTGTCCAGTAACCAGCCAACCAGAACTGACGACCTGGTGGAGATCCAGCAACTGCTCGCCCGCTACGCGGTGACGATCACCCAGGGCGACATCGAGGGCCTCGTCGCCGTGTTCACGCCCGACGGCACCTACAGCGCGTTCGGCGACACCTACACGCTGGACCGGTTCCCCGAGCTGGTGGCCGCCGCCCCCAAGGGCCTGTTCATGACCGGAACCTCGGCGGTGGACCTCGATGGCGACGAGGCCACCGGCACGCAACCGCTGTGCTTCATCGAGCATTCCGCGCACGACATGCGCATCGGCTATTACCGCGATACCTATCGCCGCACCGCCGACGGCTGGCGGCTGAAAGCCCGTGCTATGACCTTCATCCGGCGCAGCGGCGTGCACGACTCCGGGCGGCCGCACGCCGTGGGCCGTCCCACGCCGTGAACGTCGAGCAGTTCCGGGCGGATCTGCGCGCGTGGCTGGATAGCACCGACCTCACCCCCGGGCCCGACCACTCACTCGAGGGGCACATGCGGCAGTTCGCCCGGGTGAGCCGGGCGCTCTACGATGCCGACTGGATGCGGTACGGGTGGGCCGAAGAAGTCGGCGGGCTCGGCGGTCCCGCGCTGCTGCGCGCGATCGTCGGCGAGGAGGTGGTGGGCAGGCGGCTTGCCGAACCCGGCCCGTACTCAATGCTCGAGGTGCTCGCCCCCACCATGATCGACTACGCGCCAGCGGAACTCGCCGCCGAGATGGTGCCGCGTCTGCTCAGTGGCCGCGAGCACTGGTGTCAGGGATTTTCCGAGCCGGGCTCCGGCAGCGACCTGGCGTCGCTGTCCACCCGCGCCACCCAGCGGGGTGACCACTGGATTGTCAACGGGCAGAAGGTCTGGACCAGTTTCGCGCAGTTCTCCACGCGCTGTGTCCTGCTCACCCGCACTGCCCCCGGCCATGACGGCATCACCGCCTTCCTCGTCGACCTGGATACCCCTGGCATCACCGTCCGTCCGCTGCGCACCATGCACGGCGTCGACGAATTCTGCGAGGTGTACTACGACGACGTGGTCGTCCCGTCCAGCCGCATGCTCGGCCAGCCGGGTGACGGCTGGCGGCTCGCCATGGACCTGCTGCCCTACGAGCGCTCGAGTTGCTTCTGGCAGCGGATCGCGTACCTCTATTCGCGGTTCGACGAGCTCATCGCCGAAGCTACTCAGGCTGGCGAGCCGGACGAGTCAGCTTTGGGCGCAGCTTATCTCGCGCTGCACACGCTGCGCTGCCGGTCCCGGGTCACCCAACACCGGCTCCGCGACGGAGCCCGGCTCGGGCCGGACACGTCCGTCGACAAGGTGTTGCTCGCGGGCGCCGAGCAGCGGCTCTACGACACCGTTCACGACCTGCTGCCCGGGGTCCTGGAACTCGACGACAGCCCCTGGCGGCCGGAGTACCTGTATTCGCGCGCCGCGACGATTTACGGGGGCACCGCCGAGATTCAGCGCAACATCATCGCCCGCCGCCTGCTCGACCTCGGGAAGGAGTGAGCGTGACTCTCGATCCCGAGCTGCAGTTGCTGTCCGACTCGCTGCGGACGGCCATGACGGGCGCTTCCGGCGCCAAGCTCGACGCCACGCTGGCCGATCTCGGCTGGCTCGAGATGCTCGACGAAATGCCGGATGTCGCGATTTCCCTGGTGTTCCGGCTGCTCGGTGAGTCCGGCGCGCACGCTCCCGTGCTCAACGACGTCGTGCTGCACGGGGCCGGGCGGGAGCCCGGCGGCACCGTCGCGCTGCCGTTCGCGGGCGGCTCGTGGGTGGTCTGGGGTCGCGCCGACGACACGAGTTCGGCGCTGGACGAGGAACTGCCGATACAGCGTGTGGCAGAACGGGGCCCGGCGTCGTCGACCGCGCTGGCCGCGGGGCGCCGCGCGCTCGGTTGGTGGCTCGTGGGCGCCAGCCGGGCGATGCTAGGTCTGGCCCGCCAGCACGCTGTGGACCGCGTCCAATTCGGCCGCCACATCAGCTCGTTCCAGGCGATCCGGCATCGCCTTGCAGAGGCGCTGGTCGCGATCGAAGGCGCCGAGGCGACGCTGCTGGCCGCCGCAGACATATCGGAGGATCCGGACGGCTCGCACGCCCTGGCCTGCCTGCTGGCCAAGGCCGCGGCCGGCCAGGCCGCGCTTACCACCGCGCGCCATTGTCAGCAGGTGCTGGGCGGCATCGGGTTCACCGCCGAGCATCAGCTGCACCTGCACGTCAAGCGGTCGCTCATCTTGGACGGATTGCTCGGCAGCGCACGGGAATTGACCCGTGAGGCCGGCGCGATCCTGAGGGCTGAAGGAAGTGCACCCCGGCTCGCTCAGCTGTAGCAATTTCGGGCTGTTCACCGCAAAGTCCGCTTAGTCGCCTAAGATCTGTGCACATGAGTCAGCCCGGCGCACCCCGCGACAAGTTGGGTGTCGTGTCGTTGATCCTGGGTGTGGTCGCGCTCATCACATCCTGGGCGGTAATCGGGATTTTCTTCGGCATCGGCGCGATCGTGACCGGTGCGATCGCGCGGTCGCGCGCCAAGCGCGCCGCGGCGCCCAGGGCCGGGACCGCGACGGCCGGCATGGTGTTGGGTGTGGTGGCGATCCTCGCGGTGTTCGTCGCGGTGGTCAGCTATTTCTGGTACTACAGCAACCACGAGCAGCAACGCCGGTGCAAGGTTTTCGACACCTACCAGCCGTGCTGATTCGTCGGGGTGGGCCCGTCGGCGCAGGGGACAGGGCTTCACGAGCGGCTTAATTTCGCGGCAGACCGAGCACCCGCTCGGCGATGATGTTGCGCTGGATCTCGGAGGTGCCGCCCGCGATGGTGGCGGCGAAGGTGCGCACGTACCGGTCGAACCGACTGCGGTAGTGACTGTCCAGGTCGAGCGGCGCGAAGGGCGCGGTAACCGCCTGCAGCGCAAGCCCGTCGGCGTCCGCGGCGTTCAACGCGTCCTCGGCGGCGCGTTGCAGGGCCTCCGAGCCCAGGAGCTTGAGGACCGATTGCGCGGGCACATCCTCCTCGCCGCGAGCGGCCTTCGCGATGGCTGCCGACCCCAACAATTGCAGCGCATGCGCGTCGATGACCAGGGTGGCGTAGCGGTCCCGCTGCAGCGTCCCATTCGGCACGAAATCAGTTGCCAGCGCGTGCAACAGGTCGACGTAGTCCATCCACAACATGGCGCGTTCGTGACCTAGCGAGCCGGTGGCCACCCGCCAGCCGCCGTTGAGCTCACCGACCAGGTTTTCGGCCGGCACGCGGACGTCGGTGAAGAACACCTCGTTGAAGTCGACATCGTCCCGGTCACACACCGACGCGAACGGACGGCACACCACACCCGGGGCATCGGTCGGGATCAGTAACACGCTGATGCCCTTGTGTTTTGGCGCGTCCGGATCGGTGCGTACGAAGGTCAACAGCACATCGGCGTCGTGGGCGCCCGACGTCCATACCTTCTGGCCGTTGACCACGAAGTGGTCGCCGTCGAGCACCGCCCGGGTTCGCAGTGACGCGAGATCGGAGCCAGCGCCCGGTTCGCTCATCCCCAGCGACGCGGTGATCTCGGCACGCAGAATCGGGACCGCCCAACGCTGCTTCTGTTCTTGGGTGCCGAACGACAGCAGCGACGCCGCGATGATGCCGATGCCCTGCGGATTGAAACTCTGATAGATCCGCCGCCGCGCCAACTCCTCCTTGTGCACGTACTGCTGCAGCAGCGTGGCGTTGCGGCCCCCGAACTCCGGCGGGTTGCCGGGCAGCAGCCACCCGTTGTCGAACAACAGCCGTTGCCAGCGCCTCGCCCAGGCGGGGATATGCGAACTCGACCGCGACCGTTCGAACGCTTCGGCCAATTCCGGCAGATGCGCGTCGAGGAACGCCACGAACTCGGCTCGGAACGTCTCGACGTCCGTGTCAAAAGTCAGCTGCACAGCACTCCCCGAGGTTTTGATTGCCGAGCTTTTCCGCAACGGCGAGTCGCGCTCTTTTGGATTACGCTTCCATACACACGTGTAAGAGAATAGTATTCTCGTCGTGAGAAAGTTACAATCTCCGACACGTCGTCCGTGAGGGGGTCGAGCGCACCGATGTCACGGCGTTCTCCGGTACAGTCCAATCATGTTCTCCCCTCGCGGCAATCGACCGAGCCGTCGGTGACCAATCCGGGCGAGGAGCCGGCCTGGAAGCAGCGCGCGGTCGAGCGATCCATCAAGACCGCCAAGCTGCGCGCCGCGCAGCGTGTGCAGCGATTCCTGGACGCCGCGCAGGCCATCATCATCGAAAAGGGCAGCACCGACTTCACGGTCCAAGAGGTAGTGGACCGCTCGCGCCAGTCGCTGCGCAGCTTCTACCTGCAATTCGACGGCAAGCACGAGTTGCTGCTCGCGCTGTTCGAAGACGCGTTGAGCCGGTCGGCCGACCAGATCCGGGCCGCCACGGAGAGCCATTCCGACCCCCTGGAACGCCTGAAGGTCGCCGTCGAATTGCTCTACGAGGCCTCCCGCCCGGACCCGACGGCCAAGCGCCCGTTGTTCACCGACTTCGCGCCGCGCTTGCTGGTGACGCACCCGGCCGAGGTTAAGGTCGCCCACGCCCCGCTGGTGACATTGCTGACCGAGCTGATGGAAGCCGCGGGCGAGGCCGGCGAGTTGCGCGCCGAGGTCAACGCCAAGCGGGTGGCCGCTATGACGATGCAGACGGTGATGTTCCTCGCGCAATACAGCGGCGGGTCCGACGACTCGACGGTCCATCCCATCACCTCCGAAGAGGTCTGGGACTTTTGCTCACGGGGATTCGCCCGTACCTGATCGACCGGCCGTCCGCCGGACGCCTGAGCAGATAGCGCACGCGGTTTGCCTCATGAGAATCTGATTCTCTAATATTCAGAACTAGAAGTAGCTAAAACGGATCCGCCGTTGACACTGTCGGTGGGGAATGTCAGAGTTCAGGTGCGACTCGCTGCGCGCTCTCCTGCCGGAACGGGACGACCGCGGGTGGGGCAAATTCCGGCGAGAGGGCGAGAATCCGTGACAGTCAGCGCGGCCAGCGACGTCTACTTCGATCCCTACGACGTCGAGCTCAATGCCGACCCGTACCCGATGTTTCGGCGGCTGCGCGAAGAGGCCCCGCTGTATTACAACGCGCAGCATGACTTCTACGCGTTGAGCCGGTTCGCCGACGTCGACCGCGGAATCGTCGACTACCAGACCTTCAGTTCGGCCCGCGGCGCGATCCTCGAGCTCATCAAGGCCAACATCGAAATTCCGCCCGGCACAGTGATTTTCGAGGACCCGCCGATCCACGACATCCACCGCAAGCTGCTGTCGCGGATGTTCACCCCGCGCAAGATCAACGAGCTCGAGCCCAAGATCCGCGAATTCTGCGCGCGCAGCCTGGATCCGCTCGTCGGTACCGATCGGTTCGACTTCGTGGGCGACCTCGGCGCGCAGATGCCCATGCGGGTGATCGGCATGCTGCTGGGGGTTCCCGAGCAGGATCAGGAAGCCGCCCGCGACTTCGCGAACGCGCAGATGCGCACCGAGGCGGGCAAGCCGATGGAGACCTCAATGGGCAACATCGCGAGCCCCGAGTTCTTCGGCCAGTACATCGACTGGCGCGCGGAGCATCCCTCGAACGACATCATGACCGAGTTGCTCAACGCCGAGTTCGAGGACGAGACCGGCACGGTTCGGCGGCTCAGCCGCGATGAGCTGCTCACCTACGTCAGCGTGGTGTCCGGCGCCGGCAACGAGACGACGACGCGGTTGATCGGCTGGGCCGGCAAGGTGCTGGCCGAACATCCCGACCAGCGGCGGGCCCTCGCCGAAGACCGGTCGCTGATCCCCGCGGCGATCGAGGAACTGCTGCGCTTCGAGCCGCCCGCCCCGCACGTCGCCCGGTACGTCACGCGCGACTTGGAGTACTACGGCCAGCGGGTGCCCGCGGGCAGCGTGATGATGATGCTGATCGGGGCGGCCAATCGCGATCACCGCCAATTCCCGCCGGACGGAGACGTTTTCGACATCCGGCGCGAGTCGCGCCAACATCTGACGTTCAGCGTCGGCACCCACTATTGCCTCGGCTCGGCGCTGGCGCGCCTCGAGGGCCGCATCGCGCTCGAGGAAATCTTGAAGCGCTTCCCGGAGTGGGACGTCGACCTGTCCGAATGCAAGCTATCCCCGACGTCCACGGTGCGGGGTTGGGAGACCATGCCGGCTTATCTCGCCTGAAAGTCGGCTAAATCACCTAGGAAATGAGGTAAACCATGACGGGTCGTGTTGAAGGCAAGGTCGCCTTCGTGACCGGGGCGGCGCGCGGCCAGGGCCGCAGCCACGCGGTGCGGCTGGCAGAGGAGGGCGCCGACATCATCGCCGTCGACGTGTGCAAGCCGATCGTCAAGAACACCACCATTCCGGCGTCGACGCCCGAGGATCTGGCCGAGACCGCCGACCTGGTCAAGGGCCTGAATCGCCGAATCGTCACGGCCGAGGTCGACGTGCGCGACTACGACGCACTCAAAGACGCGGTGGACGGCGGCGTGGAACAGCTGGGCCGGCTGGACATCATCGTCGCCAACGCCGGAATCGGCAACGGCGGCGACACTTTGGACAAGACCAGCGAGTACGACTGGCAGGAGATGATCGACGTCAACCTGTCCAGCGTGTGGAAGACCGTGAAAGCCGGTGTGCCGCATATCCTCGCCGGCGGCAAGGGCGGTTCGATCATCCTGACCAGCTCCGTGGGCGGCATCAAGGCCTACCCGCACTGCGGCAGCTATGTCGCCGCCAAGCACGGCGTAGTGGGCATCATGCGCTCCTTCGCAGTCGAGTTGGGCCAGCACATGATTCGCGTCAACTCCGTCCACCCCACGCACGTCAGCACGGCAATGATCATGAACGAGGGCACCTGGAGGCTGTTCCGGCCCGACCTGGAGAACCCGGGACCCGACGACATGGCCCCGATCTGTCAGATGTTCCACACGCTGCCGGTCCCGTGGGTGGATGCGGTCGACATCAGCAATGCGGTGCTGTTCCTTGCCTCCGACGAATCCCGGTACGTGACCGGCGTCACCCTGCCTGTCGATGCGGGTAGCTGCCTGAAATAAAGTTCCCTCGTATGGATGGATTCGAGGGACGCGGGGCGGTCATCACGGGCGGCGCGAGCGGAATCGGCTTCGCCGCCGCCACCGAGTTCGCCGGCCGCGGCGCCAAGCTTGTTCTGGCCGACATTGACAAACCCGGGCTGGAGCGGGCCGTCGCGCACCTGCGCGGCCAGGGATTCGAGGCGCACGGTGTGATGTGCGACGTCCGTTACCTCGAGGAGGTCAACGCGCTCGCGGACGAGGCGTTCCGCCTGCTCGGCCAGGTCGACGTCGTGTTCAGCAACGCCGGCATCTGCGTGGCGGGCCCGATCGCCGAGATGACGCACGAGGACTGGCGCTGGGTGATCGACATCGACCTGTGGGGCTCGATCCACGCCGTCGAGGCGTTCCTGCCGCGACTGCTCGAACAGGGCAAGGGCGGGCACATCGCGTTCACCGCGTCGTTCGCCGGGTTGGTGCCCAACGCCGGCCTTGGGACGTACGGCGTCGCCAAGTACGGCGTCGTCGCGCTCGCCGAGACGCTGGCGCGTGAGGTCAAGGACAATGGCATCGGTGTGTCGGTGCTCTGTCCGATGGTCATCGACACCAACTTGCTGGCCAACTCGGAGCGCATCCGCGGCGCCGACTACGGACTGGCCTCGACGCCCGACGTGACCGGGTCGCTCGGGGCGCTGCCCGCGCAGGATGACACCCTGGGCGTCGAGGACACCGCACGCCTGATCGCCGACGCGATAGTGGCCAACCGGCTCTACATCCTGCCGCACGAGGCGTCCCGCGCCTCGATTCGTCGGCGGTTCGACCGCATCGATCGCACTTTCGACGAACAGGCCGCCGAGGGCTGGCGCCACTGAGTTCCGCGGGCTAACTCGGCCCCAGGCGGTAGTCGCCGGTGTGCGGGTCGTGGTACCAGCCGCCCGCCGCGTGCGTGCCTCCGTCGACGTGCAACGTCTGCCCGGTGATGTAGGTGGACATGTACGACGCGAGAAAGACTGCGGTGCCGGCAATTTCGTCGACATGACCGGGACGTCCCCACGGGACGACGGCACCCATCGCGGCCGTGGCGTCCTCCCCGCCGAGCGCCGCGAGCCCTTCGGTCAGCGTGATGTCGGGCGCTATCGCGTTGACGCGTATCCGATGCGGCGCCAGTTCGAGCGCCGCGGTCTTGGTGTAGTTGATGACGCCCGCCTTGGCGGCGGCATACGCGGCGTATCCCGGTGCGGCCCTGACGCCTTCAATGGACGTGACCGCAATGATGCTGCCGGACAGGTCTGCTGCGACCAGTTGACGCGCCACGCGCTGGGTGCACAGGAGCACGTGGCGCAGGTTGGCGCGGTACAGCGCATCCCAGCCGTTCTCGCTGGTCTCCAACAGCTTCGACGAGAACACCCCGCCGGCGTTGTTCACCAGGATCGTGGGTGTGCCCAATTCGGCCGTGGTGCGCGCCAACGCCGCGTCGACCTGGCCGCTGTCCCGGACGTCGGTGGTGATGCCCAGTGCGCCAATCGCTTCGGCAGCGTGCGCGCAACTGTCGGGGTTGCGCTCCCAGATGGCCACCTTCGCGCCGAACGCCGCAAAGCCGGCGGCGATGCCCCGCCCGATGCCCGAGCCGCCGCCCGTCACCACCGCCACGCGGTCGGTCAGCAGGATGTCCGAGGGTTCGATCGCCATGGCTACCTGGCGCGAGTCATGCCGGCCGCTGCCCGATGACGCCGGCGGCTTCCAGGTCGGCGATCTCGGCGGGAGTCAATCCGAGTTCGCTCAGCACATCGTGGTTGTGCTGCCCGAGCAGCGGAGCGGGTTGGGTGTGGAACTCATCGGGCCCGCCGGAGAACCTCATCGCCACGGTGCTGAGCTTAGCCCGGCCGTTCACCGGGTGATCGACCTCTTCGAAGAAGCCGCGGAACGCCAACTGGTCGAGCTCCGTCTGGCGATGCGGCTGCATCACCTTGGCCACCGGGACACCGGCGTCCCACAGGGCCGCGACGACGTCGTCGCCGCTGCGATCCGCACACCATTGCGCAAGGCGTTCGTCGAGCAGGTCCTGGTGTGCGCGCCGACCAGACTCCGCGGACAGCGCGGGATCGGCTGCCCAGCAGGGCGATCCTAGTAAGTCACGCAGCCGCTCCCACTGCAGGTCCGTCGCCACCGCGATGGCCACCCAGCTGTCGGGGCGGCCGAACTCGTCCATGTCGCAGGTGCGGTAGAGGTTTTGCGGGCACGCGGTCGGGCCGCGGTTGCCGTCGCGTTGCAGCAGGGCACCGTATGCGGAGTATTCGATGACCTGCTCGGCGGAGATGCTCAGCGCGGCATCGACCATGGCCGCTTCGACGAACACACCTTCACCGGTGCGGCGACGGTGCTCCAGCGCCAGCAGTAGCGCGTTGAGCGCGTGCACGCCCGCGTTGGGGTCACCGATGGAGTACGGCTCATACGGCGGCCGGTCGGGGTATCCCGTCAACCAGCTCAGGCCGGCCGCCGACTCGATCGCGTACGCGAACGCCGGATTGTCCCGCCACGGGCCGTCCAGGCCGAAACCCGGCATTCGCAGCATGACCGCATCGGGCCGGACCGCTTGTACGGCAGCGAAATCCAGGCCGATCTGGTCCAGCACCCGCGGGGTGAAGTTCTCCACCACCACATCGCAGGTCGCGATCAGCCGGCGCAGCAGTTCCCGCCCCCGCGGGCTCTGCAGGTCCAGCGCCACGCCCTTCTTGTTGCTGTTCAGAGCGGCGAAGATCGGCGACTTTTCCCACCACCGGTCTTCGCTGACCGGCACGCCGGCGATCAGGCGGGTGCCGTCGGGGCGACGGGCGGATTCCACGTGGATGACCTCGGCGCCGAGCAGCGCCAGAAAGTGGGTGCAGCTCGGGCCGGCCCAGAACGTCGTCAGATCCAGCACTCGAAGTCCGCTGAACGGCAGACCTTTTGGCGCCGAAGTCGGTGCGGGCCGCGGCGTCAGATCCGCGGAGCGATAACGGGCGGTGTGCTCGCCGAGTCGCGGCGCGGCGCGCGGCTCCCGAAGCCGCGCGGGCTGCATCCGGTAGGGGTGTCCGGGCTGCTGGAAGCCGTCGCGCGGATTGCGCCGAAACGCGCCGCGCTCGACGAAATGATCCAGCGACGCAATGTTTGCGCCGTTGGCGACCGGCGCGTTGGGGATGCGGAATGCCGTCGCAAGCTCACGGATCTCGTCCGCCGGGTTGCTCCGCACCCAGGCATAAATGTCCTCGGCGTGGATGTTGGCCTGCTCGGTGATCGACAGCGTTGACTGCTCGTCGATCCACTCCGGGTGGCCGACCATCGCGCACAGGTCGAACCACTGCTGCGCCGTGCCACACCCGAGGTCCACCAAGCCGTCTTTCGCCTGCGCCACCCCCGGCACCGTGAGCCGGCGGGCGTCCCGCCAGGGCCGGCCGAGCATCTCGAAGTAGCTGACCGGGTAGTACGTGAGGCACAGGATCGAGGTTTCCAGCATCGACAGGTCGACGAGTTCACCCGTGCCGCAGTCGCTCTGGCGCCATCTGGCCGTGAGGGTCGCCGCGCTCGCGTAGGCGCCGGCGAGATACTCGCCGACCTGCCCGCCGACGAACACCGGTGCCCGGCTCGCCAACCCGCGGCCCAATCCGACGATTCCGCCGGACCACGCCTGCAGGGTGAACTCGGTCGCCGCCCGGTCCCGCCAGGGACCCTCCAGGCCGAACGGGGTGATCGCCGTGACCGTCAGGTGTGGGTGGGCGGCGTGGATCGCAGACGGTGTGAAGCGTTGATGTTCGGCGACTTTCGAGCCGCCGGTCCAGACCACCGCGTCGGCCGCCGCCAGCAGTCGGCTGACCAACTCGACGTCGTCGGCACTCGACGGGTCGGCGACGACGCTGTGCTTGCCGCCCGCCAGGAAGCTGAACAGCGCGCCGTCGTCGCCGGGTGGGATGGCCGCGCCGGACGACGACCATTGCCGCAGCGGATCACCTTCCGGCGGTTCGATTTTGACGACGTCGGCGCCACCGTCGGCGAGCAGCTTCGTGCAGTACGCACCGGCGATGCCGGTAGACAGGTCGACGACCGAATAGCCGGCCAGAGGCGGTGGGGTTTCGGGCCGCGACTCCCCCACTCACGCCTGCCAGGACGGGCTCGAGGTCAGCAGTTCGGACCCGTCGGGGGTGATCAGAACCGCCTCGCGCCCGAACACCGCGCCCACTCCGCGTTCCCAGACGTAGCCCGTCACGGCGAGCACCATGCCGGGTTCCAGCCGTTCGTCGGCCGCCGTGGACGGCAGTCGCGGCGAGATGACCGGCGAGTCGAAGCCCATGCCCAGGCCCCGAGCCACCGGCATCGGCGGCGGCGACTCCCCCGCCGCCGGATAGGCGGCGAGCAGCTCATCGGCGCCGGCCCCCGGCCGACACGCCGCTATCAGCCTGGACCACAACGCATCCCACCGCTTATAGAGCGGACCGGCTCCCTCGGTGTCGCCGGCAGGCCAGGTGCGTCCCACCTCGCCGATGTAGCCCCCCGCCAACACCCCGGCGGAAAAGGCGACCAGGTCGCCCGGTTGCACGCGGCCGTCGGACGTGGCCCGGCGCCATGGATGATCACGGCTGGTGACCCAAGCGACATCCTGATTCGACGGGGTGCTCACCCCGCCCGCGGCGAGGGCCTCCAGCAGCACCGCGGCCAGTGTCCGTTCGGTGACGCCGGGCCGCAGCTCCGCCACCGCGGCGGCCAGGCCCGATTCGGCCACCCCGATCGCCTGCCGGAGCGCGCCGAGTTCCTCGTCGGTCTTGATGCGCCGGGCCGCGCGCATCGCCAGCTCGCCGTCGACCAGTTCGGCATTCGGGAACGCCGTCGGTAGCAGCTTCGCGAAAACCGGTGACAGCGCGTCTGTTCCAACGCGGCGTGCGGTGGCCGCGCCCTCGATGCGGCCCAGCGCCGCGATGGTGTTGGCCGGATTCCACGAGATGCCGTAGAGGTTTTCGTGCGGGATGTCGTCGGGAACACCTTCGTCCCAGGTGCTGAGCAGATGGATCGCACCGGTCGCGCGCACCAGCACGCAGGTCGGCCCGAAGGGCCGGGTGCCGGCAACCCAGAGTTGCGGCGCGCCCGCGACATAGCGCACGTTCGCCTGCCGCCCGAGGACCAGGACGTCGAGATCGTGGGCGGCCATCTGGGCCAGCGCGCGTTCCCGGCGCCCCGAGCGCAGGGCCCGATCGTCGGGCAGGACTTCAGTTCCCATAGGGGTCATAGGGGTAGTTGGTCAATCCTGTCCAGCCTTCCTCGGTGATCACCAGCACCTCTTCGCTGCGGTAGCCGCCGGTGCCGTCCTCCCACACCACCGGCTCGAGCACCAGCACCATGTTCGGTTGCAGGACGAAGTTCTCGTCGAACTCGTCGCCGAGATCGGTACCGATCATGGGCATTTCGGCCGCGTTCACGCCGATGCCGTGGCCCAGGTAGAAGTGCGGCAACCAGGGCCGGACGCCACCGTTGGCGGCGATGGCCGCCCTGCCCAGATCGGCCGCGGTCGCGCCGGCGCGGGCGACGTCCAGAACGGCGGCCATGATGTCCGACCACCGCTCGAATTGCGCCTGCTGCCGCGGCGTCGGATCGCGGCCGACGATCCAGGTGCGGCCGAAGTCCGAGCAGTAACCCCCGTAGGTGATGCTGACGTCGGTCCACAGCACATCGCCTTCGACCAGCTCGCGCTCGGTGGTCAACAGCGGCAACGCGAGGTCACCGTGCGTCGTCCAGACTCCTTCGGCCTTGGTCCGCGGCATCACCTGCCAGATCGGTTCGAGCATGCTTGCCGTGGCGCCCAATTCGAAGGCCCTGCGCAGGAAGGACGCCGACAACTCGATCTGGCGGATGCCGGGGGCCAGGGCCTTCTGCACGTCGACCATCGCCTCATCGGTGATCCGGATGGCGGTGCGCATGCAGGACAGTTCGTCGGCGGTCTTGATCAGCTTCGCGGCGCTGACCACCGCGGCGGCATCGACCGGAGCCTCGCCTCGGAACAACAGCTTTCGCGCCCGCGACATAGCGCCGGTGAGCTCGTCGACCGCGACCACCGATCCGGGCCGGATCAGGTCGGTCAGCGAACGCGCGAAATCCTCTACGCCCTCGTCGTATTCGAGATAGACCGGTCCGTGCAGGTGATCCCCGGGCAGGTCAGACTCCTGCGCGGCGCCCTCGCGGAACGGCAGGAACAGGTGCGGCCACTCGTCGTCGGCGAGCACCACCGCCACCGGCCGCTCCACGTGCGAGACGCCGGCATCACCCAGGGGCCAACCGGTTCCGGTGGCATAGGCCACGGCGTTGTTGCCCAGCAGGATCATTGCGTCGACGCCGCGGTCGGCCATCGCCGTCCGCAACCGCGCCCCGGTTTCGGCACGCATCCGCGCCAGATCGGGTACCTCGGGAATCACCAACCCGCTGCCGGAGGCGCGGCTTGCCTGTGCAAACGTGGTCACAAGCCCAGGAATTCGGTGATATTGCCGCTGACGATGCGCGCGGCGTTCTGCGGCCCGACGGCGTCGACGACGGCCGCCAGCGACTTCTCCGAGTAGCCGTAGGTGCTCTCGTTGTGGGGATAGTCCGAGGACCACATGACCTTGTCCACACCGATCTTGTCGATCAGCTCCAGGCCCAGCGGGTCGACCATGAAGGACGCCGACATGTGGTTGTCCCAGTAGTACCGCACGTCGTGCAGCAGCGGCCGATTGAACATGTGGCGGTACGACGCGACCAGGTGCTCGGCGTCCTGCAGCGCCCACGGCACCCAGGAAATGCCGCCTTCGAACCAACCGATCCGCAGTCCAGGGTGCTGGTCGAGGATGCCCCCGAAGATGTACTTGGAGAACGTTTCCCGGAATCCGTCGATGTTGATCATCATGCCGACGACGACGCTGTTGAACTCGCACGGGCTCTTCGGCGGGGTCTCGCCGATGTGGTGGGTCAACGGCAGGCCCGAGGCTTCGATCTCGTCCCACACGGGGTTCATCGACGTGCTGGCGTAGTCGATCGGGTTGCCTTCGTCATCCTTGCCAGGGTTCAGTGGCATCAGAAACGTCTTGAGCCCCAACGACTTCAGCTCGTCCAGCGTGCGACGCGTGCCCTGCGGGTCCCACCAGTTGATCAACCCGGCGCCGTAGAAGTGGCCGCCTGAGCGTTCCTGCAGTTCGGCGATGTACTCGTTGTAGATGCGGAAGGCGAGCTCGCGCAGTTTCTTGTCCGGGTAGTGGAACAGGGCCAGCACCGCGTTGGGAAAGGCCAGCTCCTTGTCGACACCGTCCTCGCGCAGCTCCTGGATGCGGGCCTCGATGTTGGTGCTCGCGGCGCCCGGCAGGTCGTCGTACTGCATCAGCACCGCACTGAAGTCGCCGGGCAGAAACGACTGGCCCTTGCGCCCGACCTGATAGGCGCCGTCCTCGTACCAGATGCGCGGCGCCTTGTCCTTGAGGTCGTCCGGGAAGCGCTCGTAGAAGATGTCGGCGGCCAACGAGATGTGGTTGTCCGCGGAGAAGACCACGGTGCCTTCCGGCAGGCCGACGTCGCGGCCGCTGGCGTGGCCGCGACGGTCTTTCGGTGCGCCATAGCCTTCCGGCGGATAGAGGGAGACAGTCTGAGTCGACATCGTTGACCTTCCAATTGGGCTTAGTAATCAGGCTTACCAGGTGACCGGCAGTTCGTAGACGCCGTAGGCGAGTCGGTCGTGTTTGAACGGGATGTCGGCGACCGGGACCGCCAGCGCCAGGGTGGGAATGCGGCGGAACAGCGTGCGGAAGACGATCTGTAGCTCCGCGCGGGCGAGCTGCTGGCCGACGCATTGATGCCGTCCGTAACCGAAGGCGACGTTGCGGTCGGCGTTCGACCGGTGCAGGTACAGGCGATCGGGCTCGGTGAAGGCATCCGGGTCCCAGTTGGCCGGGGCCAGGTCGATGATGATGCCCTCGCCGGCGCGGATCACTTCGCCGGCGATGTGGATGTCTTCGATGGCGACGCGGCGCTGGCCGTTCTGGATGATGCTCAGGTACCGAAGCAGCTCCTCCACCGCGCTCGCCACGATCTTGGGATCTTCGGCGTCGCGGATGACGGCGACCTGGTCGGGGTTTTCCAGCAGCGCGAGCACACCCAGCCCGATCATGTTCGCGGTGGTCTCGTGGCCCGCGATCAGCAGGCCGGTGCCTAGCTGGGCGGCCTCTTTCACGCTGAGTTCACCGGCCCTGACCCGTTCCGCCAGATCGGAAACCGCATCTTCTGCCGGGTTTTCCATCTTGGTTTCGACGAGTTGGCACAGGTACTTGTGCAGACTCATCGCGCCCTTTACGGTGTCCTCACCCGTCGCGTAGCGGGCCAGGCCGACGTTGGCGTGGTGCTGGAACATCTCGGCGTCCGCGTAGGGCACCCCCAGCAACTGGCTGATCACCAGGGAGGGCACCGGCAGCGCCAACGCCGTGACGACGTCGGCGGGCTTGGGCCCGGACAGCATGGCGTCGATGTGGTCGTCGGTGATCTGCTGGATGGACGGCCGCAGCCCTTCAACCCGCTTGAACGTGAACGGCTTCGACAGCATGCGGCGAAACCGGGTGTGCTCTTCGCCGTCGGCGGTGAACACCGATCGGGGACGCTTGTGCACTGTCGACAGCATCCCGGCGTTCCAGTGGGGAAAGCCTGGCACCCGGTCGTCGACGCTGACCCGGGAGTCGGAGAACAGCTCTCGGCACTGCTCGTAGCCGGTGATGAGCCACGGTGTGCTGCCGTCCCAGATCCGCACTCGCGACAGGGAACGCTCTTCGGCCAACGCCATGACGTCCGGCGGCGGGGCGAAGGGACAGCCTGCCGCCCTGGCCATCGGATACTCCGGTATTTCGGAAGCGGTCTCGGCCGCCTGACTTGCCAGTGTTTCCGACATCGTTCTCATTCCTCGATATGAATCGCTAGCGCGGGGCAGGCCGCGGCCGCCCGGCGCGTGCCCTCGGCCTCGTCGGCCGACGGGTTGGCGTTGAGCAGCACGACGACGCCGTCGTCGTCCCGCTGGTCGAACACCTCGGGCGCGTTCATCACGCAGTTGCCCGAGGAGGCGCAGCTATCTTGGTCGACGGTCACTTTCATGTGCGGACTCTTCACTCCTGCGGTGTCACGGGCGCCATCCACAGGCCCACGATCGCGTCGATCAGGCCGGATGCCGCTGCTCGCCAAGACAATTGGTGCATTGAGGTACCGGCGGCGAGTGCGCGTTCCCGATCCGCGCAGCTGTGCATCAGCAGGTTGCGGGCCATCACGTTGCGTTCGAAGCGGACCTCGGCCGGCAGGTCGGGCAGGCAGCGGTTGATGCCGTCGACGACCTGAACCAGCGACGGCGAACTCAGCGCGTCCTTGACGATGATGTTGTAATAGGCGGGATCGGTCATCGCCTGTGCCGCGAAGCGCGCGTACCAGGTTGGATTACCCAGCGTCTCAAGGTGTTCGGTGAGCGGGCGCACCAGACAGGCCACCCAGTCCCGCATCTCGGCAGACCCGTCGAGCTCCGACACCAGTTGCTCGCGCAACTGCTCCACCGGTCCGCGGTGCTTCTGTTCGATGGCGCGAACCAGGTCGGCCTTGGTGCCGAAGTGATACCCCACCGCGGCGTTGTTGCCTTGCCCGGCGGCCTCGCTGACCTGACGGTTGGACACCGCGAACATGCCGTGTTCGGCATACAGTCGCTCGGCGGCGGCGAGGATCGCCTCCTGCGTGGAGGTGGCGCGCTCGGTGCGCACGGTCCTGGCGGCTGCGGTCATGCCACCCAGTGAACCGCGCGGGCCGGTATTAAGTCAAGCGACTGATTTAATTTGGCTGCAATGGCTGGCGCGAGCAGACGCACAAGCACCCGCCCGCCCGGTGTCGGGTGCTGTTGCGTCTGTTCGCGTTACTAACGCGGAGGCGACTGGAAGCGGACGGTGATCGGCCCGAGGATGCGCTGATAGCCCGCCGGCAGCACCCGCGCCAGCACGTCGAAAGCCCTGGCGTCCGGGCCCACCAGCACGCGGGCTTTCTTCTGCCGGACGCCTTTCAGTATGACCCGCGCCGCCCGCTCGGCGCTGGTGATCGCAAGCCGCTCGAACACCTTGACGGCGACTTCCTTGTCAAGGCCCTCAACAACTTCCGCGTGGCGCGCGATCGGGGTCTTGACATATCCGGGGTGCACCACCGTCGCCGCGACCGGGTGACTTGCCGCGATCATCTCGTGGCGCAGCGCCTCGGTGAAACCGCGCACGGCGAACTTCGCCGAGTTGTAGGCGGCCTGACCCGGGACCCCGACCAACCCGAACATGCTCGACATGTTGACGACGTGGCCGTCACCGGAGGCGATGAGATGCGGCAGGAAGGCCTTGGTTCCGTTGACCACGCCCCAGAAGTCGACGTCCAGCATCCGCTCGATGTCCTTGAAACCGCTGACTTCGATGTCGCCGAGAAACGCGATGCCGGCGATGTTGTAGATCTGGTTGACCGTCCCGAAATGAGCCTTGACGGCGTCGGCGTAGACGAGGAACGCCTCGCGCTCGGTGACGTCGAGCCGGTCTGCGCGCACCTGCGCGCCGAGATCGCGGATGAGCTCTTCGGTTTGGGCCAGCCCGTCCGCGTCGAAATCGCTGACCGCCAGCCGTGCGCCGGAACGGGCAAGTTCCACCGCCAGCGCCCGCCCGATTCCCGAACCGGCACCGGTGATCGCGGCCACCTTCCCTGCGAACCCGTCCATGGCCCTCCTGCGTCACCGTGACAGCCGCAAGCACTGCGCCGAGCAGACACAGAATCGCACGATTCGACGGGCAATGGTGCGATTCCGCGTCTGCTCGCGGTCAGACAGCAGGGTCAGGACCGACGGCTGGACCGGATCACCTTGCCGGCGACAGTTCCGCCGTCCACGGGCAGCACCGTGCCGGTCACATACCTGGAACGTTCGCTGGCGAAGTAGAGCGCCGCCTCGGCGACGTCGTCGGGCGTGCCCTCACGCTTGAGCGGCCGGTCGTCGCGCTGGGTCTGGCGAATGCGCGCCTCGTACCGCTCGAGTTCCGCGGGATCCATCGGCTCGGCCGACGTGGCCACGATCGGCGTCGGTATGCTCCCCGGCGCGATCGCGTTGACCCGAATCTCGTTATACGCCAACTCGATTGCCGCACACTTGGTGAACTGGATCACCGCCGACTTCGACGCGCGGTAGATCATCACACCGCCACCGGCCTGGATCCCGCCGATCGACGTCATGTTGATGATTGATCCGCCGCCGTGCACGGCCATGTGCCGAGCCGCATCCCGCGTCCCCGCCATCACGCCGAGCACGTTGACCGACATGATGCGGTGGAAGTCGCTCAGATCGTCGTCGAGCAGTCGGCGCAGCGGCCCGGAAACGCCGGCGTTGTTCACCATGATGTCCAACCCGCCGAACTTCTCGACGGCAGCGGCCACGAGCGCACCCACCTGCGCGGGGTCGGAGACATCTGTCCGGTGGAAGTAGGCTTCCGCGCCCAGGGACGCGGCCAGTGCCTCGCCCCGGTCGGCCTCGACGTCGGCGACGACCACCCGCGCACCCTCGGCGACGAACCGCTCCACCGTGCCGCGGCCGATGCCCGACGCACCGCCGGTGACGATCGCGACCTTGCCGGCGAGTTCGTTAGCCACACGACGAGTTAATCGGCGGCGGACCGGTTAAGTCAAGCAGTTGATTTACGACCGGGCGCGTGACCGCTCGGTAAGGTTGCCTAGCAAATGAAATCGGATGCGACAGGGCGCGTGACGGGTCACCGGGCGCAACATTTGCGCGGTCGGCGTGCTGAATGCACGACGCTCGAACGGGTGATGTCCGCCGCCCGCGCGGGCCAGAGCCAGGTGCTCGTGCTGCGCGGTGAAGCCGGCATCGGCAAGACGGCGCTGCTTGACTTCGCCTCCGAGCAGGCGTCGGGCTTCCGTGCGGCGCGGATGAGCGGCGTGGAGTCGGAAATGGAGCTCGCCTATGCCGGGTTACAGCAACTCTGCGGCCCCCTGCTCGACTGCGCCGATCGCCTACCTGCTCCGCAGCGTGATGCGCTGGACATCGCGTTCGGGCGCAGTGCCGGCTCGGCACCGGACCGCTTTCTCGTCGGCCTGGCGGCGCTCAGCCTGATTGGGGCGGCCACCGACAGCAAACCGCTGATCGTCGTCGTCGACGACGCGCAATGGATCGACCGCGTCTCGGCGCAGACGCTGGCCTTTGTCGCCCGGCGGCTGATCGCCGAGCCGGTGGCAATGATTTTCGCGGTGCGCGACGACACGGGTCCCGACGAGTTCGCCGGGCTGCCGCAGTTGCCGGTCCGCGGCCTGGGGCCCGGTGATGCGCGCGCCCTGCTGGACTCCGTCTTCTTGGGCAGGCTGGACGATCAGGTGCGCGACCGGATCGTCGCCGAAACGCGCGGCAATCCGCTGGCGCTGCTGGAACTGCCGAGGGGCTTGACGGCCGCCGAGCTGGCCGGGGGCTTCGAGTGGCCCGGCATCCGGCCGCTCGCGGGCCAGATCGAACAGACATTTCTGCGCCGGATCCGGTCGCTGTCCAACCACGCCCAGCAGTTGCTGCTCACCGCGGCGGCGGAGCCGGTCGGCGACGCGGCGTTGCTGATGCGCGCCGCCGAGCGGCTGGGGTTGCCGCCGGACGCGGCCGCGGGGGCCGAAGCGGCGGGCCTTGTCGACGTGGGGACCCGGGTGCGGTTCCGTCATCCCCTGGTGCGCTCGGCCGCGTACCGCACGGCGGACCTGATAGAGCGTCGCCGCGCACATCGCGCACTGGCCGAGGCGACCGACCCCGATGCAGATCCCGACCGGCGCGCCTGGCACCTGGCGATCGCGGCGCCCGGTCCGGACGAGTCCGTCGCCGCCCAACTGGAACGCTCCGCGGACCGCGCGCAGGCCCGCGGGGGCGTCGCCGCCGCGGCCGCCTTCCTCGAGCGGGCCGCGCAGCTCACCGCCGATCCGAGACGCCGTGGCGCCCGGGCGCTCGCGGCCGCGCAGGCCAAGCGCGACGTCGCTGCGTTCGACGCCGCCGAAGACCTGCTGACGACCGCCGAGTCGGCGGGGCTGAACGACCTGCAGCAGGCCCGCGCCACACGGCTGCGCGCCCAGATCGCCTTCGCCAGAAGCCGTAGTGGTGACGCCGATGCGCCGCCGGTCTCCGACACGGCGGTCGGCCTGCTGAGCGCCGCCGGCCAACTGGAAACGCTCGACGACGCGCAGTCGCGGGAGGCGTACCTGGAGGCCGTGGGGGCGGCGCTGTTCGGGGGGCGGCTGTGCCCGCACGGCGGCATCCGGATGACTGCGACGACGGCCCGCGGAGCGCCGCCGGGGCCGCAACCCGCGCGGCCCGTCGACCGCCTGCTGGACGGCATCGCGATACGCGCCACCGATGGCCACGCCGCCAGCCTGCCGACGCTGCGCGAGGCATTGACGCTGATCCGCACCGCGGCCGAACGCGGCGAGGGCGACGTCTTGGAGTGGATTTGGCAGGCCTTTCCCATCGTGCAGGAGTCCGCGGCACACGAGGTGTGGGACGACGACGTCTGGCACGCGCTGGCCACCCACGCGGTGCGGCTCGCCCGCGATGCCGGCGCGCTGGCCGTGCTGCCGCTCGCGCTGGTCTACCGCGCCGGGGTGCATGTGCAGGCCGGCGAGTTCGTGGCGGCTTCGGAACTGATCGGAGAGGCCGACGCGATCACCGCCGCGACGGGCTATGCGCCGGTCAAGTACCACTCGGTGCTGTTGGCGGCGTTGCGCGGCACCGAGGCTGAGGCGCTGAGCCTGATCGAGACGGCGGCGGCGGACGGAACCACCAGGGGCGAGGGCCGTGTCGTCGGGTTGACCAGCTATGCCACCGCGGTGCTGTACAACGGCCTCGGCCGCTACGAGGAGGCGTTCGCGGCCGCGCGGCACGCCTGCGAAGACGAGGATCTGGGCCTGTTCGGTTGGTGCCTCGTCGAGCTGGTCGAGGCGGGCGCGCGCAGCGGACAGTGGGCGGCCGCCCGCGACGGTTTGCGCCTACTCGAGGAACGCGCCCTGAACAGTGGAACGGATTGGGCCGCCGGCGTTTTGGCTCGCTCGCGGGCGTTGCTCGCCGACGACCGGACGGCCGAAGCCCACTACCGGGAGGCGGTGGAAAAGCTCGGGCGAACCCGGATTGTCGTGCAGCTTGCCCGCGCCCACCTGGTCTACGGCGAATGGCTGCGGCGCTGCAACCGCCGGATCGACGCCCGCGCGCAGTTGCACACCGCCCACGAGATGTTCACCCGCATGGGGGCCGACGCATTCGCCGAGCGCGCCCGCCGCGAGCTGCTTGTCAGCGGCCGCAAGGTGAGCCGGCGGTCCGGCAAAGACGCCGCGGCGCCCGGGGGCCAACTGACGGCGCAGGAGTCACAGATCGCCCGGCTGGCCGGCGAAGGCCTGACGAACCCCGAGATCGCCGCGCAGCTGTTCATCAGCACGCACACCGTCGAATGGCACCTGCGCAAGGTGTTCGCGAAGCTCGGCATCACCTCGCGCCGGCAACTGCGGGGCGCGTCCGCCCCGTGAGCCCAAGGGGTCGGTAGGACTACGGACTTTCAAGGGCTCGACGGGCCGGGGCGCGGTGCGATGCTGGATCGGAGAATTCATCGCGGACCGGGAAAGGCCTGATCATGAAGATTGTTGTCATCGGCGGCACTGGACTCATCGGCTCGCAGGTGATCGCCCAGCTCGTCGAACTGGGACACGAGGCGGTGTCGGCCTCACCCCGCTCGGGCGTCGACACCCTCACCGGCGAAGGCGTGGCCGAGGTCGTTGCCGGTGCGCACGCCGTGGTCGACGTCGCGAATTCGCCGTCCTGGTCCGACGACGACGTGCTCAACTTCTTCACGACGTCGAGTCGCAACCTGCTCGAGGCGGAACGGGCGGCCGGCGTCGCGCATCACGTCGCGCTGTCGATCGTCGGCGCCGACCGGGCCGCCGAGAGCGGGTACATGCGGGGCAAGATCGCCCAAGAGAAGGTGATCACGGAATCGGGGGCGCCGTTCACGATCGTGCGGGCGACGCAATTCTTCGAATTCGTTGACGGCATTGCCGATTCGATGACCGACGGCGACACGGTCCGGGCGCCGCACGGTGCGTTCCAGCCCATCGCCGCCGCGGACGTCGCCACGGCCGTCACCCGCGCCGCGGTCGCCGACCCGGTCAACGGCGTCGTCAACATCGCGGGCCCCGAGAAGCGCGGCATGGACGACTTCATCCGGGCCTGGCTTACCGCGACCGGCGATCCGCGCCGGGTCGTGACCGACCCCGAAGCGCGCTATTTCGGGGCCGTGCTCGACGAGCGCAGCATCGTTCCCCTGGAAGGCCCGGACGGCGAAGAGGTGACCATCTACCCGACCACCTTCGGCGACTGGATGGCCTCCCGCGTTCCGAGCGCCGCACACTAGCCATGGAACTGCTGGACCACACCGCCGTGGTCACTGGCGGGACGGCGGGCATCGGGCTGGAGTCGGCGCGGCTGCTCGCCAGCGAGGGCGCCTCGGTCATCATCTCGGGCCGGGACCGGGACCGGGGCGAACAGGCCGTCGAAGCGATCGGCGCTCACGCGCGATTCGTCCAGACCGACATGTCCGACGCCGAATCGGTGAATTCGCTTGTGCGGAAGTGCGGCGACGTCGACATCATCGTCAACAACGCGGCCAGCTTCCCGTCGGCGCTGACCGTCGACCAGGACCTGGCGACGTTCGAGTCGCTGTTCGACACGAACGTGCGCGGCGCCTACTTCCTGGTCGCCGGCCTGGTGCCCGGGATGCTGCAACGCGGTCGGGGCAGCATCGTCAACGTCACCACCATGGTCGCGTTCAAGGGAGTGCCCGGCGCGTCGGGCTACAGCGCCTCCAAGGCCGCACTGGAGTCGCTCACCCGGACCTGGGCCGCCGAGTTCGGGTCGAGCGGGGTGCGGGTGAACAGCGTGGCGCCCGGTCCCACCCGCACCCTCGGGGTCGAAGCGGCGTGGGGGGACGTCAACGAGGAACTCGGCCGTGCGCTGCCGTTGGGCCGCACCGCGTTCGCGTCCGAGATCGCCGAGGCGGTGCTGTTTCTGAGCTCACCGCGGTCCAGCTTCATCACGGGGTCGACGCTGCACGTCGACGGCGGCGGCGCGGCCGTATAGCCCTCAGGCGATAGAACGCAGGGCACCGAAGGCGGCGTCGCCCCAGTTGGGTGGCACCGGCAACCGCCCGGCCAGCCGGGCGCGGCCGAAAGCCGCCCGCACTTTGAGTTCGGGCCAGTCCGGCGTCTTCGCAGTCAACGCAGCCGAGGTGCCCGACGACGTCATGCTTGCCGACGAGCCGATGGCCGCGGCAAACGCACTCACCGGGGACGCGAACGGTCGCATCCGCAGCATGGTCGACATCGTCGCGGTGGCCGACGCCGACTGTGCGGGTTGTCCGAGACTGCGCAGCGCCCGCGGCACCGCGGCCATCGCCGACGCCAGGATGTCCGGTATGCCGGCGTCGGCGTCCGCCGATCCCGCCAGGCTGTCGCACAGCGCAGGCGGCGCCAGCGGCGTCAGGTTCGCGGCCAGCGCCGACGCACCCGCGTAGCGGTACATCGCGGAGGCGTCCTGGGCCCACATCTCGTCGTAGTCCGCCTCGAGGGCCGTCACCGACGGCGTGTCCAGGTTGACGACGTTTCCCGAGATCAGCGCCGCCAGCCGCGCGCGGTTCGCTTCGATCGCCGGTGGTGCCACCGTCGCGGCCAACGCGTTCTCGAACGCGCTGGCGGCGGCCCTGGCCTGCCCGGCGACGGCCTCGGCCTGCTCCGCGGTATCCGTCAACCAGCGCACGTACGGGATCACGGCGGCGGCCATCGCCTCCGCGGCGTCGCCCCGCCAGCCGTCGTCCGTCAGCGCCAGGATGATCGAGTTGAAATCGGCCGCGGTTCGGTAGAGGTCGTCGGCGAGTTTGTCCCAGGCGGCCGCGGCGGCCAGCATCGGGTCCGAGCCGCGGCCCGAATACATTCGGGCCGAATTGATCTCAGGCGGTAACGCCCCGTAGTCCATGCGCTTACCTCCGACCGACCTCTGCGGCCTTCATAGCAACGCGCCACCCAGCCGCGGACGGTCGCAACGCGGGCCGGGAGGAATCGTTAGCGGAGGGTTCGCCAATCGTGATCACGACGCCTGACGGCAACGCCTGGGCGCAGGACCGATGAACATCCCGCCAGCAAACTACGACGGCCGGCCGCTAGCAAGCCGAATCGCGGACGGTAACACGGTCGTAACCGCGGCACCCGTCGCGACGTGTTGGGCGCCGACATCGCCGCGATCGGGCAGGCGGTTGCGCTACGTCAGCTACCCGAGCACGGTAGACCCTCGGGACGTTTCGACAGCAGACGAGGAGGGGCTATGCCTGTGCCGCCCACCGGCGGGGTGCCTTTCGACGCGGCGCGGCTCACCAGGCGCGGCTTCCTGGCGGCCGGCGTGGTCGGCGGATTCGGGTTGGCGGCCTGCGACGACCCCAAGCCCCGCCTGTCCGGTGAGGCAGCCAAGATGGCCGACGCCATCGCCAAGGCGGAAGCGACCCGGCCACATAGCGGTCGCACCGTCACCGCCAACGTGACCGTGCAGCAGGCGGAGATCGACCTGGGCGGCCTGACCGCCCGCACGTTTGCGTACGGCAACACCATCCCCGGGCCTGTCATCCGGGCCCGCATCGGCGACGAACTCGCCGTCACGGTCGCCAACCGGCTCAATCATCCGACGTCGCTGCATTGGCATGGCATCTCGCTGCGCAACGACATGGACGGCGCCGAACCCGCCACCCCGAACATCCCCGCCGGCCAGGACTTCACGTATCGGTTTTCCGTCCCGCACGCCGGGACCTATTGGGGCCATCCGCACACCGGCCTCGACACCGACATGGGTCTGTATCTGCCGGTCATCATCGACGACCCAACCGAGCCGGGGAACTACGACGCTGAATGGATCGTCGTCCTCGACGACTGGACGGACGGCGTCGGCAAGTCGCCGCAACAGCTCTACGACGAGCTGACGGACCCGAACAGGCGCAGCATGCCCGCCATGACGACGCCGAGTCCGACGAGCACCGCGCCTTCCACGACTTCGACGACTTCGACAACTTCGACGACTTCGACTTCGACCAGCAGGACGAGCGGGCCGAGTCCGACGTCGGAAACGTCGGGAACGTCGGGTACGTCTGCGACGAGCGCGACGTCGAGCACCGGGATACCCCAGATGCCGGGGACGTCCGGGCAGGGCATCGACAAGAGCGACCTGCTGGGTGGCGACGCCGGCGACATCGCCTACCCCTACTATCTGATCAACGGCCGAATTCCTGCCGCCCCCACGACATTCAACGCGCAGCCGGGCCAGCGAATCAGGATCCGGTTGATAAACGCCGGTTCCGACACCGCCTTCCGCGTGGCGCTGGCCGGCCACGCGATGACGGTCACGCACACGGACGGTTACCCCGTCGTACCCACGCGGGTCGACGCGCTGTTGATCGGGATGGCCGAACGATACGACGTGATCGTCACGGCCCGCGATGGCGTCTTCCCGTTGGTCGCCGCGGCGGAAGGCAAGAATGCATTGGCGCGCGCGCTACTCTCCACCGGCGGCGGCAGCCAGCCCGAGCCGGGGTTTCTCCCGGCCGAACTCGGCCGGAGGGTCGGTACCATCGAAATGTTCACCGCCACAACGCCGGTCAACCTGGGCAGGGCTGAACCGAACCTCAATCTCTCGGTCGTCCTGGGCGGGACCATGATGAAGTACGACTGGACGATCAACGGACGGCCCTACACCGGCACCGATCCACTGCACATCCGGTTGGGCCAGCGGCCCACCATCACCTTCGACAACACGACGATGATGTGGCATCCCATGCATCTGCACGGCCACTCCCTGCAGCTGATCAAGGCCGACGGCAGCCTCGGGGCGCGTAAGGACACCGTCATCGTGCTACCCAAGCAGAAAGTAAGCGCCGTCCTAGTCGCGGACAATCCTGGCACGTGGATGCTGCACTGCCACAATACTTATCATCAGGACGCGGGAATGCAGACCCGCCTGGACTACCTGCTCTGACGGACGGGTTGCTACTGCCCCATCACGTAACCGACGGTGGGGCCGGCGGTCCAGCCCCCGTCCACCGCGATCTCCGCGCCGGTCGTGTAGGCGGCGTCGTCGGACAACAGATAGCCCACCGCGCCGGCAATCTCCTGGGGCAGGCCAACCCGTCCCATCGGCGTGTTCGGGTAATTGCCTTCGCCGACTTGGATTCCCACGTGCTCGGTCATGGGCGTGTAGGTCATGCCCGGATGCACCGAGTTGACCCGAATGCGGTCACCGGCCAGCTCGACCGCGGCGACCTTGGTCAGCCCGCGGACACCCCACTTCGAGGCACCGTAGCCCGCGGTCAGCGCGAGGCCGAAAAGCCCCGCCGCAGAGGAGATATTGACGATCGAGCCACCGCCCGTAGCACGCATCGCCGGAATCACTGCCTGGATGCCGTTGAACACCCCGACCAGGTTCACTTCCAGCACCGACCGGAAGTGCTCAAGCGGTTCCTGCTCGATGAATTGTCCAGTCGACACACCGGCGTTGTTGACCAGCCCGTCGAGGCGCCCCCACTCGGCATTGGCGAGCTGCACCGCGCGCGACCAGTGGGCCGGATCGGTGACGTCCAGGTGGACATAACGCGCGGACGCGCCGAGTTCCTCGGCGAGTCGCGTGCCGTCGTCGTCGAGCAGGTCGGCGATCAGCACCTTGCCGCCCCTGCCGACGATGAGACCGGCGAATGCGGCGCCCAGTCCCCGCGCGCCACCGGTGACGACGACAACCTTGTCCGCCAGTTGGGCCGAATTCTCGCTCATGTGACAACTCCCCTTC
>NZ_JCALCE010000050.1:0-32663 GCF_059812195.1 Mycobacterium sp. NGS68 | reverse complement strand
ACCGCCCCTAACGCAGCTCGGCGATCACCTTGCCGAAGTTGTCAATGTGGTTGTCCTGCACCGTGAACGACGTGACGCCGTACCGTTCGCGGTACCCGGACAACGTGTCGGCCATCTCCGATGGCGACCCGGTCAGCACCGACGTCAGCTCCAGGATCTCGTCGTCGGACAGGTCCGACGCGTACTGACGCGTCATCCTCAGGTCGGGCATCGTCTCGCCCTCGCGCGGGACGGCCGTGATCGCCAGGTTCAGTTCCAGCGACTCGAACCGGTCGCCGGCGGCCCCGCGCACGAAGTCGACGCGTTCGGCCAGCGGGTCGTCGGTCTCGCGCACCCGCGACCCGGTCAGCCCGATGATGTCGGCGTGCCGCGCCGCCAGCGTCAGTACCCGGTCTCCGTTGCCGGCGATCATGATCGGCGTCGCCGGGTGGTGCTCCTTGAGGTACTTGGTCATGTGCTCGAGGTGGTCGACCCGCGCCCCGGCGCTGGGGTACGGCAGCTCGGCGGCGTCGAATTCCTCGCGGACATACCCGGTGCCGAGCCCGATCTCGAGCCGGCCGTCACTGAGCAGGTCCACCGCGCCCAGGTCCCGGCTCAGCAGGGCCGGCTTGTAGAACGCGGCGTTGAACACGTACTGGCTCAGCCGCAGCTTCGTCGTCACCATCGCGACCGCGGTCAGCGTCGGGATGGGCGCCGCCGCGCCGAGGTGGTCGGGCACGCAGAGCACGTCGAACCCCAGGTCTTCGGCCCGCTTCGCCTTCTCCTCCAATGCCGCGCGGGATTTGAAGAAGCGGATGCTCAAAGCGAACCGGAAGTCCTTGGCGTCAAAGGTCACCAATTACCCTTACCAGGAACGCGCGGCCGCGACCAAGCCCCGCACCAGTGCCGCGGTGACCGGCGACCACCCGTCGGGACCCGGCCGGGGACTGCGCGGGCTCAGGCCGCGAACCCGCACCGACAGCTCCAGCTGCGCCCCGCCGTCGCGCGCCCGGTTGACGGGGTTGTCCGGGTGCAGCCCGCGCAGTTCGCGGGGGATGGCGTCGAGGTCCGTGACGACCTGGTATCCCGGCAGCCTGATGTGCCGGGCCAGGTGCGCGGCGAGGGCCCGGTTGCGCCCGCCGGCCAGCAGTTGCGTGCCGCGCCCGATCCGCCCGTAGCCGTGCAACGAGACGACGACGTCGACGTGGTCGAGGAACTCCGCCAGCCGCACCGACTCCTGCGGATCGAACCGGGCCGACGGCAGGTGATGCGGGTAGCGGTCGGGATGGCGCAGCACGTACAACGACGCGCCGGCGGCGTCGGCGGCGCGCTCGGCGATCGCGTCGGTCATCTGCTCCAGCCCGCCGCCGTGGATGGCCAGAAACCCGAAACTCGACCGCAGCCGGCTCTCCTCGACCATCCCGGGTTCGCTCAACAACTCCGAAAGCGATTGCGGCCCTTGCCCGGACGGCGACAACGGGCGCGGCCAGTGCGTGGGGTCCCAGCGGTGCAGAAAGTCGATCCAGCTCTGCGGCAGGCCGTGGTGCACGGCGCCGTCGATGATCCGCGTCAGGTAGCCCGGGCGCGGCGGACCCGGCGTCACCCGTGCGTCGATGTACACCCACGCCGCCGCCGGCCCGGAGTCGGTGTGCACGGTCAGGCGGTCCCGGCGGTAGCGCACGGGCACGCCCTCGGCGCTGTCCAGGACGGTGAGGTCGTGGTCGGACACCTGCCAGAGCACCCCGTGCACCTCGTTGCCGACGAGCGGTTCGACGGTGGCGACGCCGCGCTCGTTGATCAGCCAGTCGTGATCGGGCAGGACGGCCGGGCGGGGATCGGTCGCGTCGGGACAGCGCGCCGCCATTTGCCGGATGCTCAGGTTGGAGCCGTAGGCGAAATAGGCGTGCGCCATTTACGACGTCCCGGTCACCGTCAGGTAGATCAGCACGACGTTGAGCAGGCTGACCAGTACCGCGACCGCCCAGCCGACGACGGTGGTGACGCGATGGTTGGTGTCGCTGCCCATCAGTGCGCGGTCGCTGGTCAGCCGGACCAGCGGCAGCACCGCGAACGGTATGCCGAACGACAGCACGACCTGGGAGAGCACCAACGTGCGGGTGGGGTCGAAGCCGAACGCCAGGATCGCGAGGGCAGGACACAGGGTGATCAGTCGCCGCGTCAACATGGGGATCGAACGCTGCAGCAACCCCTGCATGATCATCGCGCCGGCATAGGCGCCCACCGACGCCGACGCCAGGCCCGACGCGAGCAGCCCCACCGCGAACAGCACCGCGATGGTGGCTCCCAGGGTGTCGTGGATGGCGGTGTAGGCGCCCTCGATGGACCCGCTCATGCCGTGGTGTTGCAGGTTGATCGCGGCCACCAGCAGCATCGCGGCGTTCACCGTTCCGGCCACCGCCATCGCCAGGCCGACGTCCACGCGGGTGACGCGCAGCAGATGGCGGCGGTGCTCGCCCTGGGCGGGATGGCCGTGCCGGTCGATGGCCAGGCCCGAATGCAGGTAGACCGCGTGCGGCATCACCGTGGCGCCCAGGATGGCGGCGGCCAGCAGCACCGTCTCGGTGCCGCGGAACCGTGGCACCAGGCCGCCGAGCACGTCGCCCGGCGGCGGAGTGGCCACGAAGAAACTGGCGACGAAGCCGATCGCGATGACCAGCAGCAGACCGGTGATCACGCGCTCGAACCAGAGCTGGCCGCTGCGGTCCTTGATCGCCAGCAGCAGCAGCGACACGGCGCCGGTGATCACCCCACCCAGCAGCAGCGGCAGGTTGAACAGGACATGCAGGGCGATCGCCCCGCCCACCATCTCGGCGACGTCGGTCGCCATCGCGACGAGTTCGGCCTGCGCCCAGAAGGCCAGCCTCACCGGCCGGCTCATGTTGGTGCCGATCGCCTCGGGCAGCGATCGCCCGGTCACCAGCCCGAGCTTCGCGGACAGGTACTGCACCAGTCCCGCCAGCACATTGGCGACGACGATGACCCAGAGCAGCAGATAGCCGTACTGCGCGCCGGAGCTGACGTTGGCGGCGACGTTGCCCGGGTCGACGTAGGCGATGGCGGCGACGAACGCGGGACCGAGCAGATACCAGCTCGTCTTGAGCGAGGCCCGCGTGCCCTCCGCCAACTTTTCCGACCCTTAATTTCGTGGCGCCCGATAGGAAAACGAGGGTATCCAAGGGTGCCGAGCAGACGCAAAAGCTCCTAATTCGTGCCCGAATCAGGGGCTTTCATGTCTGCTCGCGGGGGGTCGCGCGAGACCTATGCTGTCAACCATGGTTGTCACATCCGGCGATTCGGACACCTCCGGCCTCCGTCTGCCGCAGACGGACCTCGGCACGGCGCTGCGAATTGCCTGGTGGAGCTACGTCCGTCGGGTCGATGTCGAGATGGAGGCGGCGGGTTTCCCGGAGCGCAGCAACTCGATGAACTACGTGTTTGCCCTGTACGCGCAGCCCCGGCCGATTTCGATTTCGGAGATGGGGCGCTTGTTCGACATCACCCGCCAGGCCGCCAGCAAGGTTGTCGCCGAACTGCGCCAGCGCGGCTACGTCCAGACCCTCCCGTCGGCCACCGACCAGCGCGAGAAGGTGGTCGAACTCACCGCCAAGGCGAACGATTTCGTCACCGCACGCCTGCACGCGGCGGGAAAGCTGGATCGGGCGATTCGTGGGCGCCTGGGCGCCGACGGTCTCGCGCGATTGACGGAAGCGCTCGAAACGGTCGCCGAAGTGGCTACCGATAAAGGCGATTTCGACGCGGCCAACCTCTACCGTTCACCAAAACTGTGGTGAATCCAGTAAACAAGGTATTCGAGCGTCGAATTGACGCAAATGCAAACCTAGCCGCGCCGTCGGGTTTTAGCGGCGGGCGGCAAAATCGGCGAGCACGGGCGGTTCCGTGTACACCCGCGGCATCTCATTCTCCAGCTGCTGCACGCTGATGTACTGCCCCCGCGGCACATCCCATACCGCCAGCTCACCGCACACGAACAGGCTGCTGTCGGCGTCTACGACAGCCCAATGCTCGTGTTCGTGGCAGTAGCCGATATTTGTATCCGACATAACCCTGACCCCCGTAAAACGCATCGCCTAGGAGTACCCAATCACTATGATACTCAAACTGCCTGTGCAGAACCTGTGGAAATTTTCCGGCCACTGGTATGCATGCGGGTCAGTGGCCACATATAAGGCATGTGTGTAATGGCCATATCCGGACGACCGGTGGCCCGCCTACGGCCGCGAGCAGACGCAAAAGTTCCCTCAAACGCCCCGTTTGAGGGGCTTTCGCGTCTGCTCGCGCATCACAGGTCGGGGACGGGGATCTCGAGGTTCGGGAACGTCAGGCCGCCGTCGACCTCCAGGGTCTTGCCGGTCAGAAAGGAACCGGCCGGCGACGCCAAATACACTGCGGCGGCGGCGATGTCGGCGGGATCGCCGAGCCGACGCAGCGGGGTGGCCTGCTCCATCGGCGCTCGCAGCTCGTCGTTGGCGGCCACCACGTCCAGCGCGGAGGTGAGAATCGAGCCCGGCGCGATCGCGTTGACCCTGATCCGCGGGCACAGGTCCAGCGCGGAAAGCCGCGTGTAATGCGACAACGCGGCCTTGGCGGTGCCGTAGGCGGCGAAGCCGCGCCCGGCCAGCCGGCCGATGGCCGACGTGATGTTGATGATGCTGCCGCCGCCGGAGTGCTCGAGCATCAGCGGCACGGCCGCGACCGTCAACGCGTGCGCGGTGGCGACGTTGAAGGTGAACGCGGCCTTGAGGTCCTTGGTCGAGGTGGTCAGCAGCGTGTTCGGCATGCTCCCGCCGACGTTGTTGACGACGATGTCTAGCTTTCCGAACGCCTCGACGGCCTGCCCGGCGAGCTGGGCGTTCACCTCGGGATGGGCCAGGTCGGCGGCGACGGTGTGGGCCCGCCGACCGGCCGAGCGGACCTGCTCGGCGACCTCGTCCAGTTGCGACTGCGTGCGCGAAGCGATGAGGACATCCGCCCCTGCCTCGGCAAACGCCAGCGCGATGGCCGCACCGAGGCCGCGGCCGCCACCGGTGATGACGGCGACCTTGTCGTCGAGTCGGAACCTGTCCAGGATCATCGCGGCCTCTCTGTTGGTTTTGGGGCGGCGGAAGACTTGCAACAGGTTCTAGTTTGGCATACGGGTGCCCCGACAATCCGGGCCCAAGGGGGTCTTAACATGACTACGGCCCCGAGAAATTGTCGCCAGCAGAAACTATGGAATCCAGGTGAACTTAATGTAACGTCGTGCTTACTGAAAGGTTGCTGGTTGGCAAAGTCGCTGAGAGGGGCAGTGGCGAGAACATGATTCATCCCGACCGTAAGGAACTGAATTGAAATACAAGCGATTTGGTGCCGCGCTCAGTGTCTTGGCCACTGGCGCACTGGTGCTCTCCGGCTGTGGTAGCGACAACAACGCCGCCGGCGGAAGTTCATCCGCGGGCCCGTCGTCGTCCGGGGCCGGGGCGAAGGTCGCCTGCGGCGGCAAGCCGACGCTGAAGGCCAGCGGGTCGAGCGCTCAGAACAACGCGATGACCCGTTTCGTCAAGGCCTTCGAAAGTGCCTGTCAGGGGCAGACGCTGAACTACACCCCCAGCGGTTCGGGTGCCGGCATCAGTGAATTCTTAGGCAAGCAAACCGATTTCGCCGGCTCCGACTCGCCGCTGAGCAAAGACGAGGCTGCCTCGGCGCAGCAGCGCTGCGGTTCGCCGGCCTGGAACCTGCCCGTGGTCTTCGGTCCCATCGCCGTCACCTTCAACCTGAACAGCGTCAGTTCGCTGAACCTCGACGGTCCCACCCTGGCCAAGATCTTCAAGGGTGACATCAAGCAGTGGAACGACCCCGCCATCCAGGCGCTCAACAAGGGCGGCACCCTGCCGGGCACACCGATCCACGTCGTGTTCCGCAGCGACGACTCCGGGACCACCGACAACTTCCAGAAGTACCTGGACGCGGCCTCCAACGGCGAATGGGGCAAGGGCGCCGGGAAGAAGTTCAACGGCGGCGCGGGCGAGGGCGCCAAGGGCAGCGACGGAGTTGCCGGTGCCGTGAAGGGCGCCGAAGGCTCGATCAGCTACATGGAGTGGTCGTTCGCTCAGGGTCAGCAGCTCAAGACGGCCAAGGTGGTCACCTCGGCCGGTCCGGATGCCGTTGCGATCAGCAGCGATTCGGTCGCCAAGACCATCGCGGGCGCGAAGATCTCGGGCGAGGGTAACGACCTGGTGATCGACACCCTGTCCTTCTACAAGCCGTCGCAGGCCGGCTCGTACCCGATCGTGCTGGCGACCTACGAGATCGTCTGCTCGAAGTACCCCGACGCCGCGACCGGCACTGCTGTGAAGGCATTCCTGCAGGCCACCATCGGTGACGGCCAAAATGGCTTGGCGGACAAGGGTTACGTTCCGATTCCAGACACGTTCAAGTCGAGGTTGTCGACTGCGGTCAATGCCATTGCGTGATTTGATGTCGTCATGGCCCGAGGACCGCTAGCCAGGCGGCAGGACCCGAGCGGGACCAAGCTTGCGCTGGCGGACTCCGATGGGCGCGGGGCACGACGTGGGGACCGGCTGTTCAAGCTTGCCGCTGGGGCAGCCGGTTCCACCGTCGTCATCGCGATCGTGCTCATCGCGGTTTTTCTGCTGCTGCGGGCGATGCCGTCGTTGCTTGCGAACCACGCGAACTTTTTCACCAGCGCTCGATTCGACCTAGACGAGAACAGGCTCGCCTTCGGCATCCGGGACCTGTTCATGGTCACGGTGCTCAGTTCGTTATGCGCGCTGCTGTTAGCCGTGCCGGTCGCGATCGGGATCGCCGTCTTTCTCACCCAGTACGCACCGCCGAGGCTGTCGCGGCCGTTCGCCGCGATCGTCGACCTGCTGGCGGCGGTCCCGTCGATCATCTTCGGGTTGTGGGGCATCCGCGTGCTGGCGCCCCAGCTCGTGCCGGTCGCCCTGTTTATCAATCACCTGTTCGGCTGGTTGCATCTGTGGAAGTGGCATCCGTTCGCGAGGGGCAACGTGTCCCTCGAGGGCGGCGGCACCATCTTCACCGCCGGCATCGTTCTTTCGGTGATGATCCTGCCGATCATCACCTCGGTGTCGCGTGAGGTGTTCCGGCAGACGCCGCACATGCACATCGAGGCGGCGCAGGCGCTGGGTGCCACCAAGTGGGAAGTCATCCGGATGACGGTGCTGCCCTTCGGTCGCAGCGGTGTGGTTGCGGCGTCGATGCTGGGTTTGGGGCGTGCGCTGGGTGAGACCGTGGCGGTGCTGATCATCCTGCGCACGTCCACCAAGCCCGGGTCGTGGTCGCTGTTCGACGGTGGCTACACGTTCGCCTCCAAGATCGCCTCCGGGGCATCGGAATTCATCCAGCCGCTGCCGACCGGCGCCTACATTTCCGCGGGCTTCGCGCTGTTCGTCCTGACGTTCGTCGTCAATGCGATCGCTCGCGCGATCGCCGGCGGGAAAGTCAACGCATGAACATCAATGCGCTCGACCGGCCGCTGAAATCGGGCGTGGTCCATCATCTGAGCTTGCGCCGGAGGATCGAAAACCACGTCGCAACAGTATTTTTCGTATTCTCGTTCCTCGTCGCGCTGGTGCCGTTGGTCTGGGTGCTGTGGGTGGTGGTCCAGCACGGCTGGCCGGCGGTGACCACCTCGACGTGGTGGACCCACTCGCTGCGCGGCGTGCTGTCCGACGAGTTCGCCGGCGGTGTGTACCACGCGCTGTACGGGTCGCTGGTGCAGGCCGGAGTGGCGGCCGTGCTGGCCGTGCCGCTGGGCGTGATGACCGGGGTGTACCTGGTGGAATACGGCTCCGGCCGGCTCGCGCGCGTGACCACATTCATGGTCGACGTGCTCGCCGGGGTGCCCTCGATCGTCGCGGCGCTGTTCGTCTTCGCCCTCTGGATCGCCACCCTGCATTTTCAGCAGAGTGCCCTCGCGGTGTCGTTCGCGTTGGTCCTGCTGATGCTGCCGGTGGTGGTCCGGGCGACGGAGGAGATGCTGCGGCTGGTGCCCGACGAACTGCGGGAGGCCAGCTACGCGTTGGGAGTTCCCAAATGGAAGACGATCGTGCGGATCGTCTTCCCGATCGCCATGCCGGGCATCGTCGCCGGCATCTTGCTGGCCCTCGCACGCGTCCTGGGTGAGACGGCCCCGGTGCTGGTGCTGGTGGGCGACAGCCGATCGATCAACCTGAACATCTTCGAAGGCAGCATGTCCTCCCTGCCGCTGTTGATCTACTCCGAGCTCACCAGCAATTCATCACCCGCCGGGTTCCTCCGGATCTGGGGCACCGCCCTGACCCTGATCCTGATCGTGGCGCTGGTCAACCTGACCGCCGCGGGGATCCGCTTCGTGACCACCCGTCGGCGCCGATAGCCCGACCGCGGCGGCCCGCTGCACCCGGCTTCGTCGCGCTTGCGATCGCCGCTACTGCTTGAGTTTGAGCACCCGGCCGTTGCCGCGGTCCGCGACGTAGACGTTGCCGTCCTTGTCCACCGCCACCGACAGGGGGGTGTTGAGGCCCTTGAACGGCAACTCGACCGGGGCGTTGGCGCCTGGCGCCAGCTTCACCACGTTGTTGTTGTCGTGGTCGGTGACGTACACGGCGCCGTTCTTGTCCACCGCGATGCCCCACGGCGCGGTGAGGCCGGTGAACGGCAGTTCGGACTGCACGCCCGCCTCCAGCTTGACCACCCGGTGGTTATCGGTGTCGGTCACGTAGACGACGCCGTTGTTGTCCACGGCCACCCCGTCGGGGTTCTTGAGGCCGTCGAACGGCAGCACGACCGGGGTGTTGGACCCCGCCTCCAGCTTCACCACCCTGTTGTTGCCGCGGTCGGCGACGTAGACGGTGCCTTGATTGTCCACCGCGACGCCCTCGGGGTAGTTCAGGCCGGTGAACGGCAACTCGCTTTGGCTGCTGGACCCGGGCAACAGCGCCACCACGCGGTAGTTGAAGTCGGTGACGTAGATCTTGCCGGAGGCGTCCACCGCCACGCCCTGGGGCTCGTAGAGCCCGTTGATCGGCTTGACCGTGGGGCCGGACGCGCCCGGCTCCAACGCCACCACATGGCCGCGCATGCCCTGGTTGGTGACGTACACGGTGCCGTGGGCGTCCACCGCGACGCCGCCCGGGGAGAGATGGAAGGTGAGGCCGGTGAACGGCAGCTCCGTTTGCGGCCCGTCGGTCTTGCCCGTCGGCGTCGTGCCGCCGTCCGAGCCGCCGAAGGCGAAGACGGCCACCAGGACGACGGCCAGCAGGACTGCCGCGGCACCACCCGCGATCAGCAGCAACTTCTTCGTGTTCTTCTTGCCGCCGTCTCCGCCCTGCTGCGGATGGGACGGTTGGCCGGGTGGGGGCTGTTGGGCGCCCCATGCGGCGGTGGGCACCGCCTGGGTCTGGTCCGCGCCGGGGGGTCCCGACGGATGCCCGCCGGTGTTCATCGGAAGGGGCCGCATCATCGTCTGGTCGCCGCTTGGGTACCGCGGAGCCATGGCCGTCTGGTCGCCGGACGGGAACTGCGGCGTGGGTCCCATGGCCGTCGCGTCCTGCGGGAAGGCGCCCGAGTTCTGCTGCGGGTAAGCGCCCGAGTTCTGCTGCGGGTAAGCGCCCGAAGTCTGCTGCGGGTAAGCACCCGAGGTCTGCTGCGGGTGGGCGCCCGAGGGCTGCTGCGGGTAGGGCCCGGAAAACTGCTGTGGGTACGGGCCGGACTGTTGCTGCGGGTAGGCGCCCGACGCGTGCTGCGGCATCGAACCCGAGCTGCTGTAATTCGCCAGGGGGCCCAGGCTCGGGTCGACGACGGGGGCCATCAGCGTCGCGTTGTCGCCCTGCCGCAGGATGGTTGCCTCCTGCCGCTGCTCGGACGTGGTCAGCGCGTCGTGGGCCGCGCTGGCCAGATCGCTGGCGCTCAGATAGCGGTCCAGCGGGTTCTTCGCCATGCCCTTGGCGATCACGTCGTCCAGGGCGGCGGGCACTCGCCCGGGCCGTAGCTGGCTGGGCCGCGGGGCGGGCTCCATCAGGTGCGAGGCGATCAGCCGCTCGACGCTCTGGGCCGAGCCGTACGGCGGCGAGCCCGTCAGACACTCGTCGAGCACGCAGGCCAGCGCGTAGATGTCGGCGCGGTAGGTGACCTGGTTGTCGCTGAATCGCTCCGGGGCCATGTAGTTGTAGGTGCCCACCGCGGTTCCGGTCTGGGTGATGTCGGGGTCCGAGGCCGCGCGGGCGATGCCGAAGTCGACCAGGTAGGCGAAGTCGTCGTTGGTGATCAGGATGTTTTCCGGCTTGACGTCGCGGTGTGTGACGCCGGCGCTGTGGGCGGCGTCCAGCGCGGCGGCCACCTGGCGAATGATCGCCACCGCCCGCGGCGGGTTCAGCGGACCGAACTGTTGCAGCACCGAGCGCAGCGAGACCCCGTCGATCAGCCGCATCTCCACGTAGAACTGGCCGTCGATCTCGCCGTAGTCGTGGATCGGCACGATGTGCGGCTCGGTGAGCCGTCCCGCCGTGTCGGCTTCGCGCTGCATGCGCTGGCGGAACACCGGGTCGCTGGAGAACTGCGGTGAAATCAGCTTGACGGCCACCACCCGGCCCTTGCGGGTGTCCTCGGCCTCGTAGACCTCACCCATCCCGCCGCGGCCGATCAGGCGCACCAGTTGATAAGGCCCGAACAAAGATCCCACCCGCGAAACGGCGTTACTCACCGTCGACGCTCCCTTCGCCCGCCACCCGCTCCAACCAGCCATGACCGGCCCTCGGACAACCGATGGTTACCACACGGTAAATCGTTGGCGACCAATGCGCCAACAGAATCGCTCTACTCTCAGACAATCGTGACAACGCTCCAAACAGTTTCCGTCGGTGTGTATAGTCGCACACCCTACCGGGTCCGACTGAATACGTTGGGGCGCTTATGAATTCAGGCGACTAGGAGATGCTGTTGACCGCCGCCACCAGCTTGGATTGAAACGAGGCCGGCAGCGGGATGTAGCCGAACTCCTGCAACCCGTTCTGGCCGTCGCCGATCGTCGCCTGCATGAAGGCGCGTACCGCGGTGCCGGTCGGGGTGTCCGGGTACTTCGAGCACACGATCTCGTAGGTCACCAGCACGATCGGGTAGGCGTTGGGCTGACTCGGCTTGTAGAACGTCGACGTGTCCACGACCATGTCGTTGCCCTGGCCCTTGAATCCGGCTCCCTGGATGGTCTTGCCGACCGTCTCGGGGGTGATCGGCACCGGCTCGGAACCCGCCGACGTGATCACCTGGACCTTGTCCAGTTGGTGGCCCTCGGCGAACGACCATTCGTTGTAGGTGATCGAGCCGTCGGTCTGCTTCAGGGCGTGCGACGTGCCGTCATTGCCGGCCGCGCCCTCGCCGACGCCCCCCTTGAACACCTTTCCGGCACCTTTGCCCCATGCGCCGTTGGACGCCGCGTCCAGGTACTTCTGGAAGTTGTCCGTGGTGCCGGACTCGTCGGACCGGAAGACCACGTGGATGGGGGTCGACGGCAGGTTGGTGCCGTTGTTGAACCCCTTGATCGCCGGGTCGTCCCACTTGGTGATGGCGCCGTTGAAGATCTTTGCCATGGTGGGGCCGTCGAGGTTCAGCGAGTGCACGCCATTGAGGTTGTAGGTGACGGCGATGGGGCCGAAGACCACCGGCAGGTCCCAGGCGGGCGACCCGCAGCGGCCCTGCGCGTTGTCGGGTTCACCCTTCGCCGGATCCATCGGCGAGTCCGAGCCCGCCAGGTCGGTCTGGCCGCCGAGGAACATCTTGATCCCCGCGCCGGAGCCGTTGGCGTTGTAGTCCAGCGTGTAGCCGGGGCAGGCGTGGATGTAGGCGTAGACGAACTGTTCGATCGCGTTTTTCTGCGCGGTCGAGCCGGCGGCGAGGATCTTCTTCTTGCCGCCGCAGCTCACCGGCACCGCGGGGGTGCTGGACTTCGACGCTGACGGCGTGTTCGAACTACCCCCACAAGCCGACAACACGAGTGCGCTGGCAACCACCAGACTGACCGCGGCGCCAGATCGAGTGAACTTCACGTGACTCCTAAGTTAACGATCGGCATGACTGAGCATAGGGGAATCGCAGTCGTGTTTGTTAGGACTTTGCAGCCTGTCTCGAGCGTGTCTTTTTCGCGGGCGCCTTCTTTGCCGCAGACTTCTTTGCCGGCTTGGTGTCGCCCGAGCGGGCCTTCACGCTGGCTTCCAGCCTGGCGAGCAGGTCCGACACGTCCTCGGTCTCGTCCAGCTCGGTGGGTTTCTCCTCGGCGGTAAATGCTTCTCCGCCTTCGAGTTTCGCGTCCACCAGCTCCTGCAGTTGCTCCTGATAGTCGTCGTGGTAGCGGTCGGGATCGAAGTCGTCGGCCATGGACTCGACCACCTGCCCGGCCATCTTGAGCTCCGCGGGCTTGATGTCGACCTTCTTGTCCAGCACGGGAAAATCGGGGTCGCGGATCTCGTCGGGCCACAACAGGGTGTGGATCACCATCACGTCACGCTTGCCGAAGTCCTTGACGCGCAAGGCAGCCAGCCGCGTCTTGTTGCGCAGCGTGAAATGCACGATCGCCATCCGGTCCGTCTCGGCGAGCGTCTTGGCCAGCAGCACATACGATTTGGACGACTTGGAATCCGGCTCCAGGAAGTAGCTGCGGTCGAACAACATCGGGTCGACCTCGCTGGCCGGGACGAACTCGAGCACCTCGATCTCGCGGCTGCGCTCTTCGGGCAGGGTGGCGATGTCGTCGTCGGTGATGATCACCATCCGGCCGTCGTCGGATTCGTAGGCGCGGGCCAGGTCGCTGTATTCGACGACTTCGCCGCACACCTCGCAGACCCGCTTGTAGCGGATGCGCCCGTTGTCCTTCGCGTGCACCTGGTGGAACTTGATGTCGTGGTCTTCGGTGGCGCTGTACACCTTGACCGGGACGTTGACCAGGCCGAAGGCGATCGAACCCTTCCAGATGGAGCGCATGGTGTCAGTATGCCCACTGGACGGCGACCAGACGCAAAAGCACCCGACACGCCGGGCGTGCCGGGGCTTTTGTGTCTGCTCGCCCTAGGGGCCGGCCCGCGCGACCGCCCGCGCCGCCGAAGCGCTCGCGGCCGCAAGCGCCCCCGCCAGCGCGTCCAGGCCGATCGCGCGCAGCGCGGCGCGCCGCGACCCGCCCAACACATCCCACAGCGCGTCGAGCAGCCCGACCATGAACGCGTCGCCGGCCCCGACGGTGTCCACCACCTGAACGGTCCGCGCCGGCGCCGAAGCCGAGCCCGCCGCACAGAACCCCAGCGAACCCCGATCGCCGCTGGTCAGCACCACCAGGGCGGGGCCGGATGCCAGCCAGGTCCGCGCCGTCAGCTCCGGCGGTTGGTCGGGCGCGAGCCAGCGCAGATCCTCGTCGCTGGCCTTGACGATGTCGCTGCGCTCGACGAGATGCTCGACGCGCGTCCGCGCCAGGTTCCGGTCGGCGAGCAGCGACGGTCGCACGTTGGGGTCGAAGGTCAGCGTGGCCGAGACGCGGTAGGCGTCGAGTAGGGCCGCGACGGCTAAACAACCCGGCTCCCGCACCGCGGCGATGGACCCGGTATGCACGAACAGCGGCGGGGGCACCGGCGGCGTCCCGGCCAGCTGCCAGTCCAGGTCGAACGCGTAGCTGACCGCCCCGTCCGGGCCGACGGTCGCGGCCGCGGTCGGCGTCCGCTCCGCGACCACACTGCCCGGAATCATTTGTGCGCCCGCGGATTCGACGTAATCGACGATGCGACGGCCGGCGGCGTCGTCGCCGATGCGGGTGAGGAAGTCGACGCCGCGGCCCAGCCTCGCCAGCCCGACGGCCACGTTGAGCGGGCTGCCGCCGACGTGCTCGCGGCCGTCGACGGTGTCGATCAGCGCTTCCCCGATCACCAGTCCGCGGCTCATGAGCCCTCCCCGTGCAGCAACACCTCCAGCGTCGCCCGCGCCCCGCGGGTGTGCAACGAGTCCAGCGCCCAGCGATACGCCTGCACGAATCGCGGGACCCGGGCGAGGTTGCCGAACACCGCCTCGTTTTCGATGAACGCGCTGCGCCGCACCCGCTGGGACTGCGCGATCGGCACCAGCGTGTCCGCCAGGTTGTCGACGACCTCGATCGGTTCGCCCCCCTCGTCGACGCCCTCGGCGTAGCGGGCCCAGCTGGCCACCGTCGCCGACGCCAGGCGGATGTGTCCGCCGCCGGCCAGGTTGTCGCGGATCACCGGCAGCAGCCACTTCGGGATGCGGTCCGACGAGTACGCGCACAGCCGGGCCACGGTGTCGCGCACGCCGGGGTTGGCGAACCGCTCGACGAGTTCGCGCGAGTACGCCGGCAGGTCGATGCCGGGCACCGGGCGCAGCGTCGGCATGGCCTCGGAATCGAAGTACGCCAACAGGAATTCGGCGAACAACGGGTCGCGCGCGGCGTCGTGCACCAGGCGGTACCCGCACAGCCAGGCGAAGTAGCACAGGCATTGGTGGCCCGCGTTGAGCAGCCGCAGTTTCATCGCCTCATACGGACCCACGTCGTCGACCAGCAGCACTCCGGCCTCCTCGAGCGGCGGCCGGCCGTCGGCGAAGTCGTCCTCGAGCACCCAGCTGGTGAAGGACTCGGCGACCACCGGCCACTCGTCGGCGGCGCCGAAATCGCGCCGGACCCCGGCCGCGATCTCGGGGGTGGTGACCGGGGTGATGCGGTCCACCATCGAACACGGGAAGCGGCAGTGTTCGGCGACCCAGTCGGCCAGGTCGAGGCCAGCGAGTTCCGCGTGCGCGACGACGGCCTGGCGCGCGACGACGCCGTTGTGCTCGATGTTGTCGCACGACACGACCGTCGGCGCGGCGACGCCGCGGGAGCGGCGTCGGGCCAGCGCCTCGGCGATCAGGCCGAACACCGACGCGCGGTCCCTGACCTGGTAGCCGCCCTCGGTGACGGTCAGCGAGATGATCCGGGTGCTCGGCGCGGCCAGCAGCTCGATGGCGTCCTGCGGATCGTCCGGCGCGTACCGGCAGTCGACGATCGAGCCGATCACCTGGGCGTCGCGGTGGCCGTCGGGGTGCTCGAGGACCAGGGTGTACAGGCCGTCCTGGGCCCGCAGCACGTCGCGCATCCGGCGGTCGGCCGGCATCACGCCCAACCCGCAGATCGCCCACTCCCGCGCCAGCCCCCGTCGCAGCAGCCGGTCGATGTACATGGCCTGGTGTGCGCGGTGGAATCCGCCCACGCCGATGTGCACGATGCCGATGCCCAGGCCGTCGCGGTCATAGTTCGGCGCCAGCCCAACCATCCCTAGGACGGTACCGGCAGTACGTTTAAAACCATGGCAACGCAGGGGCAGCGGGTGAAGCTGACCAATGCGGACAAGGTGCTGTATCCGGCGACCGGCACCACCAAGCAGGACGTGTTCGACTACTACACCCGCATCGCGGACGTGATGGTGCCGCACATCGCCGGGCGTCCCGCGACCCGCAAGCGCTGGCCCAACGGGGTCGAGCAGGCGTCGTTCTTCGAAAAGCAGCTGGCGTCCTCGGCGCCGGAGTGGCTGCCGCGCGCCAGCATCACCCACCGCTCCGGCACCACCACCTATCCGATCATCGACAGCCCCGCCGCCCTGGCCTGGATCGCCCAGCAGGCGGCGCTGGAAGTGCACGTGCCGCAGTGGCGCTTCGTCAGCGAGTGGACCCGTCAGGGGGAGCGGTTAAATCAAGGCCCGGCAACGCGATTGGTGTTCGACCTGGACCCCGGTGACGGCGTGACCATGGCGCAGCTGGCCACCGTGGCCCGCGCCGTGCGGGACCTGATCGCCGACATCGGGCTCACCACCCTCCCCCTCACCAGCGGCAGCAAGGGCCTGCACCTGTATGCCCGCCTGGACGAGCCGGTGAGCAGCAAGGGCGCCACCGTGCTGGCCAAACGCGTTGCGCAGCAACTGGAAAAGACGATGCCCAAGCTGGTGACGTCCACCATGACCAAGAGCCTGCGGGCCGGCAAGGTGTTCTTGGACTGGAGCCAGAACAGCGGCTCGAAGACCACCATCGCGCCGTATTCGTTGCGCGGCCGCGAACACCCCACCGTCGCCGCCCCGCGAACCTGGGCCGAGCTCGACGACCCCGCGCTGGGCCAACTCGGCTACGACGAGGTGCTGTCCCGGGTACAGCGCGACGGCGATCTGCTGGCCGGGCTGGACGACGACGCCGGCGCCCCCGACCGGCTGTCCAAGTACCGCAGCATGCGCGACGCGACAAAGACCCCCGAACCCGTTCCTCGGGCCAAACCCGTTACCGGACACGACAATACGTTTGTCATCCAGGAGCACCACGCCCGGCGGCTGCACTATGACTTCCGGCTGGAGCGCGACGGCGTGCTGGTGTCCTGGGCGGTGCCCAAGAACCTGCCGGAGACGACGGCGGTGAACCACCTCGCGGTGCACACCGAGGACCATCCGCTGGAGTACGGCACGTTCGAGGGCAGCATCCCGAAGGGCGAGTACGGCGCCGGCAAGGTGATCATCTGGGACTCCGGTACATACGAGGCCGAGAAGTTCAACAGTGACGAAGTGATCGTCAACCTACGCGGCAGCCGGATCTCGGGGCGCTACGCGCTGATCCAGACGAACGGCGATCAGTGGCTGGCGCACCGGATGAAGGACCAGAAGGTCTTCGACTTCGACGAGATCGCCCCGATGCTGGCCACCCACGGGTCGGTGGCCGCCATGAAGGCGGGCCAGTGGGCCTTCGAGGGCAAGTGGGACGGCTACCGACTGCTGGTCGACGCCGACCGCGGCGACGCGCGGCTGAAGTCCCGCAGCGGCCGCGACGTCACCCGCGAATACCCTCAATTGGCGTCGTTGGCAAAGGGTTTGGCCGACCACCACGTCGTCCTTGACGGCGAGGTAGTGGCGCTGAACAAGGCCGGCGTACCCAGCTTCAACGAGATGCAGAACCGGGTGCGCGCCACCCGCATCGAATTCTGGGCGTTCGACCTGCTGCACCTGGACGGCCGGTCGCTGCTGCGGGCCCGCTACTCCGACCGCCGCAAGCTGCTGGAGACCCTGGCCGCCGGCACCGATCTCGTCGTTCCCGCGCTACTGCCCGGCGACGGCGCCGAGGCGCTGCAGTACTCGAGTGAGCACGGCTGGGAGGGCGTGGTCGCCAAGCGGCGCGACTCCACGTATCAGCCGGGCCGGCGCTCGGCGTCGTGGGTGAAGGACAAGCACTGGAACACGCAGGAAGTCGTCGTCGGCGGCTGGCGGCAGGGCGAAGGCGGGCGCAGCAGCGGCATCGGCGCGCTGCTGGTCGGCATCCCGTCGGGCGGGGGCCTGCGGTTCGCGGGCCGGGTGGGCACCGGGTTCACCGAGCGCGACCTGGCCCACCTCAAGGCGACGCTGGCGCCGCTGCACACCGACACGTCGCCGTTCGACGCCCCGCTGGCCGCGGCCGACGCCAAGCGGGTTACCTTCGTCGAACCGGTTCTGGTCGGGGAGGTTCGCTACAGCGAATGGACCCCGGATAACCGACTGCGTCAACCGAGTTGGCGCGGGTTGCGGCCGGACAAGAAACCGAACGAGGTGGTGCGCGAATGAAGTGGGTTACGTATCGAGGGCCTCACGACCAAGGTTCGGAACGCGCCGGCGTACTCGCCGGCGACACGATCCACCCGGTGGCGCCGGACCTGACGCTGCTCGGGTTGATCGGCCGCGGCGCCGACGGGCTGCGCCTGGCGGGTGAGGAGGCGCTCAGCGGCGCGGAGACGGTGCCGCTGTCCAGCGTGACGCTGCGGGCGCCGATCCCGCGTCCGCCGTCGATCCGCGACTCGCTGTGCTTTCTGGACCACATGCGCAACTGCCAGGCTGCGATGGGCGGCGGTCGGGTCCTCGCCGACACCTGGTACCGCATCCCCGCCTTCTACTTCGCCTGTCCGGCCACCGTCTTCGGGCCCTACGACGACGTGCCGAGGGCGCCCGGAAGCGCCTGGCAGGACTTCGAATTGGAGATCGCCGCGGTAATCGGCGTGACCGGCGCGGACCTGACCGTCGAGGAGGCCGAACAAGCCATCGTCGGCTACATGATCTTCAACGACTGGTCCGCGCGCGACCTGCAGCAGCTGGAGGGCCAGCTGGCGATCGGGCAGGCCAAGGGTAAGGACAGCGGGGTCACGCTGGGGCCCTGGCTGGTGACGCCCGACGAGCTCGCCGAGTACCGCCGAGACGGCCGGCTGGACCTGCAGGTGACCGCGCTGGTCAACGACGCCGTCGTCGGTTCGGGGTCTACCGCGCAGATGGACTGGACCTTCGGCGAGGTCATCTCCTATGCCTCGCGCGGGGTCACACTGCGCCCCGGCGACGTCTTCGGCTCCGGCACGGTGCCCACCTGCACGCTCGTCGAGCACTTGAGTCTTACTGCGCTGGAATCGTTTCCGGGCTGGCTGCACGACGGCGACGTCGTCACGCTGCAAGTGCAGGGGCTGGGGGAGACGCGGCAGACCGTACGCGCCACCAGCGCGCCGCACCCGTTGGCGCCGCGGCCCAACCCCGATGCCGCGCCGGCGCCCGGCCGGGTCAACAGGGCGCGCGCGCTGGTGCCGTACACGCGCGGGCTGCACGAGGTGGGCTCCCGGGTGTGGGCGTGGACGCTGCCCGACGGGGGATACGGCTGGAGCAACGCCGGCCTGGTCGCCGGGGATGGGGCGGCGCTGCTGGTCGACACGTTGTTCGATCTGGCGCTGACCCGCGAGATGCTGGACGCGATGCGGTCGATCACCGCCGGGGCGCCGATCACCGACGCGTTGATCACCCACTCCAACGGCGACCACACGCACGGCAACCAGCTGCTGGACCCGTCGGTGCGGATCATCGCCGCCGCGGGGACGGCCGAGGAGATTGCGCACGGCATGCCGCCGGAGATGCTGGCCATGACGCAGACCGGCAACCTGGGGCCGGTCGCGACGCCGTATGCGCGAGAACGCTTCGGGCACTTCGACTTCAGCGGCATCAAGGTGCGCAACGCCGATGTCACCTTCGATCGGGAACTCAGCATCGACGTCGGTGGCCGACGGGTGGACCTGCTGAACCTGGGTCCGGCGCATACCGCCGCGGACTCGGTGGTGCATGTGCCCGACGCCGGGGTGCTGTTCGGCGGGGACCTGCTGTTCATCGGGTGCACGCCGATCGTGTGGGCCGGGCCGATCGCGAACTGGATCGCGGCGTGTGACGCGATGATCGCCCTGGACGCGCCGATCGTGGTGCCCGGGCACGGTCCGGTTACCGATCCGGACGGAATTCGCGGTGTCCGCGGCTATCTCGCGCACGTATCCGAGCAGGCCGAGGATGCGTATCGTCGCGGGCTGTCGTGGTCCGAATGCGCGGACACCATTGATCTCGGCGAGTACGCGACCTGGCTGGACGCCGAGCGGGTGGTCGTCAACATTTACCAGCGGTACCGCGAACTCGATCCCTCGACGCCGCAGTTGGAGGTGCTGGCGTTGCTGGTGATGCAGGCGGATTGGCTGGCCAAGCGGTCTTCGTAAGGGGCTGTTCCCCGTTTGCCCCACGCGTCACTTCTGCATATCCAGGGCCGACGTCGCATCGATCCTGCGTCCGTGGCCTGCTGCGCCCAGGTTTTTGCGCCGCTACCGCAGGCTGGATGCCGCCTGTGCAGGCTCGATGCGGCCGATCCGTTGCGGGCAGCACTACTTTCCGGCACACGGGGTATCCCGCAGGGGTGGTTCTACCGCGAAAGGATTCCCCATGACTCTGACCAGTGCCTTGACCACGACCCGGGACGTGTCGGCGTCCCGCCAAAGTGTCTGGGACGTGCTGGCGAACGGATGGACGTATTCGCAGTGGGTCGTCGGCAACAGTCGGACCCGTGCCGTCGGGTCGGACTGGCCGGAACCGGGCTCGACGATAAGACATTCGGTCGGAGTCTGGCCGTTGGTCGTCAATGACCAGACTGAGGTCGAAAGCTGTACCCCGGGCGAAGAGCTGGTCCTCAAGGCACGGGTCGGGCTCTTCGGCGCCGCCCGGATCACCCTGCGGCTCAGTGACATTGCGGACGGATGCCGGATCGAGATGATCGAGGTGCCGGTCACCGGGCCGGCGAGCCTGATGCCGGAGCGGTTGGCGCTGCTGGCTGTGTATCCGCGCAACCGGGAATGTCTGTGGCGCCTGGCGGCGCTCGCCGAGGGTCTGCAGCCCAGCCAGGTCGAATAGCCATGAGCGAGGCCGTCGACGCCGTCGTCATCGGAGCCGGACACCACGGGTTGGTCGCGGCGTCGATGCTTGCCGATGCCGGCTGGGACGTGCTGGTGCTGGAGGCGCAGCCCGAACCCGGGGGCGCGGTGCGGAGCGCAGAGTTGATGCCGCGCTACGTCGTCGATCTGTTCAGCTCGTTCTATCCGATGACCGTGGCCTCACCGGCGATGGCCGCGCTGCAGTTGGAGGACCACGGGCTGCGGTGGTCGCATGCACCGGCGGTGGTGGGTCATCCGCGCAGCGCGACCGACCAGGACCCGCCGATCATTTACCGCGATCCGGCGCGCACTGCAGCGGAGTTCGAGCGTCGGGAGCCTGGCGACGGCGACAATTGGTGGCGGGTCGTGGAACTGTGGGAGAAGATCAAGACGCCGCTGCTCAACGCGATGTTGGCGCCCTTTCCGCCGCTGCTGCCGCTGACCCGGCTGCTCGCGAAGCTTGGTACCGCGGAGGCAATCCGCCTCGCCAATCTGATGGTGCAACCGGCCAACACCATGGTCGATCGGCTCTTCGCGGGTGAGGCGCCGCGAGTGCTGCTGCTGGGCAACGCCATGCACGCGGACATACCTCTCGACGCGCCCGGTAGTGGCGCGATGGGCTTCCTGATGACCATGCTCGCCCAAGATTGCGGCTGGCCGGTGCCGGTCGGTGGTTCCGGCCAGCTGACCGCGGCCCTGATGCGGCGCGCGTCGTCCGCCGGCGCCCGAATTGAGTGCGGACACAACGTGTCCCGCATCCAGGTGCGGGCCGGCCGCGCGGTCGGGGTGAGCACCCGGGAAGGGCGGACGGTCAAGGCCCGCCGTGCGGTCATCGCCGACGTGGCGGCGCCGCGGTTGTTCGGCGAGATGGTGCCCGCGGAAACGCTGCCCAACTCCCTGCTGAGCGATCTCGAGCATTACGTCTGGGATCCGCCCGTGGTGAAAGTCAACTACGCGCTGGACGGCCACATTCCGTGGCGGGCCGAGGGCCTGCATGGCGTCGGCACCGTTCATCTCGGTGCCGACGGAGACGGCCTGGTGCGATGGATGGCCGACCTCAACACCCGGGCGGTGCCCGAGCGCCCATTCATGCTGCTCGGACAGACCACGACCGCGGATCCCAGCAGGTCACCCGAGGGCACCGAAAGCGTATGGGCCTACACGCACCTGCCGCGCAACGTGGACGACGACGGGTCGGCGGAACGGCTGGCGAAATCGGTGGACGACGTCATCGAAGAGCACGCGCCAGGATTCGGTGACCGCGTGCTGCACCGGTTCGTGCAGCGCCCGTCGGATCTGGAAGCCGACGACGCAAACCTGCATCGCGGCGCACTCAACGGCGGGACCGCGCAATTACAGCAGATGCTGATCTTTCGTCCCGCCCCCGGCATGGGCCGGGCCGAAACGCCGATCGAGCGGCTCTACCTGGGCAGCGCGTCGGCCACCCCGGGCGGGTCGGTGCACGGCGCGTGCGGCCGCAACGCCGCCAACGCCGCGCTTGCCGCCGACGGCTGGCGAGGGTGGCCGCGACGGACGGCGAACCGGGCCGTCCGTGCGCTGCTGACCAAGTGACGCATCACAGCTCACTTCGGCTTGGCGGGCGGGACCGCCGAGGCCATGACCGCCGGAGCCCGGTCCCACACCCGGTGCATGCCGAGCGCCGCCACCAGGGCCGCGATCGATTTCTTGTCGACGTCGTCGCTGATCAGCACCCCGGGATCGCCCGGGGAGATACCGGCTGACTGCAGGACGGCGGCACCGTCGCCCCAGGCTGCCAGTGGTTTGCAATGGCGGAAAGCCTCCTGCAGCAAGGTCACCAGCTTGATGTCGCCGTTCGGGGCGGTGCCCGCGGCGACGACCACCGCGTCGAACTCGATCGACCGCGCGGTCAGCAGCGTGCGCTCCACGACTTCGGTGCGTCGGCCCGACTTGAGTTGTCCGCCCACCGGCGCGGTGAGCAGGGGCACGGCGCCGGCCGCGAGGACCGCCTTGATCAGTTTCGAGACGCCCGCCAGATCGGACCCGGCATCGGCGATGATGCCGACCTTGCGACCCGCCACCGGTCCGGGTTCCACATAGACCTGCGACAGCGCCGGCGAGGCCACGACGTCGGTGGGCGGTTTGCCTTTCGGCGCAGGCAATCCCAGCCCTGCGGCGACCTGCTCACACAGTTCGGTGTCCACGTTGGCCAGCACTTCCAGCTCGCGCTCCTTGATGGCCTGCTCGTAGCACTTGCCGAGTTCGAAGGTGAAGGCCTCGATCAGGTGCAGTTGTTCGACGCGGCTCAGGCTGCGGTAGAACGTCGCCGCCTGGCTGAAGTGATCCTCGAAGGACACCGGGTTCTCCCGGACGGCCGCGCCCTCGATCTTGCGGGGCGTCTGCACATACCCACCGTCACCCGCATCGGCCACCTTGGGCTCGCCGTCGTCAATGCTGTTGGGGCGGTAAGGCGCCAGGCCTTTGTGGATCGCGGTCTGGTGCATGCCGTCGCGCAGCATGTCGTTGACCGGGCAGTGCGGCCGGTTGATCGGCAACTGGGCGAAATTCGGTCCGCCGAGCCGGGTCAGTTGGGTGTCGAGGTAGGAGAACAACCGCGCCTGCATCAGTGGGTCATTGGTCGGTTCGATGCCGGGAACGAGATTCCCGGTGTGAAACGCCACCTGCTCGGTCTCCGCGAAATAGTTGGTCGGGTTGCGGTTCAGCGTCATCTTGCCGATGAGCGTCACCGGAACCAGTTCCTCCGGGACGAGTTTCGTCGGATCGAGCAGGTCGATTCCCTCGTAGGTCTCGGTGCCGTCGTCGGGAATGACCTGAATCCCGAGTTCATATTCGAAGAAGGCGCCCGCGTCGATCGCATCGGCCATGTCGCGACGGTGGAAGTCGGGGTCACAGCCGGCGGTGATCTGCGCTTCTTCCCATACCTGAGAGTGCACGCCCGCCGCGGGCTTCCAGTGGAACTTGACCAAGGTGGTCTTGCCCTTGCGGTTGACCAGTCGGAAGGTGTGCACGCCGAACCCTTCCATGGTGCGGAAGGAGCGCGGGATGCCGCGGTCGCTCATGTTCCAGAAGACGTGGTGAGTGGCTTCGGTGTGCAGGGAGACGAAGTCCCAGAAGGTGTCGTGCGCGGACTGTGCCTGCGGGATCTCCCGGTCGGGGTGCGGCTTGCCGGCATGGATGATGTCCGGGAACTTGATGCCGTCCTGAATGAAGAACACCGGAATGTTGTTGCCCACCAAGTCGAAATTGCCTTCGCTGGTGTAGAACTTCACCGCGAAGCCGCGGGTGTCACGGACCGTGTCGGCGGAGCCGCGCGAGCCGAGCACCGTGGAGAAGCGGCAGAACACGTCGGTCTTCTTGCCTTTGCGCGCCAGGAAGTCCGCCCGGGTGTAGTCCGAGGCATTGCCGTACGCCTCGAAGACGCCGTGCGCGGCGGCGCCCCGCGCGTGCACGACGCGCTCCGGGATGCGCTCGTGATCGAAATGCGTGATCTTTTCGCGCAGATGGAAGTCCTCCAGCAGGCTGGGACCGCGGGTGCCGGCCTTGAGCGAATGGTCGGTGTCGGGCAGTCGCAGACCTTGGGCGGTGGTCAGGTATTCGCCTTGCTGGGTGCGGGGATCGGCGTCGGGACCCTCGCCATCAAGAGGGGCGCCCGTCGCGCTGGCGCGGCGCGGCGCGGATTGTGAGGGCTTGCGGGCTGCAGGCATGTGGACTCCCAGGCTGATTTAAAGGTGATAATGCGCGGATTGCCTAAATCGGTGCATCGAAACGTCGACCGCGAAATTCGTTTGTCGGCGGGAGTTGGGGGTACGAAGCAACGAGTGACTTCGCTATGGCTTGCCGATCGCACCGAAAAACCTTGGACCGCAGGCGCGCTTGACAGCGGCCCGGCTTCCGCGGACGTCGTCGTAGTCGGCGCCGGCATCACCGGCCTGACCACCGCGGCGCTGTTGGCGCGCGCCGGCAAAGATGTGTTGGTGCTGGAGGCGCGCACCGTCGGCGCCTGCGCCACTGGGAACACGACCGCCAAGATCAGCCTGCTACAGGCCACCCACCTGTCGAAGGTCTTGCACCGGCACGGCAGAGACACCGCCCGCGCCTACCTCGACGGCAACCGCGAAGGCATGGAATGGGTGCTTGAGCACTGCGCGGCCAGCGGGGTGGCGGTTCAGCGCGAGGACGCCTACACCTATGCCCAGTCCAGCAAGGGCGTCGCGGCCGCACGCGCCGAATTCAAGGCATGCACGGCGGCGGGACTGGATGTCACCTGGGAGGACGACGCCGATGTGCCGTTTCCCTACCACGGCGGAGTGCGGCTGGCCGGGCAGGCGCAGTTCGACCCGATGCGGTTCCTGGATTCGCTGGTCGTCGAGTTCCTCGGGCACGGCGGGCGGCTGGTCGAGCATGCGCGGGTGCGCAGCGTGTCCACGCGCGGCGACGGGGTGCGGGTCGTCGTCAACGACGAGTCGCGGCAGGACGTCGACGTGCACGCCGCACAGCTGGTCCTGGCCACCGGGATACCGATCCTGGATCGCGGCGGTTACTTCGCGCGGGTGAAGCCCCAACGCTCCTATTGCCTGGCGTTCAAGGTTCCCGGAAGCCTCACGCGGCCGATGATGATCTCGACCGATTCGCCGACGCGTTCGGTGCGCTATGCACCCGTGGCCGACGGCGAATTGCTGATCGTCGGCGGCGCGGGACACACCGTTGGGCGCAGCAAGAGCCCGTCCAAGGCGCTCGACGAGCTGTCCTCGTGGACTCGTCAGCACTATCCGGGCGCGGTGCAGACGCATTTCTGGTCCGCGCAGGACTACACCCCGATCGACGAATTGCCGTACGTCGGCCCCATCTTGCCGAACGTCGAAAGCATCTTCATTGCAACGGGATTCAACAAGTGGGGGATGACGAACGGCCCGGCGGCGGCATTGGCGTTGTCCAGCCGGATCCTGGGCGGACGGATGGATTGGGCCAGTGCGTTCGCCAGCTGGAGCCGGCATGAGCTGTCGGGTCTGGTCACCGCCATGCAGTCCAATCTCGAAGTCGGGCTGAACCTCGGCCGCGGCTGGATCACACCGGCGACGCGCTGGCTCAGCCGCAGTCCCGGGGACGACGAGGGCGGCGTGGTCAGCGGACCGCCGTGGCACCTGGAAGCCAGGTCCCGGGTCGACGGCGTGGAGCGCACGGTGTCGCCGGTGTGCCCGCACCTCGGCGGGATCGTCAACTGGAACGACGCCGACCAAGCCTGGGAGTGCCCGCTGCACGGATCGCGGTTCGCCCCCGACGGCACCCTGCTGGAGGGCCCGGCCACCACCGACCTGACCGCGTCGAGCTAGTCCCATGCGGCACAGCACATTTGGGGTGAAGATTTTGCCCGCCGGGCAACACTCCGCATGTTTCTGAGCCGCCCGCCTGCGGGTCCCGCAGCACCGTCACCTACGGTGCGGAGATGGCTGCCGTCGAACTCGAAACGCTCGAGGACCAGATCGCCCTGATCACGCTGAACCGTCCGGAACGTCTCAACGCCATCGACGGTGCGCTGATCAACGCCATGGACGACGCGCTGACGGCGCTGAGCGACGGCGACTACCGGGTCGCGATCCTGACCGGAGCCGGACGCGGATTCTGCGCCGGCGCCGACCTCAGCGGCCAAGGCGAGCCCTGGACGAAACCGCGGACCCAACCGCCATACAAGACCAGCTACGACGCACAGGTCCGACTCGCCGATCTCTACCTGCGCCAATACGAGCTGCCGATCCCGGTGATCGCCGCGGTCAACGGTGTCGCCGTCGGCGGCGGGTTGGCGTTCGCGCTGCATTCCGACATCCGGATCGCCTCCGAAAACGCCCGCTTCGGTTCGGTGTTCATCAAGGCCGGCTTCTCGTCGATGGACATGGGCACCAGCTACCTGCTGCCCAAGATCGTCGGCGCCGGCGTGGCGCGCGAACTCATGCTGACCGGCCGCATCATCGACGCCTACGAGGCCCACAGCCTCAGGCTGGTGCACGAGGTGGTCGCGGCCGACAACCTCATTCCCAAGGCCCTCGACAAGGCCAGGGAGATCGCGGCGAACAACGCATTCGGCGTGTGGCAGACCAAGGTTGGGCTCAACGCGGCGCTGGACGCGCCGAGTCTGCGGCACGCGATCGAACTGGAGAACCGCACCCAGATGCTGACGGGTTTCACCAACAATCCGGCCGAGGCCGCCAGGGCGCACCAGGAGAAGCGCGCCCCGAAGTGGGACCCCATGTAGGCCTATGTGAAGCTCGACATCACCTTGTCGGCGTAGCGCTGCAGGTTGCGCAGCTTCTTCTCCAACGGCTCGGGGTCGGGCCCCTTGATGTAGGGGTAGCGGAACCCGACGATGCAGTCGGTGACGCCCTGGTCCTCCAGCCGCTTGACGCCGTCGACGGTGTAGGCGTCCATCGAGATGACGTGAATCTCGAACGGCCCCGACGCCCCCTCCTCCGCGCGAAACTTCTTGACGCGGGCGATAAGTCGGTCCAGCTCCTCAGGTGAACTGCCGCCGCCGTGCATCCACCCGTCCAGCCGGGCCGCGCGCCGCAGCGCCACGTCGGCGTGGCCGCCGACGAGGATCGGGATCGGCTCGGTGGGAGCGGGACTCATCTTCGTCTTGGGAATGTCGTAGAACTCGCCGTGGTACTCGAAGTACTCGCCGGTGGTCAGGCCGCGGACGATCTCGATGCATTCGTCCATCCGCTTGCCGCGCTTCTCGAACGGAATGCCCATCAGCTCGTAGTCCTCCGGCCACGGGCTGGTCCCGACGCCGAGCCCCAACCGGTTGCCGGTGAGCGCGGCCAGCGAACCGGCCTGCTTGGCGGTCAGCGCCGGATGCCGCACCGGCAGCTTGAGGACGAAGAAGTTGAACCGCAGCCGCGTGGTCACGGCGCCCAACGCCGCCGCCAGCACAAACGCCTCGACGATCTCCTTGCCGTCCAAGAACTCCCGGTTGCCGTCGGGCGTGTACGGGTACTTGGAGTCGGATTCGAAGGGATAGGCGATGCTGTCGGCGATCGTCATGCTGTGATAGCCGGCCTCGTCGGCCGCCTTGGCCAGCGGGATGTAATGCGAAGGGTCGGTCAGGGATTCCGCGTAGCTGAATCGCACGTCAGGATATTAAGCCCGCCGGCCTACAGCTGATTCTCGGGGCCGATGACCGCCCACACGGTCTTGCCCGACGCCCGGGGCGTGCTGCCCCAGTCGCGCGACAGCGCGGCGACGATCGCCAGGCCGGACACGTCGATTCCTTTTTTGGGCGACGGCAGCCGCACCGCGGGCGTGGGGCTCGCGTCGGACACCGCGATCGTCGCGGTCGGCCCGTCGCACTCGATCATCAGCACCGGGTTGCTGCCCGTGTGTTCCAGCACGTTCTCGACGAAGACGTTGACCACCACCAGCGCGACGGGGATCAGCCCGGGCTGCGACCACGCGGTAAACCACTCGCGGACCAGCTGGCGGGATTCGCGCAGGCTGGTCAGATGGGCCGGCAGCTGCGCCTGCGCGCGTCGGACCTTGTTGCGGGAAAGCCGGGCGACGGCCTTCAACGCCGTCTTGTCGGTCGCGTAGACGGGCATGAGGCGCGACACTCCGGTGCGCTCGATCGCCTCGCGGCTGGTGCGGTTGCCGCAGACCAGCAGCAGCGGAATGTCGGGCCGCGCGTCGGCCTGCCAGCGCGCGCCGAGGAACAGGGACCACGAGGCATCCTCGGGCACGCGCAGCGCGGTGACGTCGATGATGACGGCGGGCGGCCCGTCGACGGTGGCCTTCATGATGCTGTCGACGAGCGATGCCGAGTTGGCGGTGTCCAGCACACCGTCGACGGTCAGTACCACCACCGACTGTTCTGTGCGCGATGCGACGGCCAGTGAACTGGGTGAATTGGCGATAGCACTCACCTCGGCCCCATCCTGTCGTCCCGTTCCATCTCGTGCTCCTCGAGCTACTGCCTGGCCAATACCCGACAAGTGCCGCCTCGCGGCGGCACAAAACCACTAGTTACTGCTAACCATTCCCGACGGGCGGGACGGTTGAAGCGGTGCGCTCAACCCCTGTGGTGAGGTCACCGCGATTCGGACCAGGGTCAAGAAGGTGCCACGACGTTGCCAGCCCCATCCGCCGACCCCTGCTACGTCGAACATTTCGATCTCGCCGTGTCTTGCCCTCCGCTATTCGCGTCACTTACGGGGATTACCCACTAGAGACGCGTGGTCAACAACCAATGTGGATATAGGTCAGCCTAACCGCATCCCAGGGTTGTCAACAGCGAAGAAATATCGCAGAGGTCAGGGTCGAATCAGGTGGTATCCTGCGGCGCCGACTCCGGCGATGGAGTGCGTGCCCCACGGCGTCCTCTCGGCGATGCGCGCGGGTGCGCTGTGTTTGCCGACGGTCAGCGTCGCCGCCCGCGCCCGCTGCAGCGTGTCGTCGGGAAGTGACCCGAACACCGTGCCCCGCCAGTGGTAGCGGCCGTCGATCGGGTCGAGGTGGCCGCGCAGACGCACGCGCACCGGATGCGGCGCGTCGGCGACCGTCAGTGTCGCGCTGCCGTCGTAAACCTCTCCGTAAACCTCGTCGTCGCCGGTTCCCAGGTCGAATGCCTTGGACGGCGGGTGTACCTCCGGCGGCCCCAGGTGGGCGCGTTCGTTGAACACCCGCTGGCTGCTGCGCAGCACCTCGGCGCGGCCGGTGTCGCCGACCCGGCGCACGCAGTCGGCGATGTAGCGGGTCTGCATGCCGATATCGGGCCCGGCCAGGAAGAAGTAGTTGGGAAACCCGTGCACGGCGATGCCCAGGTAGGGCTCCATCCCGTCGCGCCAGGCCTCGCGGAGGGACAGCCCCCCGGCGCCGACCACCGCGGGCGCCGACTCGGGGATGGCGAACCCGGTGCCGTAGACGACGGCGTCGACGCGGTGCTCGACGCCGTCGGCGGTGCGCACGCCCGACGGCGTCAGCGCGTCGATCGGCGCCTGGACCACCGTCGGCCCGCTGCGCCGCGCCCGCTCGCGCAGCCGGCGCAACGGCGCCGCGGTGCGCAGCGGCACCCAGGGCGACAGGCGCGTGACCACCCAGCGCGGCGCATGCGGGAAGACGGTAACCGTCGCCGACGTGCCTCGCAGCGCGCCCAGGAGGTAGCCGGCTGAGGCGTCGGTGCCGACGACGGCGACCCGCTTGCCGGCGGGATCGAACGGGACGTCCGGGTCCGCGGCGTGGAACGACGCCCCGCGAAAGTCGGCGGCCCCGGCAAACTCCGGCCGCCACGGGACGAAGGGCCCGCGGTCCGCGGCGACAACGATGTGCGCCGGCACGGCCGCACCGGCGCTGGTCCGCACGCTCCAGGTGTCGTCGTCGAACGTCGCGCCCACGACTTCGTGGCCCTTGAGGCGGACGAAGTCGACACCGACCGCTTCCAACTCGGCCCCCATCGCCAGGGCGACATCGCCCGAGCCGACGACGGCGACACCAGCGACCCCCCGCGGGCTCACAGGAATTTGGTCCGCTTCCATCCGTAGCGGGCGATCGGGCCCAGCAGCCCCACCTCGGTCAAAAACGCCGCCAGCGGGGCGAACCCGGCCTTGTGCACTTCGGCCCGGTGCGGGCTGGTGCGCGCCAGCTTGCGGCCCCGCGCCGCGTCCAGACCCACGCGTGCGTACGGGATCGGGTTGTTGAACAGGTAGCGGAAGAAGTACCCGCCAAGGCCGTTCATGTTGGCCATCCACCACCGGTTGAGCCGCGGCATGTCCCGCATCCGCTTGCGCGCGCCGTCGCGGGCGAACTGGATGTGGCGGGCTTCCTCGGTGACGTGAATGCGCATCAGGCGCTGGATCATCGGCTGCAATTGCGGGTCGTCCATCATTTCCCGCTGCAGCGAGTCGAAGATCTCCTCGCCGATCAGCGCGGCCACCCACAGCATCGAGCCGCGCTGGAACACCAACGGCAAGGTGTTGATGACCATGCGGTGCAGCAGCCGCGGCTGCACCGGCTTGGCGCCCATGCGTTCGATGGCCTTGCCGAACATCACCATGTGGCGGGTCTCGTCGCCGAGTTCGGTGAGTTTGTAGTGCACCGACTTTGACGTGGGGTCCTCGTGCAGGATGGTCCGCAGCAGCGACTGGTTGAGCATGTTCTCGAACCAGATGCCCGCCGACAGCGTGTTCACCATCTCCTGGCGGGACAGCTCGATGCGCTGCTCCTCGGTCATCTCGTCCCACATCTCGGTGCCGTACAGCGACACCAGCCGGGGCGGCAGGTAGTACTTGTCCGGCTCCATGGGGGCGTCCCAGTCGATATCGACGACGGGCTCATAGGACTTCTTGACCGACCCCTTGAGCAGGCGCTCGGAGAATTCATCGCGACTCGGCCCACTCGGCTTGACCGCTGTGGTCATCGTTGGTGCCCCTCCCGGTGAGTTAGGGAAATCACATCCATACTCATTACGGATGGTATCCGGTACCAGGGGTACTGGCTAGACGTTTGTTCGCAGCAATTCGGTTGAATCGCAATAGGCTTGTGCATCGTGAGTCGGCGCATCCACGTCATCGGTATCGGCGTGGGCGACCCCGGCTTCGTCACCGCGCAGGCCGTCGCGGCGCTCAACGACACACAGGTGTTCTTCGCCTCCGACAAGGGCCCCGACAAGCGCGACCTCCTCGCGCTGCGCCGCGAGATCTGCGCGCGGTTCATCCGCGAGCCGGGCTACCGCTTCGTCGAGCTGCCCGACCCGCCCCGCGCGCCCGACGGCGACTACCGGCGGGCCGTGTCCGACTGGCACGCCGCGCGCGCCCGGCTGTGGGCGGCCGCGATCGCCGATGAGCTGGCGCCCGACGGCGTGGGGGCCTTCCTGGCCTGGGGCGACCCGTCGCTGTACGACAGCACGCTGCGCATCCTGGACGCCATCGAGAGGGATGCGGCCGAGGTCGACATCGGCTACGACGTCATCCCCGGCATCACCGCGGTGCAGGCCCTGACCGCGCGGCACCGGATCCCGCTCAACGAGGTCGGCGAGCCGGTGCTGATCACCACGGGCCGGCGGCTGCGCGAGCACGGGCTGTCCGGCTCGGCCGTCGTGATGCTCGACGCCGACTGCTCGTTCCGGATTTGCCCGCCGGAGACTTTGATCTGGTGGGGCGCCTATTTGGGCACCGCCGACGAGTTGCTGGTCGCGGGCACCGTCGGCGAGGTCGGGGAGCGCATTCAGGGCCTGCGCGCCGACGCCCGCGCCCGTCACGGCTGGATCATGGACACGTATCTGATAAGGAATCGGTGAGGCGTCGCTAAGGCCCAATTAATGAGGTAACGCACCCCGCGCGTGTCGCGAAATTGCTGTCGGTAGGGGATTTTGCGAACCCGTAAAATGTGATCCAGATCGCGGTACGATCACCTCCTGCCGATCGATCAGAATGGCCGTCGATCGTCGGATTTGCGAGAGGTTCGTCAATGGATTTTGTCATCGCGGCACCTGCCTATGTGCAGGCTGCGGCGTCAGACCTGGCAAGTATCGGGTCGGCGATCAGCAACGCCAGCGCGGCGATCATGGCACCCACAACAGAGATCCTGGCCGCCGGCGCCGACACGGTGTCCACCGAGCTCGCGGCGCTGTTCGGTTTCCACGGCCAGATGTTCCAGGCGTTGAGCGCTCAGGCGCAGATGTTCCACAACCAGTTCGTTGCGTTGATGAATGCCGGCGGTGCGGAATACGCCCTCGCCGAGGCCGCCAACTCCACGCCCATGGAGCTCGCGCAGAGCCTTGGGGTGTTCAGCCCGGTCCAGGAGATCACCGGTCGGCCGCTGGCCGGCGACGGCGCCAACGGGGCGACGCCCGGCGCTGCGGGCCGCGACGGCGGCTGGATCTTCGGCAACGGCGGTAACGGCGCGGCGGGGACCAATGGCACCGGCATGGCGGGCGGTGCCGGCGGCAATGCCGGGCTGATCGGCAATGGCGGCAACGGCGCGGTCGGAGGTAGCGGCGCCAACGGCTCCGTCGCCCTTGGGGCCAACCGAAGCGGCTCTGACGGTGGCGCCGGCGGCAGGGGCGGCAACGGCGGGCTGCTGTTCGGCAATGGCGGCAACGGCGCGGCCGGCGGCCCGGGCGGTAGCGCACTGGGTGCAACCGTGGCCCAGCGCGCGGCTGCCGCCGCGGCCGGCATCCAAATGACCGGCTTCAACGGCGGGGACGGTGGCGCCGGCGGCGCGGGCGGCCGCGGCGGGTTCCTGGCCGGTGACGGCGGATACGGCGGGGCAGGCAACGACGGCGGCACGGCCACCGCGTCGAGCGCGCCCACCGGCCTCGTCGACGCCGGCGATGGCGGCGCCGGGGGCCGCGGCGGCAATGCCGGCTTTTTCTCCGGCCTGGCCGGTGCGGGCGGCAATAGTGGCAACGGCGGGAACGGGG
>NZ_JCALCE010000005.1:0-242890 GCF_059812195.1 Mycobacterium sp. NGS68 | reverse complement strand
GGGAAGTCGGCGAAGCCGTCGTACTGGATCGTGTAGATGTCGGTGGCGTACGGAGTGTCCGCCGGGGTCGGCACGTAGTAGCTCGGGAGGTTCGAAAGCCCGGACTGCCGCACGAAGATACCGCCATTGGGGTTATTGGGATTACCGAGCAACACGAAGTGCAGGGACGCGGGATCGACCGTTCCGGACGCTTGAAGCGCCTTCATCTCCAGGGTCGCGATCGTGGCGCTTTGGGAGTAGCCGAGGACGGCGATGTTCTGTCCGGCGTACGTCTGCGTGATGGCGGTGTTCAGCTTGGTGAGGCCCTGGGCGACGGAGTCGTTGAGACTCAAATCGAGCAGCCCGGTGTTCGGCCAGGACTGTTCAGGCGTTGCCAACGCTATGTGGCTGAATCCCGGAAACAGGGGATCGATGTACCGGCTGATCACACCGTTGAAGAACCACTCGGACGGCACCCCGGAGGACTCGCTGCCACCCGCGGTCCCGCTGCCGCCCATGATCAGTGCGACATTGCCGCCGCCCCCGGTAACCCCTCCGGTACCGGGTGTTCCATTATTGCCGGCCAGCAGCCCGCCGTTGCCGCCGCGGCCGCCCGTGCCGGTGCCGTAGCCGTTGCCGCCGGCTCCGCCGTTGCCGATCAGTCCGGCAGAACCGCCGTTGCCACCGTCGGGATGTGACGCGGTGCCGTCCCCCCCGGCCCCGCCGTTGCCAAACAGCAACCCGCCGGGGCTGCCGTCCTGCCCTGCTCCCCCGGCGGCGCCGTTGCCGACCAGCGGGCGCCCCAGTAGCTCCTCCGTGGGTGTATTGATCGCGGCCAGCAGCTCCTGCTGCGCGGTTTGCAACAGAGAAGCCGCGCTCGCGCTGTCGGCGGTCAGGTACGACCGGGCGCCGCCGGCCAACGCGTGAGCAAACCATTCTTGGAACTCGACCGCCTTTGCGCCGACGGCCTGAAACTCTCCGCCGTACGTTCCGAACAGCGCCGCAATGGCCTTGGATACTTCGTCTTCGGCGGCGACCGCCAGGCTCGTCGTTTGCGTCGCCGCCGCGGCATTCGCTTGACGGACCGCCGAACCGAGATTCTCCAAATCGGCAGCGGCCGTGGCCAGTAGGTCCGGCTTCGCGAACACGAACGACAATCCGCACCTCCACCGACGACGACATCGACGACGAACCGCTACGCTGGAAAACCCCTTTCAGGCGCAGATCGTAGCGCGCTTGGGCAGCCTTCATCGCCCAACCAACAGACACGTTCCAGATTCGGACACGAAACGAAAATCGAAGACACACAACGAAAAAGGCGTGTTGTCATCCGCGCGCTACCAGGCGACGACGAAAGTCGGCTTTCGCCTGGAAGATTCGTACCCCCGGATCGGTCAGCCGGCGACGGCCCCCGGCTCGGCGTAGGGCGCGCCGTACTCGGTCACCGGATCGAAGCCGCGTTTCTTGACCTTCTCCGCGGCGCTGCGCAGCAGGGTGCCGAGGCCGACCATGCCGACGTGGTCGGTCAGCACAAACGGCGACAACAGCCGGTTGTGCACGAACCCGAAGGCCACGCCGGTCGCCGGATCCGCCCAGCCGAGCGAACCGCCCAGGCCGACGTGGCCGAAGCCCGGCAGCGCGAAGGGCACCGAGTGGTAGCCGAGGTGGAAGCTCAAGGGCACGCCCAGGTTTGAGTCCGGGCGCAGGCTGCGGCGCCCGGTGAGGCCCGCGACGAGCTCCCGGGACAGGTACTGGGTGCCGTCGATCACGCCGTGGTTGGCGATAGCGCCGTACATCCGCGCCAGCGCGCGGGCCGTCGCGACGCCGTTGGCCGCGGGCATCTCCGCGTCCAACATCGCCATTTGGCCCTGCACGGAGGCCATCACGCCGGGGAAGTACATCGACCGGTACACGCCGAGGAAACGGTTGGCAACCCGGTTGGTCACGCAGTTCACCAGCCGGTTGGAGACGATGTTCTGCGGCATGATGGTCTCCGCGGCCCGGGTGGGCGCCTCGGCCGGCGGCCGGCCGAGGTGGAAGCCGTCGGTGCCAAGCGGCGCGGCGAGCTCCTCACGGAACAGCGTGCGCATGCTCTTCCCGGTGACCGCCCGCGCCAATCCCGACATCAACCAGCCGTAGGTCAGGGCGTGGTAGGCCTGTTTGCCGAGCAGGCGTCCCGGGGCGGCCTCAGCAAGCCGAGTCTCCATGACAAGGTGGTCCAGCAGGTGCTCCTGGGTGGCGCCGCGCAGGCCCGACAGACCGGCGGTGTGTCGCATCACGTCACGCACCGTCATGGTCGACTTGCCGTTGGCCCCGAACTCCGGCCAATACTCAGCAACCGGAGCGTCGTACTCGACCAGCCCGCGGTCGGCGAGCCGATGGATGACCGTCGAGGCCATGCCCTTGGTCGCAGAGAACACCATCGGGGCGGTATCCGCCGTCCAGGGCACGTTCCCGTGCCGGTCAGCCCACCCGGTCCACACGTCGACGACGGGCAGACCGTCGACGTAGACGGCCAGCGCCCCGCCACCGAACCGGCGGGCGGGAAACATGCTGGCAAATGCGCGAACGACGCAAGAAAAATGTGAGTCAGCCGCGCCGGACACACGATGGCTTGCGTCAGCACCATCGTGGTTAGGGACCGCGCGGAGATCGACTCTGGAATCCGCTGTCACATGACTAAATTTACTTAACTTTCACACCGAGCAAGCGCAAACCCTAATTAATTTACCTATCCGTTAGCGAGCTGAGGCATCGAGGATTTGCTGGGCTGCTAGGGCGGGCGTCAGCTCCCCCGCCCTGACCCGGCTCTCGACGTCGGCGCGGATCTTGCGCACCTCCGGGTTGGCCAGCAGCCGGTCCAGCACGCTGTCGCGGACCATCTGCCAGGTCCAGTCGACCTGCTGGGCCCGGCGGCGGTTTTCGAACTCGCCGGCGTCGGTGAGCACCTGGTGGTGCCGCTCGACGGTCTCCCACAGCTCCGAGAGGCCGGTCCCCTCGATGGCGCTCATGGTGAGAACCGGTGGCCGCCATAGTGTTTCGCGTGGATAGATCAGCCGCAGCGCCGACGAGAGCTCGCGGGCGGCCGATCGTGCCTCAGTCAGGTGCTTGCCGTCGGCCTTGTTCACCACCACGATGTCGGCCAGCTCCAGCACGCCCTTCTTGATGCCCTGCAACTGATCGCCGGTGCGGGCCAGGGTCAGCAGCACGAACGTGTCGACCATGTTGGCCACCGCCACCTCGGACTGCCCGACGCCGACGGTCTCGATCAGGATCACGTCAAACCCGGCGGCCTCCAACAGGACAACCGTTTCCCTGGTGGCCTTTGCCACGCCGCCCAACGTTCCCGACGTCGGCGAGGGCCTGATGTAGGCGTCCGGTTGCACCGCCAGCCGGCCCATCCGGGTCTTGTCCCCCAGGATCGACCCACCGGTGCGGGTCGACGACGGGTCCACGGCCAGCACCGCGACGCGGTGCCCCTGCTCGATCAGATACATGCCGAGCGCGTCGATCGCGGTGGACTTACCCACCCCCGGGACCCCGGTGATGCCGACGCGACGGGCGTTCCCGGAATCCGGCGTCAGCTCCAGCAGCAGCTGTTGCGCCCGCTCACGGTGGTCGCGCCTGGTGGATTCCAGCAGCGTGATGGCCCGGGGCAGCGCGGCGCGGTCGCCGGCGCGGACGGCTTTGGCCAACGCCTCGACGCTGCCGTTGCTCTCAGAGGTCACTCCGGCCACTAGCCCAGGTCGTAGCCCAGCCGGTCGGCCAGCTTGTTCAGCAGGCCGATCGCGGAGTCGGCGATCACGGTGCCGGGCGGGTAGATGGCGGCGGCGCCGGCCTCGTAGAGCTCGGCGAAATCTCCGGGCGGGATGACGCCGCCGACCACGATCATGATGTCGGGGCGGCCGACCTCGGCCAGCGCGTCGCGCAGCGCCGGGACCAGCGTCAGGTGCCCCGCGGCCAGTGACGACACGCCCACCACGTGCACGTCGTTGTCTGCGGCTTGACGGGCCACCTCCTCGGGCGTGGAGAACAGCGCCCCGACGTCGACGTCGAACCCGATGTCGGCGAACGCCGTCGCGATCACCTTCTGGCCGCGGTCGTGGCCGTCCTGGCCCATCTTGGCGATCAGGATCCTGGGCCGCCGCCCGTCGGCCTCGGCGAACTTCTCGACCAACTCGATGGCGCTTGCGATGTTGGAGGCCTTTCCGACTTCGTCACGGTAGACCCCGGCGATGGTACGGATCTCCGCCTGATGACGCCCGTACACCTTCTCCAGCGCGTCGGAGATCTCGCCGACGGTGGCCTTGGCCCGGGCGGCGTTGATGGCCAGCGCCAGCAGGTTGTTGCCCAGCCCATCCTCCCCGGCGCGCCCATGTGCGGCCGCGGCGCGGGACAGCTCCGCCAGGGCGGCCTCGACGGCAGCCTTGTCGCGGCTGGCCCGCAATTCGTCGAGTTTGGCCAGCTGCTCGGCGCGCACCCGGCTGTTCTCGACCTTGAGCACCTCAATCTCTTGGTCCTCTTCGACCTGGTACTTGTTCACCCCGATCACCGGCTGCTGGCCGGAGTCGATGCGGGCCTGGGTGCGTGCGGCCGCTTCTTCGATGCGCAGCTTGGGGATTCCCTCGCCGATCGCCTGGGCCATCCCGCCGTGTTCGGCGACCTCATCGATATGGGCACGAGCGCGCGCGGCCAGTTGGTGGGTGAGCCACTCCACGTAGTAAGAGCCCGCCCAGGGATCGATCGGCCGGGTGGTGCCGGACTCCTGCTGCAGCACCAACTGGGTGTTGCGGGCGATGCGGGCGGAGAAGTCGGTGGGCAGTGCCAGCGCCTCGTCCAGGGCGTTGGTGTGCAGCGACTGGGTGTGGCCCTGCGTCGCGGCCATGGCCTCGACACAGGTGCGCGCCACGTTGTTGAACACGTCCTGCGCCGTCAGCGACCAGCCGGAAGTCTGCGAATGTGTGCGCAGCGACAGTGATTTGGCGTTCTTCGGGTCGAACTTGGCGACCAGCTCGCTCCACAGCAGCCGACCCGCCCTCAACTTGGCGACCTCCATGAAGAAGTTCATCCCGATGCCCCAGAAGAAGGACAGCCGCGGCGCGAACTTGTCGATGTCCAGGCCCGCGTCCAGGCCCGCCTTGATGTACTCGACTCCGTCGGCCAGCGTGTAGGCCAGCTCCAAATCCGCTGTGGCACCGGCCTCTTGGATGTGGTAGCCGGAGATCGATATCGAGTTGAACTTCGGCATCTTGGCGCTGGTGTAGGCGAAGATGTCGGAGATGATCCGCATGGACGGCTTGGGCGGATAGATGTAGGTGTTGCGGACCATAAACTCTTTGAGGATGTCGTTCTGGATGGTCCCGGCCAGCTTCTCCGGCGGCACGCCCTGCTCTTCGGCCGCAACCACATACAGCGCCAGGATCGGCAGCACGGCGCCGTTCATGGTCATCGACACCGACACCGTCGACAGGTCGATGCCGTCGAACAGTTGTCGCATGTCGAGGATGGAATCGATTGCCACACCGGCCATTCCTACATCGCCCTGGACGCGGGGATGGTCGGAGTCGTAGCCCCGGTGGGTGGCCAGGTCGAAGGCCACCGACAGGCCCTTCTGCCCGGCGGCCAGGTTGCGGCGGTAGAACGCGTTGGACTCCGCGGCGGTGGAGAACCCGGCGTACTGCCGGATGGTCCACGGCTGGTTGACATACATCGTCGGGTAGGGCCCGCGCACGAACGGCGGCTCACCGGGGAAGCTGTTGACCGGGTAGCCGTCCTGCTCGGCGGCGCGGCGGTCCTCGGCGATGTAGACCGGCTTGACGTCGATGCCCTCCGGGGTCTGCCACAGCAGCTCCTCGGGGGTGTACCAGTGCGCCTTCGCGGCGGCCGCGACGTGCTCCTCCACCTGGGCTTCGGTGGGTTTCGGTACTTGCCTGTCACCGTGCAGTGGGACGTCGGCGAAGTTGCCGATCGCGGGAACCGTGGCCGTCATTTACGCCCCCAACCTGGTCAACAGATCCGAAAGCGCCTCGACCGCATTGATTTTCGCGGTCAGGAACTCGTCGGGAAGGTGCTCGGCATCGCCCACCGCCTTCTCGGGGCCCGCCAGGTATACCCGCTCGACCCCGGCGCGGCGCGCCGCCTGGACCACGGCGTCGACCTCCTCGGCGTAGCGCTTGTCGGTGCCGCAGATCACCGCCACCTTGAACGATCCTGCGTCGGCGACGGTTTGGGCGTCGACAGGTCCCGGGTTGACGGCCTCGATGCCGCCCGACGCCAACAGGTTGGTCGCGAACGTGGTGCGGATGTTGTGCTCGGCCAGCGGCCCCAACGGCAGCAGCAGCACCTGCGGTCGCTTCTCATGTTCGGCCAAGTAGGCGTCCGAGCGATCCCGCAGTGCCTCGAACTGGGCGGCGTAGCGCACCACGTGCCCGGCGCGTCCCAGCGAATCTCCCTGCGGCAGCGGCGCTTCGCCCAGGTTGGGAAATTCGTTGACGCCGGTGATGGCGATGCGGCGATGCGCGATGTCGTCGGCGCGGCGCGCCGCCAGCTCGTCGAGGCGGGCCTTGAGGTAGTCATGCGCGTCGACGAAGCCGCCGTTGGCCTCGATGGACTGGAAATGCGCCCAGGCCTGCTCAGCCAGCTGCCGGGTGAGGTCCTCGACGAACCACGAGCCGCCAGCGGGATCCAGCACCCGCCCGACGTGCGACTCTTCCAGCAGCAGCAGCTGGGTGTTGCGGGCGATCCTGCGGGCGAAGCTGGTCGCGGTGCCGGGCCAGCCGCCGGGGATGGCCACGTCGAACGCGTACACCAGCACCGTGTCGGCGCCGCCCACCCCGGCGCCGAACGCCGCCAGCGTGCAGCGCAGCATGTTCACCCAGGGGTCGCGCTGGGTCATCATCGGCAGCGACGTCTCCGCGTGCACGACGGCCGCGCCCCCGTCGGGCTCCCCGCTCACCTCGGCGACCCGCGCCCACAGCTGGCGCACGGCACGCATCTTGGCCAGCGTCATGAACTGGTCGTCGTCGGCGGCGAGCCGGAAGCTGATCTGCTTGAGGGCCGCGTCGACCGACAGCCCCGATTCGGTGAGCACCCGCAGGTACGCCACCGCCGCGGCGATCGTGGCCGCCAGCTCCCAGGCCGCGGTGGCGCCGAGGTTGTGGAAAGCGGGCCCGTCGACGGTGATCGCGCGCACGCCCTGGGTGCGCGCCCCTTTCCGCGCGACGGCGACGACGTCGTCGACGGGCGGAGCATTGCGGTCGCTGAGCGTGGCGGTGAGCGGATCAGCGCCCAGGTCGATGGACACGAGGGCGCGCTGGTCCGCGTCCACCCGGTCCGCCAGGGCGAGCATGACGTCGGCGGCCGCCACGTAGTCGGAGCCCGCGTCGAGAATCACCGGGGCCATGCTCAGGTACACACCGTCGAGTAGCGCCGCGAGCCCGGACGGCGCCACGCCGGACTCCCCCACCCGCAGCAACAGCGCGCTCACGCCCTCGCCGAGCGCGGACAGCAGCGCGCCGTTGGCGTCGGCGGGCTCCGTGCCGGGCGCGGGGAAAGCTTCAGCCACCTTCCAGCCGGACTTGACGTCGCGCGATGCGTCGCCGCCCCGCACGAATGGCCATTCCCCTGGCAACGGCGGCTCGGGCAGCTCGTCGAACGCGGTGTAGAGCGGCCTGATGGAGAACCCGTCATACGTCGGCGTGTCCAGCCGCTGCTCAGGGTTGTCGCCCAGCTCAGCGGGGTCTTTGTGGGTGCTCTTCGACAGCACGCCGGCGACGGCGCTGCGCCAGCGAACGCGAACCTGTTCTAAGTTCGCGAGTTCGGGTACGTCAATGGACACCGACTGCTCCTGTTTCCGCAGCAATACGCAGCGATTTCTTCGGGTTTGTTCAGGAAGGCCACTTACTAATAAGGCTAAGTGATGGAGCGGGCCGCGAAAAAGCAGCAAGCCGGTGCTGAAACGCCGACCGCGGGAAAGGAGTTATTCACCTGTGGCCCGTACCCTGGACCCCGTGACGGCCTCCGCCACCTCCAAAATCACCGATACCCTGCGCAGTCTTGCCAGTGGTGTCGGCGTGGCCGCGCGTCAGCTGTCGCCGGTACGGGTTGCGGCGACAGTGGCCGTTATCACAATCCTGGTCGCGGTGGCGCTGTTGGTGAAGCTGCCCACGGCCGTGGAGATGCGCGACTGGGCGCAGTCGGTGGGGCCGTGGTTCCCGCTGGCGTTTCTGGGCGCGCACGTGGTCGCGACCGTGGTCCCGGTCCCGCGCACCGCGTTCACCCTGTCCGCCGGTCTGCTGTTCGGTCCGCTGCTGGGCGTCTCGATCGCCGTGGTCGCCAGCACCGCCAGCGCGGTGATCGCGCTGCTGCTGGTCCGGGCCGCCGGGTGGCGCCTGGATCGGTTGACCCACTACCAAGCGATCGATCGGCTCAACGAACGCCTGCGCGCCCGCGGCTGGCAGGCCGTCCTGTCGCTGCGGCTGATTCCCGCCGTGCCCTTCTCGGTGCTCAACTACGCCGCCGGCGCGTCGGCCATCCGAACGCTGCCCTTCGCGGCGGCGACGCTGGCCGGAATGCTGCCCGGCACCGCCGCGGTGGTCATCCTGGGCGACGCGCTCACCGGTGACGTCAGCCCGCTGCTGATCCTGGTGTCGGTGTGCACCGCCGCGCTGGGGCTGGCCGGGCTGGTCTACGAGATCCGCCACTACCGCCAGCAGCACCCCAGGCCGTCGCGCAAGGTTCCCGAGCGGCACGAGACGCGCGAGCCCGAGCCTGCCGTCACGCCCTGACGTCGCGATCGGCGCGCCCGCCACGGCTGTACTTCGGCGGCACCGGTAGCGCGCAACTCGGCCGCCGGAATGTACGAAGTGATGAATTTTTTCCCGTGCCGGCGTCGGCGGCCTGGTCGGGCGGGCAACCCTCGTCGGTCGGGGCCACCCAGACACCGAGGCTGGCAATGCGCCCGGCCGCATCGCCGGTTTCGGCACCCATCGAGCCGACGCTGCAACCCCGCCCACATGGAGAGAACACGTTCCCGCACAGGGAAACTGGATCTGCTTGTCGAGAATCTCTGGCCGGCTGGGCGCGCGGTATGCGCCGAGTGGGTTCGCTGCTGAATATATAGGCGCGCCCAGCTTTATAAGCGCGGTCGCGGGCGTGAGTTCACTTTACGAATTCAAGGTATTGCGTTTCAAATACACCCGCAGTGATGAATTTACCGAAGCTAAATTCGGCGGGGCCACATCGCCAGACGACAGCCCAATTGAACAATTCTCTTTCCGGTGGCTTGTCAGAGCGGGTGTCCTGGATTTAGCCTTGAGTGCCTTGATGATTGGAAACCCGCAAGACAGCCGAGGGCGTGCCCGACCGCAGATAATCGAAACCTCCGGAAATGATTAATTCCGCAAGATAACAATCCGTCCTGCGTGACATCGATTGCGGAGCTCTGCGCATTTTCCCGGTACCATCCCTCTCGATAGGAGCCGCTAAGTGTCCTCCTTTGTGATTGCCGTGCCCGGGGCGCTGGCGGCGGTATCGGCGAATGTCGCCGGAATAGGCGAAGCGGTCAGGGCGGCCAACGCCGCATCGGCGGCGTCGACGACGGAATTGGCGGCCGCGGCCGGTGACGAGGTGTCGGCGGCGATCGCGAGGTTGTTCGGCCGCTACGCCGCGGACTACCAGGCTCTCGGCGTACGGGCGGCGGGTTTTCACGACCACTTCGTGCAGATCCTGCGCGGCGGTGCGGACGCCTACGCCCTGGCGGAAGCGGCCAACACCTCGCCGCTGCGGACCCTGGAACAGGATGTGCTGGGCGTCGTCAACGCGCCCTCGCAGCTCCTGACGGGCCGTGCGCTGATCGGCAACGGGGCCGACGGAGCACCCGGCGGCGGGACCGGCGGCGACGGCGGCTGGCTGGTCGGCAACGGCGGCCACGGCGGGGCTGGCGCACCCGGCGGCAACGGCGGCAACGGCGGGTCGGCCGGGCTGTTCGGTCGCGGCGGCAACGGTGGCACCGGCGGCGACGCCGTCAGCGCCGGCGGCAACGGGGGCAACGGCGGCGCCGGCGGCAACAACGGGCTGCTGGGCGGCGGGCCCGCCGGCCAGGGCGGGGCCGGCGGGGCGGGTGCTGCGGGCGCGACGGGACAGGGCGGCGGCAGCGGCGGGACGGGCGGCACAGGAGGAGTGGGCGGCGTCGGGGGCGTCAGCCACGGGCTGTTCAGCACGGGCGGGCAAGGCGGCGCCGGCGGCAGTGGTGGTGCCGGCGGGCACGGCGCGGACGGTGCCGGCAGCGCGAGCACCGACGGCGCGGTGGGCGGTGCGGGCGGCAGTGGCGGCAATGGCGGTTCCGGTGGGGCCGGGGGGACCGGTGGCCTGCTCGGCACACACGGCGCGACGGGTCATTCGGGCGCCGGTGGCGCGGGCGGCGACGGCGGCGGGGGTGGCGGGGGCGGCCGCTCTGGCATCGACGGCGCTGCCGGTGGACAGGGCGGCGCCGGCGGACAGGGCGGCAGCAGCGGCGGACCCGACGGAACTAACGGCGACGGCGGAAAAGGCGGGCCCGGCGGCGACGGCGGCAACGGACTTAATGGCCTCAATGGCCGCAACGACATCGCCGACGGCGACGGCGCCGCCGGCGGCAACGGCGGTAACGGCGGACAGGGCGGTGCCGGCGGCGCCGCAGGCACCATCGGCAGCGGCGGCAGCGCGGGCAACGGCGGCGTGGGCGGTGCCGGTGGTCAGGGCGGTAACGGCGGAAGCGGCAGCAACGGTGGTCCCGGCGCCGCCGCGTTCAAGGGCGGCGACGGCGGCCACGGCGGCAACGGCGGCACAGGCGGCGCGGCCGGCGGACCGGGCGCAACCGACGGAAGGGGCGGCGCGGCCGGCAACGGCGGCAACGGCGGAAACGGCGGCAACGGCGGACCCGACACGGGCAGCGGCGGGGCCACCGCCCAGGCCGGTGGCGACGGCGGCAACGGCGGTGCCGCAGGCACGGCCGGCACCGGCGCGGTCGCGGGCCACAGCGGCGTCGGAGGCAACGGCGGCAACGGCGGAAACGGCGCCAACGGCAGCAACGGCGCTGGTGACACCAATAGCAGCGGCAGGGGCAGCGCCGGCGACCGCGGCGGCGCCGGCGGGAACGGCGGACAGGGGGGCGACGCCGGCAACGGAACCGGCGGCAACGGCGGCACCGGCGGAAACGGTGGCAGCGGGGGTTCGGGCGGGGACGGCGTCGTCGACAACAAGAACCCACTCGGCGGTGCGGGTGGCGTGGGCGGCAACGGCGGCGACGCTGGTGCGGGCGCCACCTTCGGCAACGGCGGCAGCGGCGGCAGCGGGGGCAATGGCGGTAACGGCGGCGTATTTGGACCCTTCCCCTACGGCGCCAACGGCGGCAACGGCGGCAGCGGGGGTAACGGCGGCAACTCTGGCGTCGGCGGCGCTGACGGCGCCAGCGGGGCAGGCGGCAACGGCGGCAACGGCGGCAACGCCGGCGCAGCCCCCGCAAACGCCTTCGGCTTCGGCTTCAACGGCGGCAACGGCGGCAACGGCGGCGACGCCGGAACGGCCGGCACCGGCGGCACCGTGTTGAGTCCTGCCGGCGGCGCCGGCGGTGATGGCGGCAACGGTGGCGCAGGTGGCAAACCCAACAACGAAGGGTCTTATAACAACGCGGGCAACCCAGGCGGCGACGGCGGCAACGGCGGCCACGGCGGGAAGGGCGGCATCGGCGACCTCGCCGAGACCGCAGGCAACGGGGGTGCCGGCGGTACCGGCGGCAACGGCGGCGACCCCGAAAGTGGGTACACGATCCCCGGCGGTCCGGGTGGAACCGGCGGTACCGGTGGAGCGGGCGGGGCCAGCACCGGCGGACTCGCGGTGAATACCGGCGGCAACGGGGGCGCGGGCGGCACCGGCGGCACCGGCGGCACACCCGCGACGGCAGGCGAATTCGCCGGAGGCACGGGTGGGACGGGCGGCAGCGGCGGTGCCGGCGGCAACACCATCGCCAATGGCACCAACGGCAATGGCGGGACCGGCGGCAACGGCGGCACGGGCGGCACCGGCGCCAGTGGTGCCGCGGACGCCGGCAGCGGCGGCGGTGACGGCGGGACCGGCGGCGCCGGCGGCGGTGCGGGTGCCGGCGGGGCGGCCGGCACCGGTGGAACCCAAGGTCTCGCCGGCGCCTACGGCAACGGCGGCAACGGCGGAACGGGCGGTGCGGGCGCTGCGGGCGCAGACGCCACGGGCACTACCGGCGCCACCGGCCACGCCGGGGGTGACGGCGGCAACGGCGGGGCCGGCGGCAACAGCGCCGGCAGCGGCCTCACCGCCGGCATGAACGGCAGCGGCGGAACGGGCGGCGCCGGCGGCCACGGCGGGGCCGGCGCCACGGGCGCGGCCGGAAATGTCGGCGGCACCGGCGGCCACGGCGGCGACGGCGGGTCCGGTGGAGCGGCCGGTACCGGCGGAACCGACGGAACCGGCGGCGACGGCGGTAAGGGCGGCGCCGGCGGCACGGGCGGCCACGGCGGGGCCGACCCCGGTACCGGCGGCAGCACCGCCCCGGCGGGCGGCGTCGGCGGCGACGGCGGCAACGGCGGCGATGCCGGCACCGGCCCGACCGCCGGCACGGGCGGCGCCGGCGGCACCGGCGGACATGGCGGCGCCGGCACCGACGGCAACGACTCCGCCTCGACGACCTCGAACGGCGACGCCGGCGGCAAGGGTGGTAGCGGCGGCCACGGCGGCAAGGGCGGCAACTCGTTTGCCGGCGGCACGGACGGCGCCAGCGGCGCGGGCGGGATCGGCGGCGACGGCGGGAACGGCGGCAATGCCGGCGTCCTCAGTGGCGGCGCCGGCGGAGCGGGCGGCAACGGCGGCGACGCCGGCACGGCCGGCAGCGGCGGCACCTACCTCAGCGCCATCGGCGGACACGGCGGAACCGGCGGCGGCGGCGGGGACGGCGGCAACTCCGGCGGCCACGTCAACCTGGGCACCCCCAACACCGCCGTCACCGGCGGGGCCGGCGGTAACGGCGGCAACGGCGGCAATGGGGGCACCGGCGACCTCGCCGAAACCGGCGGCAACGGCGGGACCGGCGGCGACGGCGGCCAAGGCGGGACGGCCGCCAGCAATTTGCCGCAGACGGTGAATGGCGGCACGGGCGGAGCGGGCGGCAACGGCGGCAACGGCGGCGCCAGCAACCACGGCGTCGCCAGCAACACCGGCGGCACCGGCGGAGTGGGCGGCGTCGGTGGCATGGGCGGCGACGGCAACGGCGGCAACGGAGCCCTCCACGGTCCGGGCGCCGGAGGCAGCGGCGGCACCGGCGGCAACGGCGGAAACGGCGGCAAAGCCACCAACGCCGGGGCCAGCGGCGGAAACGCGGGTGCTGGCGGCGCAGGCGGCGTGGGCGGCGACGGCGGCAACTCCACCCTCAACTCCGGTTACGTGGGCGGCGGCGGCGGAAGTGGCGGCGGTGGGGGTCAAGGCGGCAGCGGCGGCGACGGACTCGCCGGCACCGGCGGATCCGGCGCCGGGGGCGGCCACGGCGGGTTCGGCGGCCACGGCGGCACCGGCACCAACGGCGGTTCCGGCGGCACCGGCGTGAACGGCGGCGTCGGCAGCCCCGGCAGCGGCCCCGCCGGTGCGACCGGGGGCAACGGCGGTGACGGTGGCTCGAGCGGCGCGGGCGGTGGCGGCGGCAGCTAGGCGGTCACCGGCAGACTCAGCCGGAACTGCGCGCCGCCCTCGTGCGGCAGGCAGACCAGTTCCCCGCCGTGGGCCCGGGCCAGCGCCCGAGCGATCGGCAAGCCCAGCCCGGCGCCGCCATGGTCCCGGTCGCGTCCGGCGTCCAGGCGCACGAGTCGCTCGAAGATGCGGTCGCGGTCGTCGTTGGGAATCCCCGGGCCCGTGTCGGTCACCGTCACCTCAGCTAGGTCGCCGCTACACCTCAGCTCGACGGTGATGGATCCGCCGGCGGGGGTGTAGCGGCGGGCGTTGTCGAGCAGGTTGGACAGGATCTGCGCCACCCGGGTGGGATCGGCCCTCGTCTTGAGCTCCGTCAGCCCGGCGCGCGTCACGGCGACCTGCGGCGCCAGCATGGCGGCCCGGTCGGCTTCCGCGCCGACGACGACGGCGAGGTCGGTGTCGTGCAGGTCCAACACGTGTCCGGCGTCGATGCGGCTGAGGTCCAGCATGTCGCCTACCAGCCGCCCCGCCCGGCGCGCGTCGGACAGCAGCAGGCTGGCCCGCCGGTACTGAGCGCGCGCCTCGTCGTCGTCGCGTTGGCCGGCGGTGCTGGCGAGCTGTTCGGCCGCCGCCTGGATGCCGGCGATCGGCGTGCGCAATTCGTGCGCGGCGTCGCCGAGGAAGCGTCGGGTCGCCGCCTCGGCACGCCGCGCGGCGTCGGCGGCCTGCTGGGCCCGTCGCTCGGAGGTCTCCAGCGCGTCCAGCATGCCGTCGAACGCGCTGGCCGCGCGGCCAAGTTCGGTGTCGGTGCGCTCCGGGCGCAGTCGCCGCCCGCGGTCGCCGGTGGTGATGTCGCCGGCCAGCGCGGTCAGCCGGTTCAGCGGCCGAAGCGCCGCCCGGCTGACGGCCACCATCAGCAGCGCGGCGAGCACCAGGGTGGCCAGGCCCGCGCCGATCATCAGCTGCCGCAGTTGACGGGCCACCTGCGTGGTTTGGCTGGTGTCGGCGACCAGGATTACGCGGGCGCCATCCGGCAACGGGTGCACCAGGACCGTCGCAGTCGCATCCCGCAGGGCCGGCGGGGGTGGCGGCGGCGGTGGCGGCCGAGGCAGGGGTGGCGGTCCGCCGGGCGGCCCGGGCGGCCGGCCCGGGGGGAACGGCGGCGGCCCGGGCAGCAGCTCGACCGTCGGCCCCGCGGTGGTGTCGGGGCTGATCCGGGGATCGCCGTAGGTCATTCCGTCCGCGGTGACCAACAGCGCCCGCACGCTGCCGCCGTTGAGTTCGGCCGCCAGCAGCTCCGGGGCGGTGTGCGTCGCCGCCAGCGCGTCGGCGCGCGACGTCGCCGCCAGCAGCCGGTCGTGCAGATTTCGGCGTGCCTGCACGCCCAGCGCCACGTCGATGGTGACCCCCAGCACCATCAGCAGGACCGCCAGCAACGCCACCACAATCACGGTGACCCGGCGTTGCAGCGACGGCGTCGGGGTCACGGGATCGGCGGTCACGAGCGTTGCGGTTGCAGGCGGTAACCGATGCCGCGGACGGTCTGCAGGATCCGCGGCCCGTGGGCCTCGAGTTTGCGCCGCAGCCCGCTGACGTGCACCTGCACCAGGTTGGGGTCGTAGGCGTCATACCCCCAGACAGCATTGAGGATCTGGGTCGCGCTGACGATCCGGCCGCGCTGCGCGACCAGGAATTCCAGCAGCCGCAGCTCCGTGGCCGTGAGGTCCAGCCGGTGTCCGTCCCGCGAAGCGACACCGGCCTCGACGTCGAGGACCAGGTCGCCCATCTGGACCACCTGAGACAGTCGTCCCCGCCGGCGCAGCACCGCGCCGACCCGCGACACGAGTTCGGCGAGCTCGAAGGGCTTGACCACGTAGTCGTCGGCGCCGCTGTCCAGGCCTCGCAGCCGGTCCGGCAACCCGTCGCGGGCGGTGATCATCACGATGCCGACGTCTCCCCATTCGCGGATGACGTCGATCAGCGCGAAGCCGTCCCGACCCGGCAGCATCACGTCGAGCACCACCAGGTCCGGCCGCAGCCCCTCCAGCGCGTCTTCCAATTCTGCTCCGTCGCAACGGGTGTCGGTGTGATAGCCGGCGTCACCGAGCGCCTCACTGACCATCTCCCGGATGGTCTCGGAGTCCTCGACCACCAGCACCCGCGGCGCCCCGACACTGAATTGATCGCTGCGACGTGCCGCACGCGAACATTCGCTCATGGCCCCCATTGTTAACGCGCGGATCTGAGATCAGGCTTAAGCACGCTCATGCACAAGAGTTCTGCCGATCCATTTCCGAGCCGAGGAGTCACATGGCCACCGAAAGCACGCGTAATCCGGCACCGCCGGCCGCTTCGGCTCGGCGCTATTCGCTGGGCGTGGTGATCGGCGCCGCGCTCGGGGGTGTGGCGATCGGCGCGCTGTCGATTTTCGCTGTCACCGGCCCGACGTGGAAGGTCCGCGTCGAGCTGCCCCCGCCGCCGTATCCGGCGCCGATGTCGACGCCGCTGGTCAGCTACCTGCCACCGTCGCCGTCCGTCTCCGTCACGACGGTCCTGCCACCGCCACTGCCCCATCCCTGAATCTTCAGATTCGCTTCAAGTAGCGCTCCTAACGTCGCGGTTACCGACAACACGACGACATGAGGAGTCACATGACCTCCGAGAACATCAACACCGGTACCGAACCGCCCGCGGCGGCAGCGCCAGCCGTGGCCGACCCGCCCGCCAAGCCGAAACGTCGGCACTCCACCGGCGTCGTGATTGGCGCCGGCGTGGCCGGCGGGATCCTAGGAGCCATGTTCACCGCGGTGGCTTCGCTGTTCATCTTCTTCTTTGGCTTCGGACCGCCTCCCCCGCCACCGCCGCCGGGGTTCGGGCCGGGGACGTCGCACTTCGGCTTTCCGCCAGGCGGGCCGCCGATGGCAGGGCCGCATGGCGGACCCGGCATGGGCGGTCCGGGCATGGGCGGTCCGCACGGGCCCCGGCCGCCGTTCCCCGGCGGGCCTCCGCCGTGGGGCCAGGGGCCGGGTGGACCTGGCGGGCCCGGCGGACCGGGCGGCCCGGCTGCGCCGCCTCCCCCGCCCGGCCAGTCGCCGGTATCGCCGACGCCGGGACCTTCGGCGCCTAGGTAACCCTCGCGACCAGACGCAAAAGCACCCATTTCCGTGCCGGAATGGGTGCTTTTGCGTCTGCTCGGCGCATGGTTGGTGCGCCTCGGGGTAACCGGGCCGAAGGGAGGTCACATGTCGCGCGTCGCCAAACTTTGTGGCCGGCTGCTGCGCGCGCGCCGCCTGGTGCGGGCGCCGATCTGGATCTACAAGGCCCGCGCCGGCGCGCTGTTCGGCTCACGGATCCTGATGCTGGAACACATCGGCCGAAAGTCCGGCGAGCCGCGATACGCGGTGCTGGAGGTCATTACCCACGACAGCCCCGGCACCTATGTCGTGGCGTCGGGCTTCGGGCACAAAGCTCAGTGGTTCCGCAACATCCAGGCCAACCCGCGGGTACGCGTCTACGCCGGCAGCCGCGCGCCGGCCGAGGCTACCGCCCGCGTGCTCGACCAAGGCGAGGCCGACCGCGCGCTGGCCACGTACCGCGCACGCCACGCCAAAGCCTGGGAGCAGTTCAAGCCGGTGCTCGAGGAGACGCTGGGCGCCCCGATCACCGACACCGGCACGCCGCTGCCCATGGTCGAGCTGCGCCTCGTCTAGCCCGACATTCCTCCTTCACCGAGCAGACGGCGTAGAGGTCAGGGCCGTAGCTTCAGCACCCGGCCCCCGCCGACGATGTCGGTGACGTAGACGCTGCCTTCCGGGCCGACCGCAATCCCATGCGGACCCATCAGATCGACGAACGGCACTTCCACCGCAGCGACGGCTCCCGGGGCAAGCCGGGACACCCGGTTCGTCTCGGTCAGGTAGATCACCCCCTGCGGGCCGAGCGCCAGCGCATGCATCCCCTGCGAGTGCAGGCCGGCGGGTGTCATGTCGGTGTAGCTGCCGGCCCCCGCCGTGAGCTTCTGGATGCGATAGACGCGGTCCTGCGACGTGCTGCCCTCATCCATCGCCAGGACGTAGACCGTACCGGCGGAGTCCATCGCGATGGACTGCGGAAAGCCGTTCGGCAGCGGCAACTCCGCGAAACCGTCGCCGTTGGGCGCAAGCCGGGCCACCGACTTCAGGCCGGCCACATAGACCGCCCCGGCGGAGTCGACAGCCATCTGCGCGTTGATCGCCTTGGTGCCCGGCAGGGCGACCGCCGCCGGCGCTCCCGGCGACAGCTTGGCCAGCCGACTGCCGTGGTAATCGCTCTGGATGCCGTAGACGGCACCCGACGGGTCGACCGCCACACCGTTCGGATTGTCCAGGCCGGGAAAGGGCAGCGGGGTGGGCTCGGCCGCGCCGATGGCGAGTTTGAGGATCCGCCCGTTGCGCCCGTCGGCCACGTAGACCGTGCCCGCGGGGTCGACGGCGACGTCCGCGCCGTTGCTACCGGTCGACAGGCGCAGGCTGCCGAAGGGCAGCACCGCTTGCTCGGAGCGCGTGGCTGGGGGACGCGATAACGGCTGCGTCAGCGTCGTCACGAGTTTGGGCAGCGCGGCCGTCGCCGCCACGACAATAGCTACAACGGCGGCCACGACGACCCCCAGCAGCGCCGCGATCCCCGCAGCGAGCCAGGCCGTTCGCTTGCTCGACATTGACCGACGCCGAGGCTATGCCGTGTCCGGGCCCTTCGCCGTCATCGCCGCGAACAGCGCCAGGAACGTCACCGCCGGAAGAGCGTTGGCCACCGTGTCCCGGACCCGGATGTGCGCGCCGACGGCCAGGGTGAAATACAGCGTCAGCAGCGCCGTCGTCAGCCGGGCCAGCCCGGGGAACCGGCTCACCGACAGCAGCCCGACGGCGGCGGCCGTCTTGACCACCGGCAACACAGGGCGGACGTTTTCCGGAAGACCGACGGTATCCAACGCCTTCTTGATGGGCGCCACCTGGACCGCGCACAACACCGCGTCGACGGCATGAAAAGCACCAAGCGCGGCATAGGTTTTCGGTGAAGTCAGAGCACTCATAGCCGCAATCCTATTGCCTGAGCTGCGGCGGCAAACCGGGCGGACCGTCGACGGGTCGGCGGGCTATCGCCTCGGCCTTGGCCACCGCCTGGGCGATCTTGGGATCGGTGTCGGTGGAGAACCAGTCGGCGACCTCGGCATCATCGTCGTCGACCGCGTGCCGCGGCGCGTCATCGACGGGAGACGGCTCGAACCGGAACACCCCGTCCTCCCCCGGCGTGCCCAACATCCGGGTGAATCCTTGCAAGGCCGCGCTGAAATCGCTGGGCACCACCCACACCTTGTTGGCGTCGCCGCGGGCCATCTCCGGCAGCGTCTGCAGGTACTGGTAGGCCAGCATCTCCGGGGTGGGCCGCCCGGCCTTGATCGCGGCGAACGTCTTCTCGATCGCCTTGGCCTGCCCCTGCGCCCGCAGGTAGGCCGCGGCGCGCTCACCCTGGGCCCGCAGCATCCGGGACTGCCGGTCTGCCTCGGCGGCCAGGATGGCGGCCTGCTTGGCGCCCTCGGCCGCCAAGATCTGCGCCTGCTTCTGGCCCTCGGCCTGTTTGATCTGCGCCTCGCGGGTGCCCTCGGCGGTCAGGATCATCGCCCGCTTCTCGCGGTCGGCCTTCATCTGCTTTTCCATCGACGCCTGGATCGACGGCGGCGGGTCGATGCTGCGCAGCTCCACGCGCGCCACCCGCAGGCCCCAGCGGCCGGTGGCCTCGTCGAGCACGCCGCGCAACTTGGTGTTGATCTGGTCGCGGGAGGTCAGCGTCTGCTCGAGCGTCATGCCACCGACGACGTTGCGCAGGGTGGTGGTGGTGAGCTGCTCGACGCCGACGATGTAGTTGCTGATCTCATACACCGCCGCCTGCGGCACGGTGACCTGGAAATAGACCACCGTGTCGATGTTGAGCGTCAGGTTGTCCTCGGTGATGACCGGCTGCGGCGGGAAGGACACCACCCGCTCGCGCAGGTCCACCCGGGCCCGGATCCGGTCGATGAACGGCACCAGCAGCGTCAGCTGCCCGCTGACCGTGCGGCTGTATCGGCCCAGCCGCTCGATCACCGCGGCCTCGGCCTGCGGGATCAGCGCGACCGACTTGGCCACCACGATGATGGTGAAAATCACCAGGACGGCGAAAAACAACAGAAGGACAGTCCCACCTGCACCCACGGAAGTTCCTTTCTCGTAGCGCTCAGACGTTCTTGAAGACCACCGCCGTGGCGCCGTCGATGTGCACGACGGTGACCGACTCGCCCGGCTCGTAGACATCGCCTTCGTTCAGCGGCCGCGCCGTCCACACCTGCCCGTCAAGCTTCACCTGGCCCTCATGGGTGGCGACTCGGTCCAGCACCAGCGCCTTCTTGCCTTCCAGCGCCTTGACGCCCGTCTCGATCTTGGTTGTCGGCGTCAGCCGTCGCCGCAGCGGCGGCCGAACCAGCACCATCAGCAGCACCGACACGACGAGGAACACGGCCCCGTCGGCCAAGATGGGCCAATCGGTCAACCAGGCGGTTCCGGCGGCGGCGAACGCACCGCCGGAAAGCATCAGCAGGAACAAGTCGCCAGTCAGGGCTTCGGCACCGGCCAGCGCCAGTGCGAAGATTAGCCAGCCCACCGCGACAAGCATGCGGCCAGGATACGCGTGATCAGCCTTTGCCGGGGCAAGCCATTACACTGCGAGATCATGTGGTGTCCGAGTGTTTCGCTGTCGCTGTGGGCCAATGCCTGGCTCGCAGGAAAGGCTGCGCCCGACGACGTCCTGGACGCGTTATCACTTTGGGCGCCAGCACAATCCGTTACCGCCTATGATGCGGTCGCCGCGGGCCACACCGGCCTGCCCTGGCCCGACGTGAACGACGTCGGCACGGTGTCGCTGCTGCAGACGCTGCGCGCCGCGGTCGGCCCGTCCCGGACACGCGCGACGATCAGCGTGGTGTTGCCCGTGCCCGGCGACGTGCGCGGCCTGGCCCCCGGCACCCAGTTCGGCCGCGACGCGCTCGCCGCCGGCGAGGCGGTGATCATCACCAACCCCGACGACCCAAGCACCGCAATCGGACTCGTTCCCGAGTTCACCTACAGTGACGCGGCCGCCGAGAACGATTCGCCCGAATTGCATGCGCTGGCGTGGATCGTGTACTCCCTGCCCGGCGCGCCGGTGCTGGAGCACTACGAACTTGGCGACGCGGAATACGCGTTGCGTTCGGCGGTGCGCTCGGCCGCCGACGCCCTGGGCACCATTGGGCTGGGCTCTGCCTGCGACGTCGACGACCCCCGTGGCTTGGTCGAGCAGATGCTGGAATCCTCACGGCAACACCGGGTTCCCGGGCACGCGCCGACGCGCGCACTGCGGGTCCTGGAGAACGCCGGGCACGTGGACGCGATCATCGCGGTCAGCGCGGGGCTGAGCAGGCTGCCGACCGGAAACTCGTCGTCGGAGACCCAGATCGCCAGCGACGCGCTGCGCCCGCTGGCCACGGTGGTGCGTTCCGCGCGGCTGGCGGCCGTCGGCGCGATCCTCAATTCCGCCTGGTCGGCCTAACCGCGTCGAGCTGCTCTTCTATCTGAAGCGCCCGCAGCGCAGTGGCGGCCGCCCGGTAGGTCTTCACGACGCCCTCCAGCCGCGCCGACGACCCGTCGAAACACGCCCAGTCGAAGACGGCTTGGCAGACATGGTCGGCCAGGCCGCGCAGGATGCCGTCGCGCGGGGGGTTCTCGATGACGGCGATCGCGGCCGTGCACAGCGACCCCTTTTCGGGGTTTTCTTCACACAGCGCCCGTTGCACCCGAAATACGAGGTCGCGGACCTGCGGTCCTTCGAAATCCATGTAACTCCTTGCTGACGACCGATTCTCGGTCGAATCGTGAACTTAACCCAGCAATGGGTACGCGGCGGCCACGCTTCGGTAACAGAGCGGAATCAGAATGAGCTAACCGGTAACCCGCGCCGCGCAGTGCGGCGGACGGCACGGCTCCCCGTTGACGCTGGCCAGACAGCCCGGCACCGGATCGGGGCCACTGACCCGGGCGGGCGGGCGGCCGTCGCGCAGTTCGTCGATCAAATCCGCGGCCAGCCGCGCGAATCGCGGGTCCGCATTGGGCGTGGCGGCGCGGGCGAACGGCATGCCCGCTTCTTCGGTCTGCAGTCGCAGCTCGTAGTCCAGGTCCCACACGACCTCGATGTGATCGGCGACAAACCCGATGGGACAGACGATTACGGGCCGCGTGCCCAGCGTCTTCAGGTGGTCACCGACGTCGGGTTCGAGCCACGGAACCTGCGGCGGGCCTGACCGCGACTGCCACACCACGTCGTAGTCCCGGTAGCCGGCCGCGGCAGCGACCAGGCTTGCGGCGTAACGGACTTGGCGACTGTAGAGGCCGGGCCCGCAGCGCCGGTCGGCGGCCACGGGGATCGAATGCGCGGTGAACACCAGTCGCGCGTCCTCACCTACGGTGCCGGCAACCGTGGCGACCGCCCCGGCGAACATCTCGACGAAGAGCGGGTGGTCGAAATAGGGTCGCAGCTTTACCAATTCGGGCGCTTCCGGACCCGCCGCCCGCCGCGCCCTGGCGATGTCCTCCACATACTGGGTGCAGCTGGAATAACCGCTCCACGCCGACGTCGTGAACACGGCGGCGCGCACGATCCCGTTGTCGCGCATGGCCTTAACGGTGTCTTCGACGTAGGGGGCCCAGTTGCGGTTGCCGAAGTAGACCGGGAGGTCCTGTTGCGCCTCTAGCTCGGTGATCAGCGCGCGGTTGATGCCGTTGATGGGCGAAACGCCACCGAAATGCAGGTAGTGTTCGGCGACGTCGTCGAGTCGTTCGGGCGGCACGTTACGACCACGGGTGACGTTCTCCAGGAACGGCCGCACCTGTTCGGGCCCCTCCGGCCCGCCGAAGGACAACAACAGGACGGCGTCAAAATCCATTGGCTGCTAGAGCAATTGGGTGTGTGCGCCGCCGTCGGCGAAGATGATGTCGCCCGTCGTCGCCGGCAGCCAATCGGACAGCAGCGCGCAAACCGTCTTGGCGACCGGCGTGGGGTCTTTCATGTTCCACCCGACCGGGGCACGCTGATCCCAGCCCTCTTCGAGCAGCTGGATCTGGGCGCCGGCCTCGTCGCCGAGCGCGCCGCCGACGATCGCGGCCATTGCCAGCGTCCGGATCGGCCCGGCGGCAACCAGATTCGAACGGACGCCGTACTTGCCCGCCTCGCGCGCCACGAACCGGTTGACCGATTCCAGCGCGCTCTTGGCGACGGTCATCCAGTTGTAGGCCGGCATCGCCCGGCTCGGGTCGAAGTCCATGCCGACGATCGAACCGCCGGAGTTCATGATCGGCAGCAGCGCCTTTGCCAGCGACGCATAGGAATACGCGGAGATGTGGATGCCCTTGGACACGTCCTCATACGGTGCGTCGAAGAACGGGTTGACGCCCATCCCGGTCTGCGGCATGAAGCCGATCGAGTGCACCACACCGTCGAGCTTGTTGCCCTCCCCGATCACCTCCGTCACCCGCGCGGCCAGAGTAGCCAGGTGCTCCTCGTCCTGCACGTTGAGTTCGAGCAGCGGAGCCTTCTCCGGCAGCCGGTCCGCGATGCGCTGAATCAGCCGCAGCCGGTCGAAGCCGGTCAGCACCAGCTGGGCGCCCTGTTCCTGGGCCACCCGCGCGATGTGAAACGCGATCGACGCGTCGGTGATGATCCCGCTGACCAGGATCCTTTTACCTTCGAGCAGTCCCGCCATCGTCCGTCCCTCCTGATGTCCTAGTGCCCCATACCCATGCCGCCGTCCACGGGGATCACCGCGCCGGCGATGTAACTCGCGTCCTCGGACGCGAGGAAGCTGACCACCCCGGCGACCTCCTCCGCGGTGCCGACCCGCTTCGCCGGGATGAAGTCCAGCGCTCCCGCCTGAATCCGCTCGTCCAGCGCGCGGGTCATCTCGGTGTCGATGTAGCCCGGCGCCACCACGTTTGCGGTCACCCCGGCCTTGGACAGTTCGCGCGAGATCGAGCGGGCCATGCCGATGAGGCCGGCCTTGGACGCCGCATAGTTGGACTGGTTGCCGATGCCCCAACTGCCAGAGACTGATCCCACGAAGATCATCCGGCCGAACCGCTTGCGCTGCATGCTGCGCGCGGCGCGCTGGGCCACCCGGAACGCGCCCGTGAGGTTCGCATCGATGACCTTCTCGAACCGCTCCTCGGTCATCCGGATGAGGAACGCGTCCGCAGAGATCCCGGCGTTGGATACCAGCACCTCGACCGCGCCCTGGTGCTCCTCGACCGCTGTGAAGGCGCGGTCGACGGCGTCGTTGTCGGTGACGTCGCACTCGACGCCGAACAGCCCGTCGGGCGCCCCGGATCCGCGGTGCGTGACGGCCACCTTGTGGCCGTCGGCGGCCAGCCGCTGTGCGATCGCCAGCCCGATCCCCCGGTTTCCACCGGTGACCAGCACTGAACGGGATACGAACGCGGGTCTGCCCCCGGCGGGTGCGCTCTCGGTGTCAGTCACCCCGACAACCTATCTTCTCGGCTCGCCGGGACCGAAACCGGCTGCTAGCGTGTCCGGGCCTCACGTCATCCTCGCCGGACTTGTCGGCGACCGCAACAGCCACCGCGACAGCAGGGCAACGGCGACGCCGTTCGCGAGCGTAACCGCACTGCTGAATTCGCGGCCCCAACCCGCAGCCACGTTACGGTCGCGACGGCAAAAGGCCGGAGAGCCTAGTTGGGCAACCGGCGGTTGATCAGCACGGCGGCCAGCGCGGACAGCGCCAGCACGATCGACCCGAGCCGCAACCAGCCGGTGCTGGCGTCGCCCTTGATGGTCTCGTGGCCGATCTGCTCCTGCAGCGTGGAGTAGACCTCTTTGAGCTCCTGCAGGGTTGCGGCGCTGTAGGAATTCCCGCCGGACAACTGGGCGACCTTCTTCATCGTCACGTCGTCCACGGGCACCGGCTGGCGCTGGCCGTTGATCTCGACGAACCCGTACGGGGTGCCGAAGGAGATCGTCGAGATCGGCACGCCCTGGTCCTTGGCGGTGCGCGCGGCGGTGTAGGCGCCCTTGGGGTTGTCCGGGTTGGTCGGCATCGTCTCCTTGCCATCAGAGAACAGCACGATGCGCGCCGGTGGCGGTGTGTCGCCGCCACCGATCACCGCGCCGACCGTGGCGATGGCCTGCAGGCCGGTGAAGATGGCCTCCCCGGTGGCGGTGCGGTCGGCGAACTGCAACTTGTCCAGCCCGGCCTTGGTCGCCGCCCGGTTGGTCGTCGGCTGCACCAGCACAGTCGCGGTCCCCGCGTACGCGATCAGCCCGAGGTTGATCCCGGGGGTCAACTCGTCGGCAAACTGCTTGGCGGCCTCCTGCGCGGCGGCCATCCGATTGGGTTCGACGTCGGTGGCGCGCATCGACTGCGACACGTCGATCACCAGCATCACCACGGCACGGTTGCGAGGGATCTGGACGTCGGTCGTCGGGCCCGCCATCGCGATGGTGAACAGCACCAGCGCCGACACCAGCAGGACCGCCGACAGGTGCCGCCACGCGCTGGGCCGCTTGGGCGCGACGCTGTCCAGCAGCTCGGTGTTGGCGAACCGCAGCATCCGCCGCTGTCGGGCCAGCTGCATGAGGACATACAGCACGACGATGCCCGCGACTGCGAACAGGAACAGGAACCACCACGAATGAACGAAGCCCGACAGCGTCATCGGCCCGAGCAATGGCACCGTCACTGGCGCCCCGCCATGGACCCGCGCCGGCGCGACTCCACGAAGCGGACGATGTCGGCGATCCAGTCCCGGTCGGTGCGCAGCGTGAGCAGCGGCGCACCGCAGCTGCGCAGGGTGCGGGCGACCTCGGCGCGGTGTGCGGCCGCGGCGCGGGCGAAGTCGTCGCGCAGCTGCGCGTCGATGGTGTACTCGCGGGTGACGCCGGTCTCGGCGTCCTGCAGAACCACGTCGCCGACGTCGGGAAGCTCGACATCGCGGGGATCGAGCACCTCGATGCCCAGCACCTCGTGCCGGCCGGCGATCGCGCGCAGCGGGCGGGTCCAGTTGATGGGTCCCAGGAAGTCGCTGATGATGACGGCCATGCCGCGGCGACGCTGCGGCCGGCGCAGCGCGTCGATCGTCCTGGCCAGGTCGCCGCGCACCCCCGGCGGCGCCTTGGGCATGGTCGCGATGGTGCGCAGCAGGGTGTGCTGATGCTGACGCCCGCTGCGCGCCGGCACCCGCACGACGGTCGCGCCGTTGTCGATCAGCGCGCCGAACCGGTTGCCGCCGCCGCTGTTGAGGAAGTTGATCGCGGCCGCCGCCGCCACCGCGAGGTCGCGCTTCTCGCAGAAGGCGGTGCCGAAGTCCAGGCTCGCCGACAGGTCCACGACCAGCCAGGTCTCCAGTTCGCGGTCGGCAATCATCTGCCGGACGTGCGGGTGGGTGGTGCGTGCGGTCACCGACCAGTCCATCCGGCGCACGTCGTCACCCGGCTGATAGAGGCGCGACTCCCCTGGCTCCGAGCCAGGCCCCGGGATCAGGCCCAGGTGGTCACCATGCAGCACACCGTCGAGCTTGCGGGTGACGGTGAGTTCAAGAGAGCTCAGCGCGGCCGCCAACTGCGGGTCTTCGATGTCGCCGCGCTGCATCGACGGCGGATGCCTTGGACCTGGCGGTTGCGCGCCGGGATGCGCGTTTGTCACCGAGCGACAGTCGCGGTCGCGGTCTGCGACTGCATCACCGGGCCCACCGAATGTCCTTGTTGCGGAACGGCGTTGATCTGCGGCATGGCGACCGTCTGCAGGACCCGGTTGATGACGATCTCCGACGAGATCTCGTCGGCGAGCGCGTCGTAGGTGAGCACCAACCGGTGGCGCAGCACGTCGGGAATGACGTCCACGACGTCCTGCGGGATCACGTAGTCGCGCCCGCGGACCAGCGCCAGCGACCGGGCGGCGGCGATGATGCCCAGCGACGCACGCGGCGAGGCGCCGAACGCGATCCAGCTCTTCACGTCGTTCATACCCAGTTGCTCGGGGGCGCGGGTGGCGAAGACGACGCGGACCACGTAGTCGACCAGCGCGTGGTGGACGAAGTTGTTGGCCGCGACATCCTGCAGCCGCGTGAGGTCGCCGGTGGTCAGGATCTGCTTGGGCTCCGGCGGCCGCACACCCATGCGGTAGATGATCTCCCGCTCTTCCTCCGGCGACGGGTAGCCAACGTTGATCTTGAACAGGAAGCGGTCACGCTGCGCCTCCGGCAGCGGGTAGACGCCCTCGTGTTCGATCGGGTTCTGCGTGGCCATCACCAGGAACGGGTTGGGCAACGGGTAGGACTTGCCGCCGATGGACACCTTACGTTCCTGCATGACCTCCAGCAGCGCGGACTGGACCTTGGCGGGGGCGCGGTTGATCTCGTCGGCGAGCAGGAAGTTGGCCACCACCGGGCCCAGCTCGGTGTCGAACTCTTCCTTGCCCTGCCGGTAGATGCGGGTACCGATGATGTCGGTGGGTACCAGGTCGGGGGTGAACTGGATGCGCGAGAACGTGCCGCCGACGACCTTGGCGAAGGTCTCCACGGCCAGCGTCTTGGCCACGCCGGGAACACCCTCGAGGAGCACGTGGCCTTTGGACAGCAGCCCGACGAGCATCCGCTCCACCAGCTGGTCCTGGCCGACGATGATGCGTTTGACCTCGAAGATGGCCCGCTCCAGCGTGTGTACCTCGGCGGCCAGCCCGTCAGAGCCGCCAGGGCCGCTGGGGGCCGCCTCGTGAGCGCCCCCGCCCGAGTAACCGCCGGCGCCCGGGGGCAGCCCACCTGCTTGCGTCATCAACACCCTCCACAGCTCATTCCGACACGACATGCTGACACGACTGCTGACACAAAAAATGTCGCGGGGCAGCGGCGTGCCCTCGTTCAACTATTCCAGGCCACTCGGATTCCGTCGACGCCACCATTAGCGGACGGCCGACCAAGCCCTACCGGGCGCAGCGTCAGTACTCGATGATCCGCGTCAGAAATGGCGTCATGCCGGGCTTGCGCACCGGGCTGATGGTGACTTTGCCGGCCAGGCTGGACGCTTCCAGCATCTGGCCGTTGCCCAGGTACATGGTGACGTGCTGGCCGCCGTTCGGGCCGTAAAAGATCAGGTCACCGCGTCTGGCCTCGTTGGGGGGGATGTGACGGCCGGCGTTGTACTGGTCGCCGGAGAAACGCGGGATCAGCACGCCGACGCCGGCGAACGCGTAGCGCATCAAGCCCGAGCAGTCGAAGCCGTTGATGCCCGCGCCCTCGCCGACGCCCTTGCTGGGCCCGTCCAGCGAGCCGCCGCCCCACGAGTACGGGACCCCCATCTGGGACCCGGCCCGCTTGATCACATACTCGATCGCCTGCCGGCCGTTGGCCCGCGGAATCCGGCTGCCGGTGGTGCTGCTGGCGGCGGGGCTGCCGCCGAGGTTGATGCCGAGCCCGCCGAGGAACTGCTTGCCCAGGTCCAGCGTGGTCTGGGTGGCCTGCGCGGTGGCCTGCAGTGACGCATTGGCGACGGCCAGCGGATCGCCGGGCGCCCCGGCGCTGATCGACGCCGGCAGGGTGGGGTCCCACGCCCCCGGGTCGGCGCTTGCCGGACCAGCCGGCATGGCCAGCGACAACATCAGCCCGGTCACCACGGCGGTGATCCAGGCGAGGCTGAAATGACGAAAAACTCTGCGGCGCATAGGACCTCGTTAGTACTCGATATAGCGGATTACGAAGGGGGTCATGCCGCTGGTGCGCACCGGGGCGACGCGCACCTTCAGGCCGATGTCGGGCGCCTCGAGCATCTGGCCGTCGCCGAGGTAGATCGTGACGTGCTGGCTGCCGCCGGGCCCGTAGAAGATGACGTCGCCGCGGCGCATCTGCGCGGTCGGGATCTTGCGGCCCAGGTTGTACTGCGAGCCCGAGTAGTGCGGCAGCTTGATGCCGACGCCGGCGAACGAGTACAGCACCAGGCCCGAACAGTCGAAGCCGGTGATGTTGGCGCCGGAGTCGATGCCGTGACTCGGGCCCGCCGCGTTGCCGCCGCCCCAGGAGTAGGGCACCCCGATCTGCGACATGCCGCGGCGGATGACGTACTCGGAGGCCTGCCGCCCGTAGACGCGCGGGATCCGCCCCTGCGTCGAACCGGTCGGCGCGTTGGTGATGCCGGTGTCGGTGGGCTTGAGAATGCCCAGCTGCTGCAGGAAGCTGCGGCCCATCTGGGCGGTGACCTGCGTGGAGGTGGCCGAGATGCCCAGCACCTGGTTGATCACCGCGATCGGGTCGCCCTGGATGTTGGCGCTGGGTACCTGCGGCAGCGTCGGGTCCCAGCCGTCCCACCGGCGTCCGCCGATCGGCGGGACGCTGCTCGGTGACCCCGGGTCCCACCGGTCACCCGCACCCGGGACGACGGGAGCGCCTCCGCCGGCCGACCAGCGGGCCGCCTCCAGTCGGGCCACCGCCGCGTCGCGCTCGGCGGCCAGCCGGTTGACCTGGTCGCGCTGCTCGTCGAACTTGTGTTGGGTGTCGGTCAGCGCCCGGACCGCCGCGTCCTGGCTGGTCTTGGCGTCCACGGCGGCCTTGTCGGCCCGTTGCTTGGCCGCGCGCGCCGCCGACTCCTTGTTCACCTGTTCGGTCCGGGCGCGCAGCAGGTTGGTCATCACGGTCTGGGCGCTGGCGTTGAGCGTCTGGGACGCGGCCGCGGTGGCGATGATTTCGTCGGGATTGCGCGCGCTCAGGTAGCTTCCCGGCGGGCCGCCCATGTAGGTCGCCGCCGCGTAGGTGTTGAACCGCCGCTGCGCCGAGGCGATGGCCGTATTGGCGTCCTTGACGGCCTGCTGGCTGGCGGCCAGTTCGCGGTCGGCCGCGCCGGCGTTTTCGCGGGCAGTCTCCACGTCGACGATGGCCTTGTTGACGCTTTGCTGCTCGGTTTCGACCAGCGCGGTCAGGTCTTCGAGTCGCTGGTTCGCCTTGGCGACGTCGGCGATCAGCGCGGCCATGCTGTCGGCACCGGGATCACCGACGGCCAGCGGCGCGCAGGCCAGCAGTGCCACGCTCAGGACCGACGGAATGGCCGGTCGCACCAACCTTGCGGCTGGTCGCGACACGAAGCCACGGCGGTTCCGTCTCATTCGCAGCTCTCCTACGGCTTAACGCACACGGATGGCACCGATCACATTTTTCACACAAAGCGCCAAAGACAACATGAGCATCAATCGCACCGTACGTCACATCTGACGCCGTGGAAACGACAGTCACAAACTGCGTTCTGGACGTAGGTTTAATGTGACCGAATGGTGATCTGCGGTGTTTGCCGCACGAAACCGCGGTAACTCACCGGCCGATGCCGGCGGAACCCGGGAGAGCCGAAAAGCGTGCTAGACGACCTGAGCGGACGCTTCCGGCCCGCCGTCCTCGGCCTGGGCCGAGGTTGCTGTGCGCCTGCCGCGCAGTTGCATGAATCGGGTGCCCACCGCCGCCGCCAGCACCACAATCAGCAGCAGAATCGTCAATCCACTCCAGGGAAACTCGGGAGTGCTCAGTTCGTTCAAAAAGTTATTTGCCGAAACCACCGGGTTGCCTGTCTTGGCGTGATCCTCGCCGGCCTCGAGCGTGACGCGCGGGTAGTGCGAGCTGTAGCTGCCGACGAAGTTGGGGCTCAGCGTGAGAACCGTGGCGTCCGGGTAGTCGGCACCGACCACCGTGGAGATGTCGCGCAGCGGCGTGTCATGCGGCGGGTTGTGGTCGAGCAGCACGATCTTGAGATTGATGCCTTCGGCGTGCGCCTGGTCGACCACTTCGAGCAGGCCCGCCATGGCGACGGGCGGCGCGCTGACGCCGCTGGCCTTGACCTGGGCCTTGATGAACGTCATGTCGACGTCTTTCGGGATGTAGAGCGGCAGCGCATCTCCCGTCATCGCGTCCCCTTCCACCTGAAACCGCCACGTGCAGAACGCACGTTACGCGACATGACCGAAAAGGGTTCCAACGCGCGCCCCACACGACGAGACTGAACAACGGGTGCCGCTTTAAACAGGACAAGCGTACTGTTAAAGTATCACCGTTCGTCGACACGGCCCGTCGGCGGAAGAACTTAATCCTCGGGAGTTGATGTGACCAGCAAAGATTCTGTGAACTCGTTCGGAGCCCGCGACACTCTCCAGGTCGGCGACGACAGTTACCAGATCTATCGTCTCGACGCCGTTCCGAATACCGAGAGACTTCCCTACAGCCTGAAGGTGCTGGCCGAGAACCTGCTCCGCAACGAAGACGGCAGCAACATCACCAAGGAGCACATCGAGGCCATCGCGAACTGGGATCCCGAGGCGGAGCCCAGCATCGAAATCCAGTACACGCCGGCCCGCGTGGTGATGCAGGACTTCACCGGCGTGCCCTGCATCGTCGACCTGGCGACCATGCGCGAGGCCATCGGCGACCTGGGCGGCAAGGCCGAGAAGGTCAACCCGCTGGCGCCTGCCGACCTGGTGATCGACCACTCGGTGATCGCCGACCTGTTCGGCCGCGAGGACGCGTTCCAGCGCAACGTCGAGATCGAGTACGAACGCAACGGCGAGCGCTACCAGTTCCTGCGCTGGGGGCAGGGCGCGTTCGACGACTTCAAGGTGGTGCCGCCGGGCACCGGAATCGTGCACCAGGTCAACATCGAATACCTGGCGAGCGTCGTGATGAACCGCGACGGGGTGGCCTACCCCGACACCTGCGTGGGCACCGACTCCCACACCACGATGGTCAACGGCCTCGGCGTTCTCGGCTGGGGCGTGGGCGGCATCGAGGCCGAGGCGGCCATGCTCGGCCAGCCGGTGTCGATGCTGATCCCCCGCGTCGTCGGCTTCAAGCTGACCGGCGAGATCCAGCCCGCCGTCACGGCCACCGACGTCGTGCTCACCGTCACCGAGATGCTGCGCAAGCACGGCGTCGTCGGCAAGTTCGTCGAGTTCTACGGCGAGGGCGTGGCCGAGGTGCCGTTGGCCAACCGCGCCACGCTGGGCAACATGAGCCCCGAATTCGGTTCCACCGCGGCAATTTTCCCGATCGACGAGGAGACCCTCGAGTACCTGAAGTTCACCGGCCGCAAGCCCGAGCAGCTGGCGCTGGTCGAGGCCTACGCCAAGGAGCAGGGCATGTGGCACGACCCGAGCCACGAGCCGAAGTTCTCCGAATACCTCGAGCTCGACCTGTCCACCGTGGTGCCCTCGATCGCGGGGCCGAAGCGCCCGCAGGACCGGATCCCGTTGTCCGACGCCAAGTCCACCTTCCGCGAGCAGATTCCGAACTACGTGGGCGACGACGACGACAGCCAGGACTACTCGAAGCTGGACGAGTCGGTCGAAGAGTCGTTCCCGGCCAGTGACCCCGGCTCGGTGTCCAACGGCCACGCCGACGACGTCCCGGTGGAGAAGTCGGCCGCCGCGCACGCCAAGGGCCGCCCGAGCAACCCGGTGGACGTCAAGTCCGACGAGTACGGCGAGTTCGTGCTCGACCACGGCGCGGTGGTGATCGCCGCGGTCACGTCGTGCACCAACACCTCCAACCCCGAGGTGATGCTGGGCGCGGCGCTGCTGGCCCGCAACGCCGTCGACAAGGGCCTGACCTCCAAGCCGTGGGTGAAGACCACCATGGCGCCGGGTTCGCAGGTGGTCAACGACTACTACGACAAGGCCGGCCTGTGGCCGTATCTGGAGAAGCTGGGCTTCTACCTGGTCGGGTATGGCTGCACCACCTGCATCGGCAACTCCGGGCCGCTGCCCGACGAGATTTCGAAGGCCATCAACGACAACGACCTCTCGGTGGCCGCGGTGCTGTCGGGCAACCGCAACTTCGAGGGCCGCATCAACCCGGACGTCAAGATGAACTACTTGGCGTCGCCGCCGCTGGTGGTGGCCTACGCGCTGGCCGGGACCATGGACTTCGACTTCGACGAGGAACCACTCGGTAAAGACAAGGACGGCAACGACGTCTACCTGAAGGACATCTGGCCGTCGCAGAAGGACGTCTCGGACACCATCGCCTCGGCGATCAACCAGGAGATGTTCACCAAGAACTACGCCGACGTCTTCAAGGGCGACGAGCGCTGGCAGAACCTGCCCACCCCGAGCGGCAACACCTTTGAGTGGGACCAGGATTCGACGTACGTGCGCAAGCCTCCCTACTTCGAGGGGATGTCGGCCGAGCCGGAGCCGGTCAGCGACATCACCGGCGCCCGGGTGCTCGCGCTGCTGGGCGACTCGGTGACCACCGACCACATCTCCCCCGCCGGCGCGATCAAGCCGGGCACCCCGGCCGCGCAGTACCTCGACGAGCACGGCGTCGAACGCAAGGACTACAACTCCTTTGGCTCACGCCGCGGCAACCACGAGGTGATGATCCGCGGCACGTTCGCCAACATCCGGCTGCGCAACCAGCTGCTCGACGACGTCTCCGGCGGCTACACCCGCGACTTCACCCAGGATGACGCGCCGCAGGCGTTCATCTACGACGCGGCGCAAAACTATGCGGCACAGGACATTCCGCTGGTGGTGCTGGGCGGCAAGGAATACGGGTCCGGGTCCTCGCGGGACTGGGCCGCCAAGGGCACGCTGCTGTTGGGTGTGCGGGCGGTGATCACCGAGTCCTTCGAGCGCATCCACCGTTCCAACCTGATCGGCATGGGCGTCATCCCGCTGCAGTTCCCCGACGGCGAGTCCGCGGAGTCGCTGGGGCTGGACGGCACCGAGGTGTTCGACATCACCGGGATCGAGGAGCTCAACGAGGGCAAGACGCCGAAGACGGTGAAGGTCAAGGCCACCAAGGAGGGCAAAGACCCGATCGAGTTCGACGCGAAGGTGCGCATCGACACCCCCGGTGAAGCCGACTACTACCGCAACGGCGGCATCCTGCAGTACGTGCTGCGCAACATGCTGAAGTCGAGCTAGCGGCGCACCCCCAACCCCTACGGTGCCCAAAGTCAGCGAGGACCATCTGGCGGCGCGCCGCCGCCAGATCCTCGACGGCGCACGCCGGTGCTTCGCCGAATACGGCTATGAGAACGCGACGGTTCGGCGTCTGGAGAAGGCGATCGGCATGTCGCGCGGCGCGATCTTTCATCACTTCCGGGACAAGGACGCGCTGTTCTTCGCGCTGGCGCACGAGGATGCCGAGCGCATGGCGGACGTCGCGTCGCGCGAGGGCCTGATCCAGGTGATGCGCGACATGCTCGCCGCGCCAGAGCAGTTCGACTGGCTGGCCACCAGGCTGGAGATCGCGCGCAAGCTGCGCAACGACCCCGATTTCAGTCGCGGCTGGGCGGAGCGTTCCGCGGAGCTGGCGGCGGCCACGACCGATCGGCTGCGCCGCCAGAAGGAAGCCCACCGGGTGCGCGACGACGTTCCCGGCGACGTGTTGCAGTGCTATTTGGAACTCGTGCTCGACGGCCTGGTGGCCCGCCTCGCCGCGGGCGAAGACACCCGGCGGCTGGCCGCCGTGCTGGACCTGGTGGAAAATTCGGTGCGGCGCAACTGAAGTCGTTTGGCGAGTGGTAACGCCACTGCGAACAAAGGGACGACGAGATTTCGCAGTGACGCTACGACTCGGGTCTGTGGGCTAGTCGTGCCTGTGGCGACGTGAGGTGTGGTTCGGGCCGCCACGGCTGCGCATCGTAGTGCCCGATTCGAGCAGCATGCTGTGCACGGATCCGTACGACCTGCCGGTGCTCGCCACCAGCGTGCGGATACTGGCCCCGCCCTCATAGGCGTGGCGCAGCTCGTGCAATAGCTGATCGCGCGTCATCTTCGACTTTATGACTGGGTTTCGCACCGGCCCCCTCCACGCTTCGACACGATCGGCAAGCACCCAGCGTAAGAATCAATTGACGCTCGCGTGGTAAATTCGGCGAAATCGCCTGCAGCCGAAAGCGCCTCGGCTCCGCATCCGAGCGGTCAGGCCAGCTCGATGAGGTCCCGATACTCTTCGGACCAATAGTCCTCGGTGCCGTCGGGCAACAGCACCACGCGCTGCGGGTCGAGCGCCTCGGCCGCCCCGGGGTCGTGCGTCACCAGCACCACCGCACCTCGGTAGCTGCGCAGCGCGTCGAGCACCTGCTCGCGCGAGGCGGGGTCGAGGTTGTTGGTGGGTTCGTCGAGCAGCAGCACGTTGGCCGTGGACGCCACCAGACCGGCCAGCGCGAGCCGCGTCTTCTCGCCGCCGGAAAGGGTGCCCGCGAGCTGGTCGAGCTGCGGACCGCTGAACATGAACGCCCCGAGCAGGCCGCGCAGGTCCTGTTCGCCGGACTCGGGCGCGGCGTGGCGGATGTTCTGCCAGACGGTCGCGTCGTTGTCCAGCGTGTCGTGCTCCTGCGCGAAATAGCCGATCCGCAAACCGTGTCCGGGTTCGAACATGCCGGTGTCGGGTGTCTCGGTGCCGGCCAACAGCCGCAGCAGCGTGGTCTTGCCCGCGCCGTTGAGCCCCAACACCACCACCCGTGAGCCGCGGTCGATCGCCAGGTCCACGCCGGTGAACACCTCGAGCGACCCGTACGTCTTGCTCAGTCCCTTGGCCACCAGCGGCGTACGTCCGCACGCGGACGGGGTCGGAAACTTGATCCGGGCCACCTTGTCGGCCACCCGCTCCTCGTCCAGCGCCGCCATCATCCGGTCGGCGCGACGCAGCATGTTCTGGGCCGCAACGGCTTTGGTGGCCTTCGCGCCCAGCTTGGCGGCCTGGCTGCGCAGCGCGGTGGCCTTGCGTTCGGCGTTGGCGCGTTCCCGGCGACGACGCTGCTCGTCGGTGGCCCGGGCGTCCAGGTACTTTTGCCAACCCATGTTGTAGACGTCGACCTCACCGCGGACGGCGTCGAGGTACCACACCCGATTGACGACCTCGGCGATCAGATCGACGTTGTGGCTGATGACCACCAGTCCGCCGGTGTGGGTGCGCAGGAAATCCCGCAGCCAGCCAACCGAATCCGCGTCGAGGTGGTTGGTCGGCTCGTCCAGCAGCAGCGTGGTGCCCGAACCCGCGCCGCTGTCGGATGCGGCGAAGAGAATGCGCGCCAGTTCCACGCGCCGCCGCTGGCCCCCGGAGAGGGTGCGCAGTTGCTGCGTCAGGACCCGGTCGGGCAGGCCCAGGCTGGCGCAGATGCGGCCGGCTTCGCTTTCGGCGCCGTAACCGCCCAGGGCGACGAAGCGCTCCTCGAGCTGACCGTAACGGCGGATCGCGCGGTCGCGGGCGTCGTCGTCGGCGACCTCGGCCATCAACGCCTGCTGCTTTTCCAGGTCGGTCAGCAGCGCGTCCAGGCCCCGCGCCGACAGCACCCGGTCGCGGGCCAGCACGTCGAGGTCGCCCTCTTTCGGATCCTGTGGCAGGTAACCGATTTCGCCGGCGCGCGTGACCGACCCGGCGTACGGCTCGGTTTCGCCGGCCAGGATGCGCAGCGTGGTGGTCTTGCCCGCCCCGTTGCGCCCGACCAGCCCGATGCGGTCGCCCGGCTGCACCCGCAGATCCGGGCCGTCCGGTGAGAGCAGGATGCGCGCGCCAGCGCGGACCTCGAGGTCCGTGGCCGTGATCACTATTGCTCCCTTGTTTGCGCTACTTGTCGTCGGTGAACACCGGTGGCCGTCGTTCCGCCCGCGCGTTGACCGCTTCTTCGAAGTTTTCGGTGAGCAGACGGACGAACAGCTGGCCCAAGCCTTCGGCCTGCATGTGCGATTCCAGGCTACCGGCGTCTAGTCCACTCCAGAGTGTGCGCTTGGTCAACTCGATTCCCGGCCGGGAGAACATCGCGATGCGTGCCGCGATCGCGTAGCAGGTGTCCAGCAGCTGGCCTTCGGGCACCCGGTTGGAAACCAGCCCGATCCGCTCGGCCTCCTCGGCGCTGACGTCGCGGCCGGTGAGCATGATCTCGAAGGCGCGCGACGACCCGATGGCGCGCGGCAGCAGGTAGCTCAGACCCAGCTCGCTGGCGGTCAGGCCGTTGTTGATGCCCGCGGCCCGGAAATAGGCGCTGGTGGAGGCCACCCGGATGTCGGCGGCCAGCGCCAGGCACAGCCCGCCGCCGATCGCCGGGCCGTTGACGGCGGCGATCACCGGCTGATGCAGCTTCCGCAGCGCCAGGATGACCTCGTCGAGCAACTCCATGGACCGCAGCGCGTACGTCGGCCGGGTCAGCCCGTCGACGTTGGGCACGGACCCCGCGGACTTGTGGTCGGCGCCGGACGAGAATCCCCGGCCGGCCCCGGTCAGCACGACGACACGCACGGAGTTGTCGTAGGTGACCTTATCCAGGGCTTCCTTGAGCGGCACCATGACGTCGAACGCCATGGAGTTCATCCGCTCGGGCCGGTTGAGGGTTATCAGCGCCACCCCGGGGCGCGGGTTGTCGACGAGGACCAGATTCACCTTAGAAAGGTATCGCGTGTCTCGCCGGACGGCGCTGCGTCAGACTTCTTCGGCGCCGGCGGCATCGGCCGCGGCGTCCACGTCGAAGGCCTTCACCTGTTGCACCAGGTCCTCCAGTTGCGCGGGAGGCAGCGCGCCCGCCTGGTTGAACAGCAGCTTGCCTTTCTTGAACGCCATCAGCGTCGGGATGGAGCGGATCTGAGCGGCCGCCGCCAGTTCCTGCTCGGCTTCGGTGTCAACCTTGGCGTGCACCACGTCGGGATGCTTCTCCGCCGACTGGGCGAACGTCGGCGCGAACGCCCGGCAGGGGCCACACCAGGACGCCCAGAAGTCGACCAGCACGATGTCGTTGTCGTTGATGGTGTCGTTGAACTGCGCAGCAGTGAGGTCTCGGGTAGTCACGTCCCCCTTAACGCGGCACGTGGGTGCTGTTGTTCCCGGTCGCGACTGTGTCGCTTATGTACGTCCGCATTCCGTCCATAGCCGCCACACTCGGCGAGCTGCACCGGGCTCAGTCGTCGATGTGCACCGGTGGATCACCGAAGCCGAGACCGGCAGGGTGCTGGTCTGGACCCATCAGATCGCAGCGCTTCTCGGGCACCAGGAATGAGCTGGCGCCGCTGGGCACCCAGGTCGGGACCGCCACGCAACGTTGCCAGGTGCCGTCGGGCTGGACGGGCCCGTCGCACTTGCTGAGCACCCCTCCGCCGTACAGGCAGCCGGCGTGGGCGGGCGGCGCCGCGAAAACCAACGCCCCGGCCGCCAGCACGGCCGGGCTGGCGAACAAAGCGGCGATCTTGGCTGCGGTCATAATTGTCCCCTTCCGCTTCAGCCCGCCACCCTCAGGTGCGCGAGGGCCAACTCGAACTCGCCGACGTCGTCCTGGTCCAGCCCAAGGTCGCCGAGCATCGCCGTCCGCATGGAGCCGGTCGCGTCCGCGGTGTGCTGCATGGCTTCCAGACTGTCGAATGTCACGGACGACACCGCGCGCGCGGCCGTCGGGTCGACCATCAGGCTGGCGCTGCAGAAGCCGTCGAAATCCTCGATCGACGGCAGCATTTCCCGCTGGTAGAAGTCGATGGCGTGCTCGAACAGCTCGGGCCGCGCCTTGAGCCACGTGGCACGGACGCAGGCGCCGGGACCTGAATCGCGATCGCGGCGCACGACCGCGATCTGCCACAGGTTGTCGATCGGCGGGCCACCGAGAATGTCGGCGCCCCGCTTGTGCTCCACCAACATCTGCTCGGCGCTGGCGTGCATGGCCTCTTTGGTTCGCCATGAGTTGGTCGCCACGCACCTGCCGGACCCGCGGTCGACCAACACGGACATGCCGAGGCAACCGTCGGTGCGCTGCAGGATGGGCCAGGTGACGTCGCGAAAATGCGCGATTCCGGCGTCGATCTGCGCGGGTTGCGCGTGGATGGTGGTTGAGCGTGCGTACAAGGTCGGCCCATCTCATGTCGGAGCGGCGCCCCGGCGGCGCCAGCGGCCCACCCGCTAGCTTTCTCCTACCGATTCACGCTGGCAATCCGCAATACCGGCGGCGAGGTTCAGCCCGCAACACGTCGGTGACCTCGCCGAGCGCGAATGCCCTGCGAAATCCCCGCGCGGTAAATACCGGCACTAGGCGGACGCCGCGGCCCGCCACGACCGGTTGGTCAGCAGCCGCATCCCGTTCAGGGCGACGAGCAGCGTGGACCCTTCGTGGCCGGCCACACCCAGCGGCAGCGGCAGCTGACCGAATAGGTCCCAGAGCACCAGGACGCTGATGAAGCTGGCCGCGATCGTCAGGTTGACGACCACGATCCGGCGCGCCCGCCGGGCCAGCCCGATGATGGTCGGAATGGTGTGCAGTTCGTCGCGCACGGTGACGCCGTCGGCGGTCTGCAGGGTGAGGTCGGCGCCGGCGCCCATGGCCACCGACGTCCGGGCCGCCGCCATCGCGGGCGCGTCGTTGACGCCGTCGCCGACCACCAGGACCCGGTGACCGCTGGCCTGCAGCGCGCGCACCGCCTCGACCTTCTGCTCGGGCAGCAGCGCCGCACGCACGTCGGTGATCCCGGCCTGCTGCGCCACCCGGCGAGCGGCGAGCCCGTTGTCCCCCGTCAGCAGCACCGGCGGCGCGGAGGTCAGCGCGGTCAGCGACGCGACGGACCGCGCGGCGTCGGAACGCACCTGGTCCGTCAAGCCCAGCACGCCGACGGCGACACCGTTGACGAGCACGATCGCGGCGGTGGCGCCCGACTCGACGATCCCGGCGAGTTGCGCGACGGGTGCGCCCCGATAGCTGTGCGGGCTGCAGACCTCGACGAAGTCGCGACCGACAGCGGCGCGCACGCCGCGACCCGGCAGCGCACGGAAATCCTCGGCGTCCGGGATGTCGATGCCACGCAACCGGGCTTCCTCGACGATGGCGCGCCCCAGCGGATGCTCGCTGGATTGTTCTGCGGCAGCCGCTAATTGGAGGACTCGGCGACGGTCGATGACGTCCAGCGGCTCGACGGTGGTGACCCGCGGCACGCCGCACGTCAGGGTTCCGGTCTTGTCCAGCGCCACGATGCTGGTGTCGGCGAGGTGTTCGACCACGACCGCGGACTTGACCAGCACGCCGTGGCGGCCGGCGTTGGCGATGGCCGACAGCAACGGCGGCATCGTGGCCAGCACCACGGCGCACGGCGACGCCACGATCATGAACGTCATGGCGCGCAGCAGCACCGCCTGCATGTGGGCGCCGAAGAGCAGGGGAATGACGATCAGCGCGATGGTGGCCGCCACCACCCCGACCGAGTAGCGCTGCTCGATTTTCTCGATGAACAGCTGCGTCCGGGCCTTGGTGGCCGACGCCTCGGCCACCAGCTCGACGATGCGGGCGACGACGGAGTTCGACGGATCGCGGGTGATTACCAGCTGCAGCACGCCCGACCCGTTGACCGTGCCGGCGAACACCTCGTCGTCGCGGCCCTTGGCGACGGGCATCGACTCACCGGTGATCGAGCACTGGTCCACCTCCGACGAGCCGGACACCACGACACCGTCGCCGGGTATGCGCTCCCCCGGCCGCACGACCACCCGGTCCCCCACCACCAGCTCGTCGGCCGGCACCACCCGCTCGCGGCCGTCGCCGTCGACCACCACGGCTTCCTCGGGCGCCAGGTCCAGCAGCCCGCGGACGGAGTCCGCGGTGTGGCGGGTGGCGACGTCGTCGAGCGCACCGGACGTGGCGAAGATGACGATCAGCAGCGCACCGTCGAAGATCTGCCCGATCGCGACGGCCCCGATGGCCGCGACGATCATCAGCAGGTCCACGTCGAGCGCCTTGTTTCGCAGCGCCTGCGCGCCCGCCCACGCCGAGCCCCATCCGCCGGCCAGGTAACAGGCGAGATACAGCGTCCACCAAACACTCTGGGGCGCGCCGTTGAGTTGGGCCGCCAGACCGGCAAGGAACAACGCCAGCGCGACGGCCGCCCATCGCACCGACACCACCGTCCACAGCGCCGCCCGCCAACTCAACGGCCTTGCGATTCGATCACGATCGAGACAAGCCTCTTGAGCGGTTGCTTCCGGGGCGATGAGAGTCATTCCGGCGGCCTCACAGGGGTGGTGGGGTTCGGCTGAGAACAAGCAAAGCTTATAGAGGCAGACATCTACGTATGTCTCAGTTTTATTGCGGTATGCAATTGAATTGGCATATGCGGCAAGCCAATCGGGGGCGGCGTCAAACGACGATGCTAGATTTCGCGACCCCGCTTCCCCCAATTGCGCGGCGGGCGCGCGACCAGCGCTACATTCATATGTCGCCACGGTGCGCTCACCAAGAGGAGAAGCCATGTCCGGATCTTTCGTTGTGGCCATCGTCTTCTATGCCCTCGCGGCGCTCGCCGGTGCCGCGTGGCTGCTCACGGGCCGGACGCGGCTGAGCGTCGCTTTCGCCGCCGGCGGCGTTCTCACCCTCGCCGTGCTGCTGACACTCGTCGCCAGCTACGACCGGGTCGACACCCGCAACGTCGGCATCATCACCGAATTCGGGCGTCCGGTGAGCGAGCACGGGGCCGGGATCGTTTGGCACGCACCGTGGAAGAGGCTCAGCGAGCTGTCCGAAGCCGTTCAGCTGCAGGCGTTCGAGTCCAACAGCTACGAGGACGCGAGCAAAGGACTGGGATCCAACGGGAACCCGGCGGCCATCAACGTACGGCTGGCCAACAACAGCAACGCCTACGTGGACGAGAACCTGAACTGGCGGCTCCGAGAAGGCGCCGCGCCCAAGCTGTTTCAGGACTACGGCGGCGCCAACGTATTCAACACCATCAAAGAGCAACTGGTCGACCGTCAGGCCCAGGTGGCGCTGTCCAAGGTGTTCGCCACCTTCAACCCGCAGATCATGACGGCCGCACAGGCCAGCGCGCCCGGAGCCAAACCCCAGCAGAACGCCCCGGCGCAGGGCGCCGACCTGCCGGCGATGGCGGCGCAGGTCAAGCGCGATCTGCAGGAAGCGGTGGGCAGCGAGGTCGAGATCCTGGACGTGCGGATACCCCGCATCTTCTACGACCCGCCCACGCAGCAGCGGATCGACGCCTACAACCAGAAGGTCCAGGAAACGCTCAACGCCGCCCAGGACGTCAAGACCGCAGAGCAGCAACGCCTTGCCGCCGAGCAGCGGGCGAGCCAGCCGCCGCCGGACCTGCGCATCGCGATCTTCAACTGCATCACCGACCAGGTGCGCGCCGGCAAGGATCCGGCCGGTTGCTGGGGTCAGATCGGCGGCCAGCCGCTGATCCAGATTCCGCACTAGACCTGGACGTTTTTGCGACTGCTCAGCGCTGATAGCCGCAGGTTACGGTTGCGTACGTTTTCCCGAGTCGACCACACTTAGGGCGCCGATTTTCCGCCAGTGGAGGGAACCGCATTGGGCCACTACATCGCCAACGTCCGTGATCTTGAGTTCAACCTGTTCGAGGTCCTCGACGTCGGCGCCGTCCTCGGCACCGGACAGTACAGCGACCTCGACGTCGACACGGTCCGGACGATCTTGGCCGAGGCCGCGCGCCTGGCGGAGGGGCCGATCGCCGACTCCTACGCCACCGCCGACCGCAATCCCCCGGTATTCGATCCCGAGACGAACAGCATCGGCCTGCCCGACGGCGAGTTACTCAAGTCGGTGGACGCGATCAAGGAAGCCGGGTGGTGGCGCCTGGGCCTGGCCGAGGAGATCGGCGGCATCGCCGCGCCGCCGCCGCTGACCTGGGCGGTCGCGGAAATGATCTTCTCCGCCAACGCCTCCGCGTGCTTCTACGTGATGGGGCCGCCGATGGCCCGCGCGCTCTACATCGAGGGCAATGACCAGCAAAAGCGTTGGGCCGCAGAGGGATTGGAGCGCGGCTGGCAGGCGACCATGGTGCTCACCGAGCCCGACGCGGGATCGGACGTCGGGGCCGCGCGGGCCAAGGCCATCGAGCAGCCCGACGGCACGTGGCACATCGAGGGCGTCAAGCGGTTCATCTCCGGCGGCGACGTCGGCGACACCGCGGAGAACATCTTCCATCTCGTGCTGGCGCGGCCCGAAGGGGCCGGGCCGGGCACCAAGGGCCTGAGCCTGTTCTACGTGCCGAACTACCTCTTCGACCCGGACACGCTCGAACTCGGCCCGCGCAACGGGGTTTTCGTGACCGGGCTGGAGCACAAGATGGGCCTGAAGTCCTCGCCGACGTGCGAGGTATCGTTCGGCATCACCGACGTGCCCGCGGTCGGGTATCTGGTGGGCGACAAGCACAACGGGATCGCGCAGATGTTCACCGTGATCGAGAACGCCCGCATGACGATCGGCGTCAAGGCCGCCGGCACGCTGTCCACGGGCTACCTCAACGCGCTGGCCTACGCGAAGGAGCGGGTGCAGGGCGCGGACCTGACGCAGATGACCGACAAGACCGCGCCGCGGGTCACGATCATGCACCACCCCGACGTGCGGCGCAGCCTGATGACGCAGAAGGCCTACGCCGAGGGCCTGCGGGCGCTCTACCTTTATGCCGCGGCGCACCAGGACAACGAAGTCGCACAACGCGTTTCGGGCGCGGATCCGGGCATGGCGCACCGGGTCGACGATCTGCTGCTGCCGATCGTCAAGGGCGTGAGTTCGGAACGGGCCTGGGAGGTCCTGACCGAGTCGCTGCAGACGCTCGGCGGGTCGGGCTTCCTGACCGACTATCCCATCGAGCAGTACCTGCGCGACTCGAAGATCGACTCGCTCTACGAGGGCACCACCGCGATCCAGGCGTTGGACTTCTTCTTCCGCAAGATCGTCCGCGACCACGGCAGCGCCCTGCAGCACGTGACCGCCCAGATCACCCGCACCATCGACACCGCTCACGAGTCGCTGAAGCCGCACGTCGAGCACCTGCAAGCCGCCCTCGAGGACGTCACCGCGATGACGGCGGCGCTCACCGGATACCTGATGTCCGCGGCCGAGCACGCCACCGACATCTACAAGGTGGGCCTCGGCTCGGTGCGCTACCTGCTGGCCGTCGGCGACCTGTTGATCGGCTGGCTGCTGCTCAAGCAGGCCGACATCGCGCTCGCCGCGCTGGAGAAGGGGCCGTCGGTCGGCGACGAGGCGTTCTACAAAGGCAAGATCGCCACCTCGGCGTTCTTCGCCAAGAACGTGCTTCCCAGGCTGGCGTCGCTGCGCACCGTCCTCGAGTCGATCGACGACGACATCATGCGGTTGCCCGAGGAAGCGTTCTAAAAGACACAGACTGTGCACAGCTCCATCAGGTAAACCCGATCCTCGAGAGAACAACTCACGATCGGAGAACCATGTCCGTCACAACCGCGCGACCCCGTCGTGTCGCCCTCATCGCGGTCGCCGGTGCCGCGGCACTGTCCGTCGCGGCGTGCAGCTCGACGAGCAACCCACCGAGCACCACGACGTCGTCGAGCAACGCCAGCACCACCGCGGGCTCCCCGACCTCCAAGCCGCCCGGCGGTACCACGACGTCGACGCCACCCACCGGCGAAGCCCGCGTCATCGGGCTGATCGCGTCGGTGGCGAACAACTCCGCGCAGGTCACCAAGAAAAAGGGCAAGGCGACGGTCAACTTCAACGACTCGACGAAGGTCACCGAGGAGACTTCGGGCGCGCTCACCGACGTAACCCAAGGCAGTTGCGTCACCGTGACCACTGCTCACGGACACAGCGGCGACCCGGTCACCGCGACGTCGGTTCGCGTCAGCCTCGCCGTCGACGGCAAGTGCTCGCAGGGCAAGGAGTCGCCGACATCGAGCCCGTCGCCGAGCCCGTCTTCGAGCCCGTCACCAAGTCCGTCGCCGAGCCCGTCAAAGCCGAAGAAGGGACCGATCGAGGGCTCCGTTGCCTCCGTCGCGGGCAACACCATCAACGTCACCACCACCGATGCCAGCGGCGCCACCTCTCAGACGGCGGTGACCGTCAACGACAAGACCAAGTACACCAAGCAGTCGCCGACCAACACGCAGGCGATAACTCAGGGCAAGTGCCTTACGGCGAAGGGCACCAAGGAGGGCAGCGGAACCCTGCAGGCGACAACGGTCGACCTGTTCGCGGCCGACAACGGTAGATGCCGGGGCGGCGACCACGACTAGGCGGATTTCCGGCGCAGGGGCAGCTCGACTGTGGGGCTTATGGACGGGAATCGCTGACGGGAAGCGTCCATCACCCCCACACTCGGCGAAGCGCCCGCGGCGCTCAGACGGTGAAGCCGAGGGCGCGCAGCTGCTCGCGCCCGTCCTCGGTGATCTTGTCCGGTCCCCACGGCGGGTTCCAGACCCAGTTGATCCGCAAGTCGTTGACCAGGCCGGTGCCGACCAAGGCGCTGCGTGACTGATCCTCGATGACGTCGGTCAGCGGGCACGCCGCCGAGGTCAACGTCATGTCGATCAGGGCGACGGTGCCGTCGTCGCCTTCCTCGACGTTCAGGCCGTAGACCAGCCCCAGGTCGACGACGTTGATCCCGAGTTCCGGGTCGACGACGTCGCGCATGGCCTCTTCGAGGTCGGCCAGCAACTCTTCGTCGGGTGCGGCGGTTTCGCTCACTTGTCAACCTCCTCGAGGCTCGCGCTCGCCTGGGCCAGCGCATCCTTGAAAGCCATCCATCCGAGCAGCGCGCACTTCACCCGCGCCGGGTATTTGGCCACTCCCGCGAACGCTACTCCGTCGCCCAGGACATCCTCGTCGCCCTGCACGGTTCCGCGGGAGGACACCATTTCGGTGAACGCGTCGATGGTCCTGAGCGCCTCCGGCACGCTCTGCCCGATCACCTGCTCGGTCAGCACGGACGTCGCGGCCTGACTGATCGAACAGCCCTGCCCGTCATAGGAGATGTCCGCGACGGTCAGACCGTCGCCGGAGAGCGCCACCCGCAGCGTGACCTCGTCGCCGCAGACCGGGTTGACGTGGAACACCTCGGCGCCGAACGGTTCGCGCAGCCCGCGGTGATGCGGGTGCTTGTAGTGGTCCAGGATCACATCCTGGTAGATCTGTTCGAGCCGCAACGTCAGGTTCTCCCGAAAAAGTCCAGCGCGCGCCGGACGCCGGCCACCAGGCGATCGACCTCGTCGAGCGTGTTGTACACCGCGAACGACGCCCGCGCCGTGGCCGCGACGCCGAACCGGCGGTGCAGCGGCAGCGCGCAGTGATGCCCGACCCGCACGGCGACGCCGTCGTCGTCGAGCACCTGCCCGACGTCGTGCGCGTGCACCCCGTCGACAACGAACGACACCGGCGACCCGCGGTCCGTCATCGCCATGGGCCCGACGATGCGGACGCCGCCGATCCCGGACAGGCCCTCGATGGCGGCGGCGACCAACTCGCGTTCGTGGGACTCGACGGCCGCCATGCCGATGTCGCCCAAATACCGCGCGGCGGCGGCCAACCCGACGACCTGCGAGGTCATCGGCGTGCCCGCCTCGAAGCGCTGTGGGGCGGCCGCATAGGTGGACGACTCCATGGTGACGGTTTCGATCATCGAACCGCCGGTCAGAAATGGCGGCAGGGCGGGCAGCAGGTCGCGGCGGGCATAGAGCACGCCGATGCCGTTGGGCCCCAGCATCTTATGGCCGGAGAAGGCGGCGAAGTCGACGTCCAGGGCGTGCAGGTCGACCGGTTGGTGCGGCACCGACTGGCAGGCGTCCAGCACCGTCAGCGCGCCCACTTGCTTTGCCCGACTGACTAATTCGGAAACCGGAGCCAGCGCCCCGGTGACATTCGAGTGGTGGCTGAAGGCGACGATCTTGACGTTGGTGTCGAGCGCCAGCGAGTCCAGGTCGATGCGGCCCTCGTCGGTGACGCCGAACCATTTGAGGGTTGCACCGGTGCGACGAGCCAGCTCCTGCCACGGGACGAGGTTGGCGTGGTGCTCCAGTTCCGTGGTGACGATGACGTCACCGGGGCCGACCGCCCGCTCGAACCGACTGTCCCCCAGCGCATACGACACGAGGTTCAGCGACTCGGTGGCGTTCTTGGTGAACACCAGCTCGTCGGTGTCGGCTCCGACGAACGCCGCGATGTCGGCGCGGCCCTGCTCGTAGGCGTCGGTGGCCTCCTCCATCAGCTGGTGCGCGCCGCGGTGCACCCCGCCGTTGGAGGTGAGCACGAACTCCCGCTCCGCATCCAGCACCTGCAACGGCCGCTGCGAGGTCGCACCGGAATCCAGGTAAGCCAACTGGTTACCGCCGCGCATCACCCGCTTGAGGATCGGGAAGTCGGCCCGAATGGCAGCGAGATCCAGCATGGTTAGGCTCCGGCGGTAGCGGCCTGAGTGAAGCGCACGTAGCCGTTCTGCTCGAGCTCGTCGGCCAGCTCCGAGCCGCCGGATTCGGCGATGCGGCCGCCGACGAACACGTGCACGTACTCCGGATGGATGTAGCGCAGGATGCGGGTGTAGTGCGTGATCAGCAGGATCCCGCCGTGCTGGGCTTCGGCGTAGCGGTTCACGCCCTCGCTGACCACCCGCAGCGCGTCGACGTCCAGGCCGGAGTCGGTCTCGTCGAGGATGGCGATCTTGGGCTTGAGCAGCTCCAGCTGCAGGATCTCGTGGCGCTTCTTCTCACCGCCGGAGAAGCCCTCGTTGACGTTGCGCTCAGCGAAGGCCGGGTCGATTTCGAGCGAGGCCATCGCCGCCTTGACCTCTTTCACCCAGTGCCGCAGCTTCGGCGGCTCGCCCCGGATGGCCGTGGCCGCCGAGCGCAGGAAGTTCGACACCGACACGCCGGGCACCTCGACGGGGTACTGCATGGCCAGAAAGACGCCGGCCCGCGCGCGCTCGTCGACGCTCATGTCCAGGACGTCGGCGCCGTCCAGGGTGATCGAACCCGAGGTGACCCGGTACTTGGGGTGGCCGGCGATGGCGTAGGACAGCGTGGACTTGCCGGAGCCGTTGGGCCCCATCAATGCATGTGTCTCACCGGATTTCACGGTCAGGTCGACGCCGTTGAGGATGGGGATCTCGTTGTCGGTGTCGCCGACGCTAACGTGCAGGTCTTTGATTTCCAATATGGTCATGAGGCCGTCTTTTCCGTCAATTCGAGTTCGTGTTCGATGGCCGCGGTCAGGCGTTCCCGAACCTCGGGGACCGCGATCTTGGAGATGATTTCGCCGAAGAAGCCGCGGATCACCAGGCGGCGGGCCTGCTCCTCGGGGATGCCGCGGGAGCGCAGGTAGAACAGTTGCTCGTCGTCGAAACGCCCGGTGGCGCTGGCGTGCCCGGCGCCGGCGATCTCGCCGGTCTCGATCTCGAGATTGGGCACCGAATCCGCCCGGGCGCCGTCGGTGAGCACCAGGTTGCGGTTCATCTCGAAGGTGTCGGTGCCGGTGGCCTCGGCGCGGATCAGCACGTCGCCGATCCACACCGTATGCGCGTCGGGCAGCGAAGACGACGGATCTCCTTGCAGCGCACCCTTGTAGAGCACGTTGGAGCGGCAGTCGGGCTGCGCGTGGTCGACCAGCAGCCTCGACTCGAGGTGCTGCCCGTCGTCGGCGAAGTACAGACCGAGCAGCTCCGCGTCGCCGCCGGGCCCGGCGAACCGCGCGTTGGCGGCAATCCGCACCACCTCGCCACCGAGCGTGACGGTGACATGCCGCAGCACCGCGTCCTTGCCCAGCCGGGCGTGGTGGGCGCTGACGTGCACGGTGTCGTCAGCCCAGTCGGCGATCCAGATCACGGTGAGCCGGGCGGCGTCGGCGACGACGAATTCGACGTTGTCGGCGTAGGTTCCGCTGCCCCGATGGTCGACGACGACGACGGCCTCGCCGAGCTCCTCCACGCGAATCTGCAGGTGCCCGTACGCGGTGGCACCCTTGCCCGGCCCGGTGACGGTGATGTTCACCGGCTCGGCGACCTGCGTGTCCCTGCCCACCGTGACGACCGTCGCGGAGTTGAACGACGAGAACGCCTGGGCCGCAACGCGGTCAGCCGGCACGCCGCCCTGGCCGAGCCGCTCGTCGCCGCGGCGCGCCGTGTCCACGGTCACCCCGGGCTGTTCGGCGACGACGATCTGCGCGCTGCCGGACGACTTCGCTGACCCGTCGTGCAGTCCGCGCAGCCGCTTGAGCGGCGTGAAACGCCACAGTTCGTCGCGGCCGTGCGGCACTTCGAACGCGTCAACATCGAAGGAGGAGAACAACTCCCCCTTGTTTAGCGCGGTTGTCATCCGACCGCGCCCTCCATCTGCAGCTCGATCAGCCGGTTGAGCTCCAGCGCGTACTCCATCGGCAGTTCCTTGGCGATCGGCTCCACGAAGCCGCGCACCACCATCGCCATGGCCTCGTCCTCGGTCAGCCCGCGGCTCATCAGGTAGAACAGCTGGTTATCGCTGACCTTGGACACCGTCGCCTCGTGCCCCATCGTGACGTCGTCCTCGCGGATGTCGACGTAGGGGTACGTGTCGCTGCGGCTGACCGTATCGACCAGCAACGCATCGCATTTCACGCTGGACTTGGAGCCGTGCGCGCCCTTGTTCACCTGAACCAGCCCGCGGTACGACGTGCGGCCGCCACCGCGCGCCACCGACTTGGACACGATGTTGCTCGACGTGTTGGGTGCCAGGTGCAGCATCTTCGCGCCGGTGTCCTGGTGCTGGTCCTCACCGGCGAACGCCACAGACAAAACCTCACCCTTGGCGTGCTCGCCGGTCATCCAGACCGCGGGGTACTTCATGGTGACCTTCGAGCCGATGTTGCCGTCGACCCATTCCATCGTGGCCCCCGCCTCGGCCCGGGCCCGCTTGGTGACCAGGTTGTAGACGTTGTTCGACCAGTTCTGGATCGTCGTGTAACGGCAACGGCCACCGGGCTTTACGATGATTTCCACGACCGCGGAATGCAGCGAATCCGACTTGTAGATGGGCGCGGTACAGCCCTCGATATAGTGAACGTATGCGTTCTCATCGACGATGATCAGAGTTCGCTCGAACTGCCCCATGTTCTCGGTGTTGATCCGGAAGTAGGCCTGCAGCGGGATGTCGACGTGCACGCCCGGCGGGACGTAGATGAAACTGCCGCCGGACCACACCGCCGTGTTCAGAGCGGAGAACTTGTTGTCCCCGGCCGGAATCACCGTGCCGAAATACTGCTGGAAGATCTCGGGATGTTCACGCAAACCGCTGTCGGTGTCCAGGAAGATGACGCCCTGAGCCTCCAGGTCCTCACGGATCTGGTGGTAGACGACCTCGGAGTTGTGCACCACTAAGCCTTCGGCGACAAAGTTGTGCGGACCGTCCACCTCGATGTCGTACACGGGCTCGACCTCGTAAGGCTCGATCGCCTTCACCCGCTCGAACCCGAGCCAGTCGTCGGTGTGGGCGCGAATCGTCGTCCCGTGCGAGCCGTTGGACGAGTGCATGTACTTGCGGCGCCCGAAGCGGTCGGTCCGCTTCGGATTGCGGCAGCCGAGCCGCTCGAAGTCACCGGAAATACCTAGCCGCCACGCGATTTGCATGCGTTCCGGGGCGTGCCGGTAGGGCTGCGTGAAGGACCATGGCCCGCGCGCGCGGAGACCCGATAGCTCCGCCAATTCCCGACCCTGTCGCAGCATCGGCTCGTTGGCGCAGGTCAGCAGGACCGAGCCGCTGTTGTCCGGCCCCACATATCCGTCGGCGTCCACCCAACCGCCGAGGAACGCCAGCCGCTGCTCGACAGGTAGGCCGTAAACCCAGTCCGGCACGCGCTTGGTCGGCGACAGCCCGCCGAAGCCCAGCGCCACGATCCACTCGGTCAGCGCCTTTGAGTTGACGACGATCCGGTACTCGTCGGCCGCAATGCAACGCAGCCCGAACAGCTCCTTGACGACGCGAGTCACCTCGGCCCGCAACGCGATATCCGTCGCGGGGATGGCGAGTTGCATCCGATACGTCTTCGTCGAGAGATGCAGATTGCCGTCGCCGATGTAGAGGCCCAGCAGCCACATCAGGTCGACTGAGCTCATCGCGGGAGTGGCCAATCCGGAAACAGTCGGAAGTTCAGCCGCGACACCGAATTCCGGCAGCTGACGAGGAACGGCGATGAAGTCGCCCGCCTTGAGTTCCCCGACGGTCACCCAACGCCGGGCATAGCGGGCGCGCTGCCGACCTTCCTTGCGCTCGTCACGCAGCACCAGCATCGGGTGGTTGTCGGTCGCGCGGATGCTGCGCCGTGTCGTCGTGATCCGGTGCGTCAGGCGGGTGTCCGTCTGCGCGGCGGCCTTGACCGGCGCCACGACGAAGCGCTCGGTCATCTCGTCGTAGGCGAACACGCGGTCGCCGTATTCGATCTCCTTGATCGCGACCTCGCCGCGGTTGGCCGTCCACACCAACGTGTCACCGGCGAGGCATTCGTACTGTGCGGCCACACCAGCCACCAGCCGTTGCTTTTCCGCTTCAGGAATTCCCAGCCGGTCATAGGTGTTGCGGATGTCCTCGGGCAGCTCGTCCCACGACGCCGCCTGCTTTTCCGTCGAGCGCACGAAGTACTTGATGTTGTCGAAGTCGATGCCCTCGAGGTTGGAACCCCAGTTCGGCATCGGCTTGCGGTCGAAGATGCGCAGCGCCTTGAGCCGGGTGTTCAGCATCCACTCCGGCTCGCTCTTCTTCCCCGAGATATCGCGGACGACGGCCTCGGACAGGCCGCGCTGGGCGCTCGCGCCCGCGACGTCGGAGTCCGACCAGCCGTAGCCGTAATTGCCCAGCGAGGCGATCGCCTCGTCCTGGGTCAGCGGCTCAGCGGGACGTGCGGCTTCGAGTGTCATGCGGACGCTCCTTTGGTGCTTGTGGTGGCTGGGCGCGGGCTGGGCGCCGGGATGAGTGGCACATGGGTGGTGCAGGCGCAATCGCCGTTGACGATCGTCGCCAACAACTGGACATGGGTGCCGAGCACTTCGGCCATGGCCTGCTGCTCGGCCTCGCACAACTCCGGGAATTCCTCGGCAACATGGGACACTGGGCAGTGGTGCTGGCAGATTTGCACACCGTGTATCGGCCCGCCCACGCGGGTCGTGGTGGCGACGTAGCCGGCCTGGGTCAATGCGCCGGCGATCCGCTCGGCCGCGGCTTCCACGGCCGCCTCGTCCGAGCCGTCGGCCGGGGCGACGTCGGCCAGGATCGTGTCGATGCGACGACGGGCAAACAGCTTGACCGCGTCGTCACCGCCGAGTTCACGCAATTGGCGTATCGCGGCCGACGCCAAGTCGTCATACGAGTGGTCCAGCTTGGCCCGACCGGCGCTGGTCAGCCGGTAACGCTTGGCGGGTCGCCCGCGCCCCACCGTCTGCCATGCCGCCGCGGGTGCGGATTCGGCGTCGCCGGCATCGATCAGCGCGTCAAGATGACGTCGCACGCCGGCGGGCGCCAAGCCGAGGCGGTCACCGATTTCCGTGGCCGTGATCGATCCCGATTCCAGCAGCAGCCGCACGATGGCGCGGCGGGTGTGACCATCCGACCCCGCGGCACCGGCCGCCGGCACAGCAGCATCCAGCTCGGATTGGATTTTCACAACACCAGTGTGTCGCAATTCCGGCGATCGGTCTAGCAAGGGTGCCCTTACGTGACGAGGGCAACAGCGGTTGCCGAGAATGCCGCTACGCTGCTCTGATGGCAGCCCGCCACCACACCCTGAGCTCGTCGATCGCCAGTCTGCACGGCGATGAGCAGGCGGTGGGTTCGCCCCTCAACGACACCGAGCTCACCGCGCTGCGGCGCACCCGCCTCTTCGGCGCTACCGGCACGGTACTCATGGCGATCGGGGCGCTGGGCGCCGGGGCCAGGCCGGTCGTGCAGGACCCGACGTTCGGCGTCCGGCTGCTCAACCTGCCGTCGCGGATCCAGACCGTCTCGCTGACGATGACGACGACCGGCGCGGTCATGATGGCGCTGGCCTGGTTGATGCTCGGGCGGTTTGCCCTGGGTGACAGGCGGATGTCCCGCGGCGACCTGGACCGCACCCTGATGTTGTGGATACTGCCGCTGCTGATCGCGCCGCCGATGTACAGCAAGGACGTCTATTCCTACCTGGCCCAGAGCGAAATCTCGCTGGAAGGGCTCGACCCCTACCGGGTGGGTCCGGCGTCAGGACTGGGCCTCGGCCACGTGTTCACCCTGTCGGTGCCCAGCCTGTGGCGCGAGACGCCGGCGCCCTACGGGCCGATGTTCCTGTGGATCGGGCGCGGCATCTCCGCCCTCACAGGGGACAACATCGTCGCCGCCGTCCTGTGCCACCGGCTGGTGGTGCTGTTCGGTGTGAGCCTGATCGTGTGGGCGGTGCCGCGGCTGGCGCGGCGCTGCGGCGTCGCGGAGGTCAGCGCGCTGTGGCTGGGCGCGGCCAACCCCCTGCTGATCATGCATCTGGTCGCCGGCATCCATAACGAGGCGCTGATGCTCGGTCTGATGCTGAGCGGCGCCGAGTTCGCGCTGCGCGGCCTGGACTCGCCGCGGCTGATGCCCACGTCGTGGCGGGTCGGCCCGGATTGGGAACCGCTGGGCATGCTGGCGGCGGGCGCGATCCTGATCGTGCTGTCGTCGCAGGTGAAGCTGCCGTCGCTGCTGGCGCTGGGGTTCGTCACGATGGCGCTGGCCTACCGCTGCGGGGGCACTTTCAAGGCGCTGCTGCTCTCCGGCGCCGCGATGTCGGCCTTGGCGTTGTCGGTGATGGCCGTCGTGGGCTGGATCAGCGGGCTCGGTTTCGGGTGGATCTACACGCTGGGCACGGCCAACGTGGTGCGCAGCTGGATGTCCCCGCCGACGCTGCTGGCGCTGGGCACCGGGCAGGTCGGGATCCTGCTGGGCTTGGGCGACCACACCACCGCGGTGTTGTCGCTCACCCGCGCCATCGGCGTGCTGATCATCATGGTGATGGTCTGCTGGCTGCTGCTGGCGGTCTTCCGCGGCCGGCTACACCCGATCGGCGGGCTGGGCGTCGCGCTGGGTGTCACGGTGCTGCTGTTTCCCGTCGTGCAGCCGTGGTATCTGCTGTGGGCAATCATTCCGCTGGCCGCCTGGGCGACCCGTACCGGCTTCCGGGTCGCGGCGATCGTTGTGACGCTGGTGGTGGGCATCTTCGGGCCGACCGCCAACGGCGACCGCTTCGCGCTGTTCCAGATCGTCGACGCCACGCTGGCCAGCACGGTCATCGTCGTCGCGCTCATCGCGGTCACCTATCGCCGGCTGCCATGGCGCGCGCTCACGACGGTCGCGGTCGGGAGCCCGGCCGGAGGCCCGGCGCCGCCCCAACCGCAGGCCCCGAAACCGGAGCCGGCACCCGACGCCTACGCTGATTCCACGTGAGCTCGGTCGTGCGGCTGCGTGGTGTCAGCAAGCAATACGGGAGCACCAAGGCCGTCGCCGACCTCGATCTGGACGTGCACGCCGCCGAGGTGCTGGCCCTGCTGGGCCCTAACGGCGCCGGAAAGACGACGACGGTCGAGATGTGCGAGGGCTTCGTGCGACCGGACGCCGGGACCATCGAGGTGCTCGGTCTGGACCCCATCGCCGACAACGCCCGGCTGCGCCCGCGGATCGGGGTCATGCTGCAGGGCGGGGGCGGCTATCCCGCCGCGCGCGCCGGCGAAATGCTGAACCTCGTGGCCGCCTACGCCGCCGACCCGCTGGACCCGCAGTGGCTGCTGGACACCCTGGGCCTCACCGACGCCGCGCGCACCACCTATCGGCGGCTCTCCGGCGGGCAGCAGCAGCGGCTCGCGCTGGCCTGCGCGCTGGTCGGCCGCCCCGAGCTGGTGTTCCTCGACGAGCCCACCGCCGGCATGGACGCCCACGCCCGGCTGCTGGTCTGGGAGCTGATCGACGCGCTGCGGCGCGACGGCGTGACCGTCGTGCTCACCACCCACCAGCTCAAGGAGGCCGAGGAACTCGCCGACCGACTGGTCATCATCGACAACGGCGTGACCGTCGCCGCGGGTACCCCGACGGAGCTGATGCGTTCCGGCGCGAAGGACCAGTTACGGTTCACCGCGCCGCCACGGCTCGACCTGTCCCTGTTGTCCACCGCGCTGCCGGAGGATTACAGCGCCACCGAGGTGACCCCCGGTGAGTACCTGGTGGCAGGCCGGGTAGACCCGCAGGTGCTGGCGACCGTGACGGCTTGGTGCGCGCAGATCAACGTGCTCGCCACCGATATGCGCGTCGAGCAGCGCAGCCTCGAGGACGTGTTCCTCGACCTCACCGGCAGGAAGTTGCGGTCGTGACCGAACCGAGCGTGTTCCCCGCGGGCACCTTCACCCCCGACCCACGCCCCAACGCGGTGTCCAAGATGCTGGCCGCCCAGGTCAACCTCGAGCTGAAGCTGCTGCTGCGCAACGGCGAGCAACTGCTGCTGACCATGTTCATCCCGATCACGCTGCTGGTGGGGCTCACGCTGCTGCCGTTCGGTTCGTTCGGCCACGACCGCGCGGCCACGTTCGTCCCGGCCATCATGGCGCTGGCGGTCATCTCCACGGCGTTCACCGGCCAGGCCATTGCGGTCGCGTTCGATCGCCGCTACGGGGCGTTGAAGCGGCTCGGGGCCACACCGCTGCCGGTCTGGGGGATCATCGCCGGCAAGTCGCTGGCGGTAGTCATCACGGTGTTCCTGCAGTCGGTGATCCTGGGCGCCATCGGCTTTGCGCTGCACTGGCGGCCGTCGTTGGCGGCGTTGGCGCTGGGGGGCGTGGTGATCGCGCTGGGCACCGCGGGTTTCGCCGCGTTGGGCCTGCTGCTGGGCGGCACGCTGAAGGCCGAGATCGTCCTCGCCGTGGCGAACCTGATGTGGTTCATCTTCGCCGGATTCGGCGCGCTGACCCTCGAGACGCGCATGGTCCCGACGGCGGTCAAGTGGGCCGCCCGCCTCACGCCGTCCGGAGCCCTCACCGAGGCGCTGTCGCAGGCGATGACGCTGTCGGTGGACTGGTTCGGGATCGTCGTCCTGACGGTGTGGGGCGCGCTGGCCGCGCTGGCCGCGCTGCGCTGGTTCCGCTTCACCTGAGCGCGCGGGGCTTGCTTGGTGGGCCTGGGCCTGGGCCTGGGCCTGGGCCTGGGCCTGGGCCTTCCCGCCGCCGCCCCGTTCACTCTGCGCTCACTGCGGCCCCCACTCGAACTTCTCCGCAGTAGACGCAGACTCAACCCGCCCACGCGCCCCAGCCCGTCGCCGCCCCGTTCACTCTGCGCTCACTGCGGCCCCCACTCGAACTTCTCCGCAGTAGACGCAGACTCAACCCGCCCACGCGCCCCAGCCCGTCGCCCGCCGAGTTCACTCTGCGCTCACTGCGGCCGCCACTCGAACTTCTCCGCAGTAGACGCAGACTCAACCCGCCTCAACCCGCCCACGCGCCCCAGCCCACGCGCCCCAGCCCACGCGCCCCAGCCCACGCGCCCCCACGCCCGTTTCTACTACGCAACGTAGTTATCGCTACGATCGACCGGTGCCCGTCGGAAGAACGCTGCTGCGGTTGGTGGACCTGCTCCCCGACCCCAGCCTCCGGGTCCAGCGGGCGATCGCCGCGGCCGTCATCCTGACGCAGGGCGGCATCGCCGTGACCGGCGCCATCGTCCGCGTCACCGCGTCCGGACTGGGCTGCCCCACATGGCCGCAGTGCTTCCCGGGCAGCTTCGTCCCGGTCGCGGTCGCCGAGGTGCCGCGGATCCACCAGGCGGTCGAATTCGGCAACCGGATGATCACCTTCGCCGTCGTCATCACCGCCGCGCTGGCCGTGCTGGCCGTCACCCGGGCCCGCCGCCGCACCGAGGTGCTGGTCTATGCCTGGCTGATGCCCGCCTCGACGGTCGTGCAGGCCGTGATCGGCGGCATCACCGTGCGCACGGGGCTGCTGTGGTGGACGGTGGCCATCCACCTGCTCGCGTCGATGACCATGGTGTGGCTGTCGGTGCTGCTCTACGTCAAGGTCGGCGAACCCGACGACGGCGTGGTGCAGCGGCGGGTGGCCAGGCCACTACGGGCGCTCACCGCACTCAGCGCGCTCAACCTGGCCGCCGTGCTAGTGACCGGCACGCTGGTGACCGCGGCCGGACCGCACGCCGGCGACAAAAGCCCCAGCCGGACCGTGCCGCGGCTGGAAGACGAGATCACCACCCTGGTGCACATGCACTCGTCGCTGCTGGTGTCCTACCTCGCCCTGCTGGTCGGGCTGGGGTTCGGACTGCTGGCCGTGCACGCCGGCAAGCCCGTGCTGCTGCGACTGGCCGTCCTGGTGGCCCTCGTTTTCGCGCAGGCCGCCGTCGGCACGACGCAGTACTTCGCCGGGGTCCCGCCCGCCCTGGTCGCCCTGCACGTGGCCGGCGCCGCGGCGTGCACCGCGGCCACCGCCGCGCTGTGGGCGTCACTGCGCGAACGGGCTCCGATGCGAGAACGGGCCGAGGCCGAGCCGCTCCAGGGCTGACTCGACGCCCAGCGCGAACTCGCGCTGGGCGAGGTCGCGGGTTTCGTCGTCCAGGCTCAGCCACCCCAGCGACGGCTCCACCAGCTGCAGCTCGAGCAGCCGCGCGTCGTCAGGTCCGCCGACGACATGCGCCCGCGCGTAGAGCAGCTCACTCGGGTCGATGCTGACCTGGCGCGCCGCGGCGGTCAGCGCGGCGGCGCCGACGTCCCAGATCTCGAAGTCGGGGTCCGTCTGCCGCAGCGCTCCGCCCTTTTGCGTGAAGGCGTGCGACGGCTCGCCGCACAGGAAGACGAGCGCGGTCTCGGGAGCCGAACCGCAGGGCTGTACCAACACGCTGCGGCCGGCGTCGTGCAGTTCGGCGACGCGCTTGGCGGCCGCGGAGCGGTCAGTGCAGCGCCGCGCGCCCGGGCCGATGGTGGCGCTGACGTACACCTGGCCCGAGCGCGGCCAGCGGACCCGCTCCCCCGGCGCGAAGGTCTCACCGGGCACCGTCGGGACGTCCTGGCCGGCCAGGTCGTCCAGATAGCGGCGGTCGGCGTTCCAGGCCACCGCGCCGGGCGCGTTGAGCAGGTTCTTGACGCTGAGCGTCCAGGCCAAAAACTCGCCCAGCCGGTCAGCGAAATCGGCCGTGGCGCGCAGGATTACCAGATCCGCGCGGCTGACTTCGGGATCGTCCCAGGACAGCCAGTGCGCGTGCAGACCGCGGTGTCGCAGCGCCGGGACCAGCCCGGCATCATCGCCGTCGCCGGCGACCCGTTGCGGACAACCGGCCAGCACGATGCGGGGATGGAAGGTGTCTGGGCGGGCAAGTTTCATTGCCGGGCATGATATCCGCATGCATGCGATCGAAGTTTCCGAAACCGGCGGACCCGATGTCCTGCGCTACGTCGAGATCCCGCAACCCGCCCCCGGGCACGGCGAGGTACTGATCGAGGCCGAGGCGATCGGCGTCAACTTCATCGACACCTATTTCCGCTCAGGGCAATACCCGCGCCCACTGCCGTTCGTGGTCGGCTCCGAGGTGTGCGGCACGGTCGTCGCCCTCGGGGACGGCGACGACGGCGGCGGCCTGGCCGTCGGCGACCGGGTGATCAGCGCCTCGGCCAACGGAGGCTACGCCGAATTCTGCACCGCCCCGGCGTTTTTGACGGCGAAGGTGCCCGACAGCGTGCCCTCCGATGTGGCGGCGTCGGCGCTGCTGAAGGGCCTGACCGCGCATTACCTGCTGAAGTCCGTGTATCCGGTGCAAAGCGGCGACGCCGTGCTGGTGCACGCCGGGGCGGGCGGCGTCGGGCTGATCCTGACGCAGTGGGCGACCTACCTGGGCGCGCGGGTTATCACAACCGTTTCGACTCCGGAGAAGGAACGACTTTCCCGCGAGGCCGGCGCCGCGGAGGTGCTGCGCTACCCCACCGACGCCGGCGCGTTCGGCGGCCAGGTCCGGGCGCTGACCGGGGGCGTCGGGGTGGCCGCAGTGTACGACGGCGTCGGCGCAACGACGTTCGACGCCAGCCTGGCCAGCCTGGCCGTGCGCGGGACGCTGGCGTTGTTCGGCGCCGCCAGCGGACCCGTCCCGCCCGTCGACCCGCAGCGACTCAACTACGCAGGTTCGGTGTACCTGACGCGGCCCTCGCTGGCGCACTTCATCCGCGGCGGCGAGGAATTCAGCTGGCGGGCCGCCGAACTGTTCGACGTGATCAGCAGCGGAGCCGTCACCGTCGAGGTCGGCGGACGCTACCCACTGTCCGATGCGCGTCGCGCCCACGAGGACCTGGAAGGCCGCAAGACGACTGGCTCCGTCGTGCTGCTGCCCTAGCGTTTCCCCGCCGAGCACCCTTAGCGCGGGGGATCCCAGCTCCCGGGGATCAGCGGAACTCGCGGGCCACCGCCGAATTCGTCGCCGGTCAGCACGGTCAGTCCCGCGGCTTGTTCCGTCTCCGTCGGCACGGTCCCCGCGAACCCCAGCTGCCCCGCCGCCGAATCCGAGGCCACGGTCCCACCCGGGTCGACGGCGTCGTCCAGGTCCGCGTATGCGTCGGCGTAGTCGTGCAGCGCGCCCTGCTCCCGTCGCCGCTTCCGCGCCTTGCGGCGTTCGGCGCTGGAAGCCGCGACGGCCGCGCTGTCCGACTCCGGCGCCTTCGCCCGCGCGCTGGCGCCGACGACATGACGCCCGCCCGAGCCGAACCCGAGGCCGGGGCCGCCGCCCACCGCGTAGGGCATGAACCCGGGGCCGGCCGGACCCGACGGCGGTGCGGACGGCGGCGACGGGCTCGCGACCGTGCTCGCCGTGGATGTCGGGACGCTGGGTGGCGCGCCGGCGGCGGTCGCGCCGGCGAGCGCGGGAGCCACGCTGACGGGGGCCCCAGCCGCGGTAGACACCGCGACGACGGGGCCCAGCACCGTCGCGGCGGACGGCGCGGCCGCGGGCAGGCCGGCCAGCGCGGCCAGCGCCGCCAGGCCGGAGACCGCCCCGATGCTGGGCAGCGTCGACAGCATCGACCACAGCGGCGACGACGCGATCGCGGCGGCCAGCACCGGATGCGCCACCAGATAGGTGATCATCTGCGCCGGGGTGATGCCGGCGAGGGACTGCAGGGCCGCCACCGGATTGTTGAGCAGTAGCTGCAGCCAGTCCCCCAGACCCCCGAAATCCTGCATGTACAGGAAGAGCCGGGACACCCAGTAGCCGTACTGGGCCGGCGTGTACGAGGCGTACGGGATCCCGTTGAGGGTGCCGTTGGCGGGATCCCAGTCCAGTCCGATCAGCCGCAGCAGCTGCTGGAAGACGACCCGCGGCAGCTGCTGCGGCGAGGTGGTGGCCGCCGACGTTTGCGCTTCGGACTGCAGGATCCGCGGCGCCGGAGTGCTCTGTGGGGCCGACGCGACCGCCGCGTCGGAGGCGGCCTGATACGTCGCCATCGCGGTGGCGGCCTGAATCCACATCCGGACGTAGTCGGCCTCGTTGAGTGCGATCGGAATGGTGTTGAGGCCGAAGAAGTTGGTCGCGACCAGCACGCCGTGCAGGACGTGGTTGGCGGACAGCTCGGCCAGCGTCGGCATGGCCGCCAGCGCGGCGGCGTAGGCCACGGCCACCGCCTCGTGCCGAGCGGCCGCGGCAGCGCTGTTCGCACTGGCCAGGGTGAGCCACCCCAGGTAGGGCGCGTGCGACGCGGCGTAGGCCTGGGCGCTGGGGCCCTGCCACGCCCCGCTGTCCACGGACGCCAACAGGGCGCTGAGTTCGTCTGCTATCGAGGCATATTCGGCGCTCAACGAGTCCCATGCCCCGGCCGCGGCCAACAACGGCCCGGGCCCGGGCCCAGTACTCAGCGACGCCGAATGTACCTCCGGAGGCGATGCCATCCAGAGGGGCGCGGTCATCGTCAGCCCGTGATAGGCGGATACGACGGCGCGGTGCCGACCGACGCACAGCAGGTGTCTGGACCCTTCCGAACGACACACAACGTCATCCCAGACACTCCTTCCGTCGTTGGCCGGCCACGCAGAGAGCCGCTATTACACAGACATCCGATATCGCTACTGGTGGTGTCGCAAATCGGGGCACGGACGGGGCCCCTCCACGGCTGGCGCCGCCACGAACACCGCTTGCGCCCCGCGGATACGGAAACTGTTGCGGTTGTTGGCATTCCGACTCGGGCATCGCGCGGACACGTCAGCGCCCAAGGCGCGGCCGGGCCTTTCGCGCGAGCAGACGCAAAAGCACCGTTCTCGGCCGAAAATGGGGGCTTTCGCGTCTGCTCGCCAAGCCTGGTCAGAACAGCGTCGGCAGCGCGATCACCGAATCGACGGCCAGCGCGCAGAACACCAGCGCCAGGTAGTTGTTCGACTGCAGGAAAAGTCGCAGCGGCTTCACCGGCTCGCCCGCGCGGACCCCCGCGTACAACTGGTGCGCCATCGCCAGGAACCACACCCCGGCCAGCACGGCCACCGCGGCGTACAGCCACCCGGCGGCCAGCGCCAGCACCAGCGTCGACAACACGGTCAGCCACGTGTAGATGAGGATCTGCCGGGTGACCTGACGCTCGGTGGCCACGGCCGGCAGCATCGGCACCCCGGCCGCTTTGTAGTCGTCTTTGTACCGCATGGCCAGCGCCCAGGTGTGCGGCGGCGTCCAGAAGAAGATGATCGCGAACATCGCCAACGCCGGCCAGCCGATGGTGCCCGTGACCGCCGACCAGCCGATCATCACGGGCATGCACCCGGCCGCGCCGCCCCACACCACGTTCTGCGAGGTTCGGCGCTTGAGCAGCAGCGTGTAGACGAACACGTAGAACGCGATGGTCGCCACTCCCAGCAGGCCCGACAGCAGGTTGGTGGTCCACCACAGCCAGACGAACGAGCCGACACTCAACACCAGTCCCAGGACCAGGGCGTTTCGCGTCGGTACCGCCTCACGGGCCAGCGGCCGTCGCGCGGTGCGCTTCATCACCTTGTCGATGTCGGCGTCGGCCACGCAGTTGAGGGTGTTGGCGCCGCCCGCGGCCATCATGCCGCCGATCAGCGTGTTCAGGATCAGCAGCGGGTTCACGTGGCCGCGGTGGGCCAGCAGCATTGCGGGTATCGCGGTGACCAACAGCAGCTCGATCACCCGGGGTTTGGTCAGCGCCAGGTACGCCAAAACCGTGCCGGTCATCCGACTCGGCGCGACGCGCCCGCGAACGCTCACGCATTTACTCCTCGGGGTCCCACCAGCAGCGCGCAGCTTCTACTACACACGATGGTAGACAGCATGGCCACGGTCTCCGCGCCGCAGGGTCGATTCCAGCCAGATTTTCCCCAGATCGCGGGCCTGATCGCACAGCGTAGGCGACCGACGCGTAATTTTCACCACGGGTTTACCGGGCCGGCTCCGGGTACTCGATAACTCGAACGCCGGAGAATCCAGCACTGCAATAGCAACCCTCACCGCACTAGGGTGAGGATTGATCAGCTTCACGCATCCACGGACTGACCAAGGACTGATCTGTGACCACACTCGAAGAGATCTCGACGCTTACCCAACCGCGCCATCCCGACGACTGGACCGAGATCGATTCGGCGGCAGTGGACACCATCCGGGTGTTGGCGGCCGACGCGGTACAGAAGGTCGGCAACGGCCATCCCGGGACGGCGATGAGCCTGGCTCCCCTGGCCTACACGTTGTTTCAGCGGACGATGCGCCACGACCCCTCGGACCCGCACTGGCTGGGCCGCGACCGGTTCGTGCTGTCCGCCGGACACAGCAGCCTGACCCTGTACCTGCAGCTTTACCTCGGCGGTTTCGGCCTGGAGCTCTCCGACATCGAGTCGCTGCGCACCTGGGGCTCCAAGACTCCCGGGCACCCGGAGTTCAGGCACACCAAGGGCGTTGAGATCACGACGGGCCCGCTGGGTCAGGGTCTGGCGTCGGCGGTGGGCATGGCGATGGCGTCGCGCTACGAGCGCGGGCTGTTCGACCCCGACGCCGAACCGGGCACCAGCCCGTTCGACCACTTCATCTTCGTGATCGCCTCCGACGGCGACATCGAGGAGGGAGTCACGTCGGAGGCGTCGTCGCTGGCCGCGGTGCAGCAGCTCGGCAACCTCATCGTGTTCTACGACCACAACCAGATCTCGATCGAGGACGACACCAACATCGCGCTGTGCGAGGACACCGCCGCCCGCTATCGCGCCTACGGCTGGCACGTCCAGGAAGTGGAGGGCGGCGAGGACGTCGTCGCCATCGAGGAGGCCATCGCCAACGCCAAGGCCGCTACCGACCGGCCGTCGTTCATCTCGCTGCGCACCATCATCGGCTTTCCGGCACCGAACCTGATGAACACCGGCAAGGCGCACGGCGCGGCCCTCGGCGACGACGAGGTGGCGGCCGTCAAGAAGATCCTGGGCTTCGACCCCGACAAGAAATTCGAGGTCCGCGACGACGTCTTCGCCCACACCCGCAAGCTGGTCGAGCGGGGCAGGGAAGCCCACGAGAAATGGCAGCCGGAGTTCGACGCGTGGGCGCAGCGCGAACCCGAACGCAAGGCGCTGCTGGACCGCCTGACCGCCGAGGAGTTGCCCGACGGCTGGGACGACGACATACCGACCTGGGAGCCGGGCTCCAAGGACGTCGCCACCCGCGCGGCCTCCGGCGAGGTGCTGGCCGCCGTCGGCCCGAAGCTGCCCGAACTGTGGGGCGGTTCGGCCGACCTGGCGGGCAGCAACAACACCACCATGAAGGGCGTCGACTCCTTTGGGCCGCCGTCGATTTCGACGAACGACTACACCGCGCACTGGTACGGCCGCACGCTGCACTTCGGCGTCCGCGAGCACGCGATGGGGGCCATCCTGTCGGGCATCGTGCTGCACGGCCCCACCCGCGCCTACGGCGGAACGTTCCTGCAGTTCTCCGACTACATGCGGCCCGCGGTGCGCCTTGCATCGCTGATGGACATCGACCCGATTTACGTCTGGACGCACGACTCGATCGGGCTGGGCGAGGACGGCCCCACCCACCAGCCGATCGAACACCTGTCGGCGCTGCGCGCGATCCCGCAGCTGTCGGTGGTGCGCCCGGCCGACGCCAACGAGACTGCCTACGCCTGGCGCACGATCCTTTCCCGCGGCGCCAACAGCGGCCCGGTCGGGCTGGTCCTGACCCGGCAGGGCGTGCCGATCCTCGAGGGCACCAACGCCGAGGGCGTGTCCCGCGGTGGCTACATCCTGGGCGACGACGGCGGGGACGAGCCCGACGTGGTGCTGATCGCCACCGGTTCGGAGGTGCAGCTCGCCGTGGCGGCACAGAAGCAGTTGGCGGACAAGGACATTGTCGCTCGGGTGGTGTCGATGCCGTGCGTGGAGTGGTTCGAGTCGCAGCCCGACGACTACCGCGACAGCGTGCTGCCGCCGTCGGTCTCGGCGCGCGTCGCGGTGGAGGCCGGTATCGCACAGTGCTGGCACAAGCTCGTCGGCGACACCGGAAAGATCGTGTCGATCGAGCACTACGGGGAATCCGCCGATTACAAGACATTGTTCCGTGAGTTCGGCTTCACCGCCGAAGTCGTTGCTGACGCCGCGGAACAGGTAGTGGACAACTGAGAGAAGGTAATGAGCAATGACCACTCAGAACGCCAACCTGGCGGCCTTGAGCGCGGCGGGGGTTTCGGTATGGCTGGATGACCTGTCCCGAGACCGGATCAAGTCGGGCAATCTGCAGGAACTGATCGATACCAAGAGCGTCGTCGGGGTGACCACCAACCCGTCGATCTTCCAGAAAGCGCTGGCCGACAGCGACACCTACGATGACCAGATCACCGAACTGGCCGAGCGCGGCGCCGACGTGGATGCCACGATTCGTACAGTCACCACCGACGACGTGCGCGACGCCTGCGATGTACTGAGGCCGCAGTGGGAAGCGTCCGACGGCGTCGACGGACGGGTGTCGATCGAGGTCGACCCGCGAATGGCGCGCGATGCCGACAAGACCATCGCGCAGGCCGTCGAGCTGTGGAAGATCGTGGACCGGCCGAACCTGTTCATCAAGATCCCCGCCACCGAGGAAGGCATCCCGGCCATCACCGCTGTTCTGGCGGAAGGAATTTCGGTCAACGTGACGCTGATCTTCTCGGTCGAGCGGCACCGCGCCGTAATGGACGCCTACCTGGCCGGGCTGGAGAAGGCGCGCGAGGCCGGCCACGACCTGTCCAAGATCCACTCGGTGGCGTCGTTCTTCGTCTCCCGGGTGGACACCGAGATCGACAAGCGGCTGGAAGAGATCGGCTCCGACGACGCGCTCGCGTTGCGCGGGCAGGCCGGCGTGGCCAACGCCCGGCTGGCCTACGCCGCCTACCAGGAGGTGTTCGAGGCCGGCGACCGCTACCAGGCGCTGCTGGCCGACGCGGCGCGCGTGCAGCGGCCGCTGTGGGCGTCGACGGGCGTTAAGAACCCCGACTACTCCGACACCCTCTACGTCACCGAACTGGTCGCCCCGAACACGGTAAACACCATGCCGGAGAAGACGATTGACGCGGTCGCCGATCACGGTACGGTCACCGGAGACACGGTCACCGGCACCGGCGCGGCCGCTCAAGAGGTCTTCGACAAGCTCGATGCCATCGGCGTCGACCTGACCGATGTCTTCATCGTGCTGGAGAACGAAGGCGTCGAGAAGTTCGAGGACTCGTGGAAGGAACTGCTGGACGAGACGCAGACGCAGCTCGAGTCCGCCAACAAATGATCCCAAGCAAGGCGCCGCAGTGGCAGAACCCACTGCGCGACAAGCTGGATAAGCGGCTGCCGAGGATCGCTGGCCCGTGCGGCATGGTGATCTTCGGCGTCACCGGCGACCTGGCCCGCAAGAAGGTGATGCCGGCCATCTACGACCTGGCCAACCGCGGGCTGCTGCCACCGTCGTTCGCCCTCGTGGGCTTCGCGCGCCGGGATTGGAGCACCGAGGACTTCGGTGACGTGGTGTACAACGCCGTCAAGGAGCACTGTCGCACGCCGTTCCGGCAGGAGAACTGGGACCGGCTGGCCGAGGGATTCCGTTTCGTACCAGGCTCTTTCGACGACGACGAGGCGTTTAGCCGGCTTGCCGAAACGCTGGAAAAGCTCGATGCCGAGCGCGGCACGGGCGGCAATCACGCCTTCTACCTGGCGATCCCGCCCAAGTCGTTTCCCGTGGTATGTGAACAGCTGCACAAGTCCGGCCTGGCCCGACCGCAGGGTGAGAGATGGAGCCGGGTCGTCATCGAGAAACCGTTCGGCCACGACCTGCAGAGCGCCGAGGCCCTGAACAAGACCGTCAACTCGGTCTTCCCCGAGGAGGCGGTCTTCCGCATCGACCACTACCTGGGCAAGGAGACGGTGCAGAACATCCTGGCGTTGCGGTTCGCCAACCAGCTGTTCGACCCGATCTGGAACGCGCACTACGTCGACCACGTGCAGATCACCATGGCCGAGGACATCGGATTGGGCGGGCGCGGAGGCTATTACGACGGCATCGGCGCGGCCCGCGACGTGATCCAGAACCACCTGATGCAGCTGTTGGCGCTGACTGCGATGGAAGAGCCGGTCAGCTTCACGCCGAAGTCGTTGCAGACCGAGAAGATCAAGGTGCTCTCGGCCACCCAGCTCGCCGAGCCGCTCGCCGAAACCACCAGCCGCGGCCAGTACACCGGCGGCTGGCAGGGCGGCGAGAAGGTGGTTGGGCTGCTCGACGAGGAGGGGTTCTCCAAGGATTCCACCACCGAGACGTTCGCCGCCATCACCCTGGAGGTCGACACCCGGCGCTGGGCCGGCGTGCCGTTCTATCTGCGGACCGGAAAACGGCTGGGCCGCAGGGTCACCGAGATCGCGCTGGTCTTCAAACGCGCACCGCACCTGCCGTTCGACGCCACCATGACCGACGAGCTGGGCACCAACGCCATGGTCATCCGGGTGCAGCCCGACGAGGGCATTACGTTGCGGTTCGGGTCCAAGGTCCCCGGCACCGCGATGGAGGTGCGCGACGTCAACATGGACTTCTCCTACGGCTCGGCCTTCGCCGAGGAGTCGCCGGAGGCCTACGAGCGGCTGATCCTGGACGTGCTGCTCGGCGAGCCGTCCCTGTTCCCCGTCAATGCGGAAGTCGAATTAGCTTGGGAGATACTTGATCCCGCTCTCGAGTACTGGGCGACCCACGGCAAGCCCGACCCGTATCCGGCCGGCACCTGGGGCCCGGACTCCGCGTTTGAGATGCTGCGGCGGACCGGCCGGGAATGGCGAAGGCCTTGATTCGCGCGGTCACGATGCAGAGCGAGGGACGAGCGATGAGGAGGAGCGGCGCAGATGATCGTCGAACTGCCGGAAACCACCACCACCGCGGTCAATAAGAAGCTCGACTCGCTGCGCGAAGAGGCCGGCGTCGTGACGATGGGCCGGGTGCTGACGCTGATCATCGCGCCGGACAGCGAGGCGGTGCTCGAGGAGTCCATCGAGGCGGCCAACGATGCCAGCCGCGAACACCCGAGCCGGATCATCGTCACCCTGAGGGGCGACCCGTACGCCGACAAGCCGCGCCTGGACGCGCAGTTGCGGGTAGGCGGCGACGCCGGCGCCGGCGAGGTCGTGGTGCTGCGGCTGTCCGGGCCGCTGTCCGGCCATGCCGAGAGTGTGGTGATCCCTTTCCTGCTGCCTGACATCCCGGTGGTGGCGTGGTGGCCCGACATCGCGCCCGCGGTGCCCGCCCAGGATCCGTTGGGCAAGTTGGCGATTCGCCGCATCACCGACGCCACCAACGCCATCGATCCGCTGCAGGCCATCACCGGCCGGCTGCCCGGTTACACCGCCGGCGACACCGACCTGGCGTGGGCGCGCATCACCTACTGGCGCGCGCTGCTGACCTCCGCGGTCGACCTGCCGCCGCACGAGCCGATCGAGTCGGCGCTCGTGTCCGGCCTGAAGACCGAGCCGGCGCTTGATGTGCTGGCGGGCTGGCTGGCCAGCCGAATCGACGGGCCGGTGCGCCGCGTGGTGGGTGAACTCAAGGTCGAGCTGGTGCGCAAGAGCGAAACCATCCTGCTGAGCAGGCCGCAAGAGGGCGTGACGGCCACCCTGAGCCGCACCGCCCGGCCCGACGCGCTGGTTCCGTTGCCGCGCAGGGTAACCGGCGAATGTCTCGCCGAGGACCTGCGCCGCCTGGATCCCGACAAGATCTACCAGGATGCGCTCGAAGGCCTGGAGAAGGTGCAGTACGCATGAGTGCCGCGGTCGAGATCTTTGCGGACAGCGCGGCGCTGGTCGAGGCCGCGGGCAAGCGGCTGATCGACGCCGTCCAGTCCGCCGTCGCGGCCCGGGGCCGGGCGCTGATCGTGCTGACCGGTGGCGGCAACGGCATCGCGTTACTGCGGTATCTGGACACGCACGGCCGGCAGATCGACTGGTCCAAGGTGCACGTGTTCTGGGGCGACGACCGCTACGTCCCCGAGGCCGACGACGAGCGCAACGACAAGCAGGCCCGCGAAGCGCTGCTCGATCACGTCGCGATCCCGTCGAGCAACGTGCACGCGATGCCGGCCAGCGACGGGGAGTTCGGCAGCGATCTGGGTGCCGCGGCGCTGGCCTACGAGCAGGTGCTGGCCGCCAACGCCGAACCTGGCGAGCCCGTGCCGAATTTCGACGTGCACCTGCTGGGAATGGGGCCCGAGGGGCACATCAACTCGCTGTTCCCCGACACCCCCGCCGTGCGTGAGACCACCCGCATGGTGGTCGCGGTCCCGGACTCCCCCAAGCCCCCACCACAGCGAATCACGTTGACGCTGCCAGCGATTCAGCGTTCACGAGAGGTGTGGCTGATAGTGTCCGGGGCGGGCAAGGCCGAAGCGGTGGCCGCCGCCGTCGGTGGCGCGGACCCGGTCTCCATGCCGGCGGCCGGGGCCATCGGGCTGCAGACCACGCTGTGGCTGCTGGACAGCGAGGCCGCGAGCAAGCTTCCTGGGTAGCACCCGGCGGGGTAATAATGGCCGGATGGCAGATAGAAGCGGCGGGCGCGCTACGCCGGCTCGGCAAAGAATGAAGACTCTCACCCAAGCAGCGTTGAATGCCGACAAGACGGTGGAGCAGGTCGAGGACGTCCTCGACGGCCTCGGCACTTCGATAGTGGAGTTGAACAGGTCGCTGTCAGCGCTCAACGCCACGGTCGAACGCCTGCAAGGCGGCCTGGATCACCTGGACGGGACCCTGTCCAGCCTCGACGATCTGGCCAAACGCCTGCTCGCGGTGCTGCAACCGGTGGAGGCCATCCTCGAGCGGATGGACAACATAGTGAGCTGGGGCGAGACGATGATGGCACCGGTCTCGGCGACCGAACACGTGGTCCGCGGGGTGCTGGACAAGCTGCGAAATCGCGGCCTGCGCTAGACCGTGGCCGGCCGGTACCCGGTTCCCGCCCCGCCGCGCGCCGAGGGAACGGGTCTGCCGTGGGACGTCTCGGTCGTCGACGCCGTCGCCGCCATCGCCGAGGCCCGCGCGCGGTACGGCGACACGTTCGTCGTCGAAAGCGGCAGCGACCGTTATCTGTTCACGTTCTCCCCTGCCGGCGTCGAGTCGTTTTACGCGCTGACCGAGGACGCGGCGAGCAAGGGCGTCGCCGACTTCCTGATGTTGCGCCGCAAGCTGCCCGACGACATCTTCGCGGGGCGGCGCATGCTGCCCGGCGGGTTGTTCCGACGCGACGACGTGGCCCTTTACCTGGCGAATCTGGACCAGGCTCTTGAACGGACGGTCGTCGAGCTCGGGCCGACGGGCTCGTTGGACGTCTTCGACCTCGCCCGGCGGCTGGCCCACCGCATGGGGCTGGCCTCGTGGGCGGGCCCGGGCTGCGCCGAAGGCGCGGCGTTCGAGCGTCTGGTGGGCGCCTTCGACGCGCTGGACGGTTCTGACGCGTTCGTGCACCCGGACCGGATGGCGGCGGTCGCGGCGTCCCAGAAGCGCGCCGAGCGGGCCGCGCTGGACGACGTCGTCGACGTGATCGCCGACTCGGTGCGCCAGCACGACACCGGTTCGGGTGCGGGGCTTTTCGGCCGGATCGTGGACCTGTGGTCGCACGAGGAACCAGGTGTGCGCCTGCGCGGGATCGGGCTGGACGTCGCGCTGATCCACGTCGCGTCCATCTCGAATCTGCCGGCCGCACTGGGCTGGGCGTTGGTCGATCTGCTAGAGCATCCGGACGCGCTGGCGCGGGTGCGCGGCGGTGACGCCGAGTTTGCGCAGCGCTGCGCACTGGAATCGACCCGCCTTGCGCAGCGTTCGATCATGACCCGCGCCGTGCTGGCGCCGGTGCGCCTCGACACCGGCGAGGTGACGTACGAGGTGCCGCCGGGCTGGGTCGTCGCCACCCTGCTCCCGCTGCTCAACACCTCCGCGGCGCCCGGCCTGGACCGCTGGGATCCGGGCCGTTGGACTCGCCACCGCCTGGCCGACCAAGACGCTTTGCCGTCGCCCACGCTGGTGACGGCGTTCGGGCACGGACGGCACTCCTGCCCGGCGCAGCCGTTCTCGCTGGCGGCGATGACGGCGGCGACGACGCGCCTGCTGCGCCAGTACCGACTGACGCCGCGATGGACTGCGCACCCGCGGCCGGTACCGGCTCAGATCGGCGGCGTGGCCCGGGCCGACGGTCCGTGTCCCGTCGACTACGTCGTGGGATAGCCCGCCGTTTCCCTCCCGCCTCGCTGCGCCGCTGTTTCGCCGCGCCGAACGTGCGACTGGCCGCCGCGCCGATCCGCTCACATCTTGGTCAGGCGGGCCATCGCGAAGCAGTACAGGCCGTAGGTGCCGATCCCGAGCGCGGCGGCGACCAGCAGCGCGACGCCATAGGGCTGGGCCCCGAGCGTCTTGAGGGCCCCATCCAGGCCGGTGGCCTTCTTCGGCTCCGAGCGCAGCGCGGCGACCACGACCAGCGCCCCCGCCCCGGCGATGACCACGCCCTTGCCGATATAGCCGACCATGCCCAACCGGCGGACCAGGTTGCCCGACCTGCCCTTGAGGTCGCCGACGAAGTTGCGGCTGGCGCCCTTGTGGACGTGGTAGACGCCCACCCCGACGATGATCAGGCCACAGGCGATCAACGCCAGCGTTCCGGCGGTGGTCTGCATCAGCCGCGCGCTGATGGTCGAATTCTGCTCGCCGGCGGACTGCCCCGCCCCACAGGCGAATCCGAACGCCGAGTAGGCGAAGGCCAGATACACGATCGCCAGACCGAGGGCCTTGGCCCGGTCCAGCACCGGCGAGGGTTGCCGGTCGCTCGCCCGACCGAGGACGGTTTCGACGAGCCGCCACAACCCCATCGCCAGCAGCGCGACGGCGGCGATCCACACCGCGATCGATCCGCCGGGTTGGGCCGCCAACGTCGCCAGGGCGCCGGACTGGTCGGCGGTGCCCCCGTCGCCGAAGGCGATCCGCATCGCCAGGTAGCCGACGATCAGGTGCAGGATGCCGCTGACGACGAACCCGGCCCGGGCGAATCGCTCGAAGACCCCGTTCTGGGCCAGTTCGACCGGGGTGACGGGCGACGCGTTGTCGGGCACTCCCGCCTAATGCCCGTTATCCGCTGTTTCGTAACGCGCTGGACAGCCCGTTCATTGTCAGCAGGATGCCGCGCTGCACCAACTCGTCGTCGTCGCCCGATCGGTAGCGGCGCAACAACTCCACCTGCAGGTGATTCAGCGGCTCCAGGTACGGGAAGCGGTTGAACACCGAACGCGCCAGCGCCACGTTGTCGGCCAGCAGATCGTGGCCGGTGATGAGCTTGTGCATCGCGATGGTGCGCTGGTGTTCGTCGGCGATCTTGTCGAACACCCTGTGCCGCAACGATTCATCCGCCACCAACTCCGCGTAGCGGGCGGCCAGGCCCAGGTCGCTCTTGGCCAGCACCTGCGCCAGGTTGGACAGCACGCTGCGGAAGAACGGCCACCGCTCGTACAGGTCGCGCAGGACCTGCACCCTGTCGTCCGACGCTTCGGGACCATCGGCGGCGATCCACTGCTCGAACGCCGATCCGGTGCCGTACCAGCCGGGCAGCATCACCCGCGACTGGCTCCAGGCCAGCACCCACGGAATGGCGCGCAGGTCGGCGATCGACTCGGTGGGCTTGCGCGACGTCGGCCGGCTCCCGATGTTCAGCGACCCGATCTCGCTGACCGGCGTGGAGGCCTTGAAATACTCGACGAAACCCGGTGTGTCGTGCACCAATTCGGCGTACGCCCGCTGGGCCAGGCCGGCCACCTCGTCGAGCACGGCGTAGGCCGGTTCCGCGGCGTCGCCAAGGCCCTCGACGTCGAGCAGGGTGGACTCCAGCGTGGCGGCCAGCAGGCTTTCCAGATTGCGCCGCGCCATGCGAGGTTCGGCGTACTTCGCGGCGATCACCTCGCCCTGTTCGGTCAGCCGCAGCGAGCCGTTCACCGCCCCCGGCGGCTGGGCCAGAATGGCCTGATAGCTGGGGCCGCCGCCGCGGCCGACGGTGCCGCCGCGGCCGTGGAAGAGCCGCAGCCGGATTCCGGTCTTGCGCGCGACCTCGACCAGGGCCAGCTCGGCGCGGTAGACCGCCCAGTTGGCCGCCAGATACCCGCCGTCCTTATTGGAGTCGGAGTAGCCGAGCATGACTTCCTGTGATTCGCCCCGCGCGGCGACCATCGCCCGATACAGCGGCAGTTCCAGCATGGCGTGCAGGATCGACGCGCCGTTGTGCAGATCGTCGATCGTCTCGAAGAGCGGCGAGATGCCCACCGGACAGTACGGCTCCGGCCCGGACACGTCGAGCAGACCGGCCTCCTTGAGCAGGATCGCGGCCTCGAGGACGTCCGACACCGATTTGCACATAGAGATGACGTAGTTGGGCACCGCGGCCGGGCCATAGATCTCGACCGCGCGGGCCGCCGCTTCGACGACACCCAGCTCGCCGCGCGCCAGGTCGGACAGTTGCGCACGCTCACCGAGTAGCGGGCGCCGGGTGCTGAGTTCGCCGGCCAGCAGCTCGACCCGCTCCTCCTCGGGCAGCGAGGCGTAGTCGTCGTGCACCCCCGCCCAGGCCAGCAGCTCGGCGACCACCTCCTCGTGCACGTCGGAGTTCTGCCGCATGTCCAGGCCGCACAGGTGAAAACCGAAGACTCCCACGCTTTCCCGCAGCAGGGCCAGCCGGTCTTCGGCCAGCAACGCGCTGCCGTGCGTGCGCAGCGACGCGTCGATCGTGTCCAGGTCGGCGCGCAGCTCCCCCGGCGTGGCATAGGCCGCCAGCCCCAGGTCGAGCAGGTGCTGCGGTTGCCGGTCGAGGATTTCGGCGGCCGTCGCGGTGAGCCGGGCGCGGATCACCCGCACCGCCCGACGGTACGGCTCGTCGTCGCGGGCTTTGTCCTGGCAGCCGTCGGCCAGCTCGGCCAGCTCGGGGCTGACCTTGAGCAGCCGGGACGACATCGACAGCTCCTGCTCGAGATGGTCGAGTTCGACCAGGTAGTGGGCCAGCGCGGTGTGCGCGGCGCTGCCGGTGGCCAGCCGCACGATCTCGGCGGTCACGTTCGGGTTGCCGTCGCGGTCACCGCCGATCCAGGAGCCGGGCTGCAGTATCGGCTGCGCGAGCAGGTCGGCGTCGGGCCAGCGGGCCCGCAACGCGTCTCGGACCTCGGCGTTGACCTTGGGGATCACCTTGAAGAACGCCGACGCGTAATACCGCAGCCCGACGGCGATCTCGTCGCTGATCTGCAGCCGCGACAGCCGGATCAGCGCGGTCTGCCACAGCGTGAGGATCTGCCGGCGCAGCTCGTCCTCGATGTCGCGCTCGTCGTCGGTCTCGGTGTGTCCTTCGGCGTGCAACCGCATCAGCTCGGTGATCCGGTGCTGCGTGGCGAAGACACTGCGCCGACGGGTTTCGGTGGGGTGGGCGGTGATCACCGGAGCCACCAGCGCGCCGCGCAGGGCGTCGGCGACGGTTTCCGAATCCAGCTCGGCGCGGTCGAGTTTTGCGTAGGTAGCCGCCAGGCTGCTGTCCTGCGGCGGTTCGCCGGCGCCGACGTGAACGCTGCGGCGGCGCTCCCGGTGGATGTCTTCGGCGACGTTGGCCAGCAGCGCGAAGTGGCTGAACGCGCGGATGATCGGGATCGCCTGGTGGATGTCGATGCCGTCGAACATGCTCGACATCTCGGCCCGGTCGATCTCGGAGCGACGCACCCGGAACGCCTCCACCCGGGCGCGCTCGACGAGCTCGAACACCTCGTCACCGTTCTGCTCGCGGACGGTGTCGCCGAGGATGGCGCCCAGCAATCGGATGTCGGCGCGCATCGGTTCGGTCGCTTCGCGGCCGACCCGCGTCCGGTGCACGGCACCGATCGGTTCCAGCGCTTCTGGGGTGGCATCGGTGGGTTCGGCCATGGTTCCCAGTATCGTTGCGATTCCCCGCCACCGCCTCCCGTGGGGCGGCCGCGTCGGTGCGCACTGCGCCGTTCCCTCACTGAGTCTGCGCTCACTGCGGCCCGCACTCGCGCTTTTGCGCGGTAGCCGCAAAGTCACCGTGCCATCGGGCCGCGGACTCGCCGTGGCGGCAGGCTCGACGGCTTTGGCCCGTTCAACCGGCGTTCGGTAGGCTGCCCCTCATGATGTTGGCCCTGAAGATCACGCTGGTGGTCACCAGTGTGCTCGTGGTGTTGCTGGTGCTACTGCACCGTGCGAAGGGTGGCGGCCTGTCGACGCTGTTCGGCGGCGGGGTGCAGTCCAGCCTGTCCGGGTCGACGGTCGTGGAGAAGAACCTGGACCGGTTGACGCTGTTCATCACCGGTATCTGGTTCGTATCGATCGTCGGCGTCGCGCTGGCTATCAAGTACCACGTGCACTGACCTGCGCCGATGAACTATCCGCAGGGCCCCGGGCCATATCCCCAGCACGGACACGGACAGCCGCAGTACGGACAGCCCCGATACGGACAGCCGCAGTACGGACAGCCCCAGTACGGACAGCCGCCAGGGCCGTATCAGCCTTATCCCCAGGCGCAGCCCCCCTATCCGCAGGCACCATCGCAGGTGCAGCCATACGGCGCGCCGCAAGGGTACGGGCAGCCGGCCGAAGGTGTAGCCGTCAACACCCAGTGCTTCCCGCTGTCGTGGATGCCGATGTTCAAGCCAAAGGTCTTTGTCGACGGTTATCAGGCGCCGGCAGTGGGTTGGGGGCGCACGGTGATGCCGGCACGGCCGGGCCCCCACCACGTGCACGTACACGTCCCCTATTTCTTACCGCCTAAGTGCGGGCCGGCGGACAGCATGGTGGACGTTTACCCAGGCAGGCTGACTGAACTCGAATACAAGGCACCGATCTGGGCGTTCAGCGGGGGTTCGCTGGGCCCCGCACCGCAAAGCTACAAGGGCGTCGGAATCATGATCGCCTTCACGGTGGTACCCGTTGTCTTGGCGATACTGTTCGCCCTGATCGGGGCGCTGACCGCCGCCCGGGGGGGCTAACGACCGTCGTCACAGCGGGTGCGCTCGCCCTCGCGTGCGCGTCGATGACCTCCGCAGGGGCCGGTGCCGTCCCACCGCCACTGCCGCCGAGAGTCGGCTGACGGCCACCGCCGGTGAACTATCCACCAGGCGGTTGAACTCGAGTGCTACCGCCGATACTGGGGCTGCTCAGTCGCTGACTACGGAAGGGGTCCACCGGCGGCGATGGCCGCCAGCGTCGCGAATTGCTCGCCTTCCAACGACGCGCCGCCGACCAGGCCTCCGTCGACGTCCTCCTGAGCGACGATGTCCCCGACGTTCTTCGCGTTCACCGAACCGCCGTAGAGCACCCGAACGCTGTCGGCGATCGCGGGGGTGGCCAGCGAGGCCAGTTCCTTGCGGATCGCCGCGCACACCTCTTGAGCATCAGACGCGCTGGCGACCCGTCCGGTTCCGATCGCCCACACCGGCTCGTAGGCGATCACGACCTGGCCGATCTGGTCGGCCGACAGTCCGGCCAGCGAGCCGCGCAACTGTTCGACGTTGTGCGACACGTGGTTTCCGGCCTCCCGTACGTCGAGGTGCTCGCCGATGCACACGATCGGGGTGAGCCCGTTCTTGAGGGCGGCGGCGGCTTTGGCGGCCACCAGCGCGTCATCCTCGTCGTGGTAGGTGCGCCGCTCGGAGTGCCCGACGACGACGAAGCTGCAGCCCAGCTTGGCCAGAAAAGTTCCGCTGATGTCGCCGGTGTAGGCGCCGGAGTCGTGCTGCGAGAGGTCCTGGGCGCCGTAGGTCAACCGGAGCTTGTCACCGTCGACGAGGGTCTGCACGCTGCGCAGGTTCGTGAACGGCGGCAGCACCGTGACGTCGACCTTGTCGTAGTACTTGTCCGGCAGCGCGAACGCGATCTTCTGGACCAGCGCGATCGCCTCGAAGTGATTGAGGTTCATCTTCCAGTTGCCGGCGATCAGTGGCTTGCGGCTCACGCGTCCCCTCCAGTTGGTTGCTCACGGCCCAGGACCTCGATACCGGGAAGCGTCTTGCCCTCAAGGTATTCCAGCGATGCGCCGCCGCCGGTCGAGATGTGCGAGAAGTCGCCCTCGGGGATTTTCAGCGCGCGCACCGCCGCGGCGGAGTCGCCGCCGCCGACCACGCTGAACGCGCCCTTCTTGGTCGCCGCGGCGATCGCCTCGGCCACTCCCCTGGTGCCGGCCGCGTACGCCGGAAACTCGAACACGCCCATCGGCCCGTTCCAGAAGATCGTCTTGGCGTTGGACAGCAGCGTGGCGAACCGCTTGATCGAACCGGGCCCGATGTCCAGGCCGATCAGGTCTTCGGGAATCGCGTTGGCGTCCACGAACTGTGGTGGCGAGTCGGCGGCGAACTTCTCGGTCACCACGATGTCGCCGGGCAGGCGCAGCACGTCGGCGTAGGTGTCCAGCAGGTTGCGGCAGGTCTCGACCATGTCTTCTTCCAACAGCGACTTGCCGACCGAATATCCCTGTGCCGCGAGGAAGGTGAAGCACATGCCACCGCCGATGACGATGCTGTCGGCCTTGGTGGCCAACGACTCGATGACACCGAGCTTGTCCGACACTTTCGACCCGCCGAGCACCACCGCGTACGGCCGCTCGGTGGAACTGGTCAGCTGCTCCAGCACCTTGATCTCGTCGGCGACCAGCGTGCCCGCGTAGTGCGGCAGCAGGGTGGCGACGTCATAGACCGAGGCCTGCTTGCGGTGCACCACACCGAAGCCGTCGGAGACGAAAGCGCCTCCCGGGCTGACCAATTCGGCGAGCTGCCGGGCCAGAGCCAGGCGCTCGTTGTCGTCCTTGCTGGTCTCCCGCTTGTCGAAACGGATGTTTTCCAGCAACAGCACGTCGCCGTCGGTCAGGCCCTCGGCGCGGGCCAGGGCGTCGCCGCCGACGACATCACCGGCCAGCTGCACGTGTTGGCCCAGTTGCTCCCCGAGCGCGGCGGCCACCGGCGCCAGCGAATATTTCGGGTCCGGGCCGTCCTTGGGCCGGCCGAGGTGGGCGGTCACCACCACCTTGGCGCCGGCGTCGATCAGCGCCTTCAGCGTCGGCACCGACGCGGTGATGCGGCCAGGATCGGTGATGTTGCCCTCGTCGTCCAGCGGGACGTTCAGGTCGGAGCGCACTAGCACGCCGCGACCCGAAACACCTTCGGCGAGCAGGTCTTTGAGAGTCGGTATGGCCACGGCTAGAGCGACTTGCCGACCAGTGCGACCAGGTCGATAAGGCGGTTGGAGTAGCCCCATTCGTTGTCGTACCAGGACACGACTTTGGCTTGGTTGTCGATGACCTTGGTCAGCCCGGAGTCGAAGATCGAGCTGTGCGGGTCGGTGACGATGTCGGACGAGACGATCGGGGCGTCGTAGTACTTCAGGATGCCCTTCATCGGGCCGTCGGCGGCGGCCTTCATCGCGGCGTTGATCTCGTCGGCGCTGGCGGCCTTGCCCAGTTCGACGGTCAGGTCGGTCGCCGACCCGGTGGGGATCGGCACCCGCAACGCGTAGCCGTCCAGCTTGCCCTTGAGCTCCGGCAGCACCAGTCCGATCGCCTTGGCCGCCCCCGTCGAGGTCGGCACGATGTTCAGCGCCGCCGCCCGCGCGCGGCGCAGGTCCTTGTGCGGGCCGTCCTGCAGGTTCTGGTCCTGGGTGTAGGCGTGGATCGTGGTCATCAGGCCCCTGACGATGCCGAACTCGTCGTTGAGGACCTTGGCGATCGGGCCCAGGCAGTTCGTGGTGCACGAGGCGTTGGAGATGATGTTCTGGCTGCCGTCGTACTTGTCGTCGTTGACCCCCAGCACGATGGTGATGTCCTCGCCGGTGGCCGGTGCGGAGATGATCACCTTCTTGGCCCCGGCATCCAGATGGCCCTTGGCCTTCGCGGCGCTGGTGAACAGGCCAGTCGATTCGACGACGACGTCGACGCCGAGGTCGCCCCAGGGCAGCGCGGCCGGCCCTTCACGCACCTCAAGCGCCTTGATCTTCGCCGGGCCCACCACGATGGTGTCCTCACCCTCGAGCGTGACGTCATAGGGCAGTCGGCCCAGGATGGAGTCGAACTTCAGCAGGTGTGCCAGCGTGTTGTTGTCGGTGATGTCGTTGACGGCGATCACCTCGATATCGGCGCCACCCGCCTCCTGCTGAGCCAATAAGGCCCGATAGAAGTTTCGTCCGATTCGCCCGAAGCCGTTGATGCCTACTCGGACCGTCACGTGTCTCTCCCTGTCTTCCTGTGGCCGCTGATGAACCGCTCCTGGTCAGCCTAGATCAGTGGCAGGCGACTGGCGCGGGGCCGGTTATAGGGCTGTGGCCGATGTGGTTGGAGTGACTCGTCAGGGCAACAACCCGGTGCTGCCGTGCGTGCCGGCCAGGCCGGGAGTGAGCAACGGGTCCGTTCCTGGGGTGCCGGGGCCTCCGCCCGTGGCCCTGGCCAGATCCGTCGCGTAGGCATCGCCGCCGTTGCCGGCGCCGCCACCCGTGTTGATCTGCGCGCTGTTGCCGCCGTCACCACCGGCGCCGCCGTGGGCGAGTCCCGTCCCGTAGTTGTACGCCGTACCGCCGACGTCACCGAAGCCGCCGCCCGTGGTGCCGTATCCGCCGTCGCCACCCGCGCCGCCGGTGGCGGTACCAGACCCCGGCGAATAGTCGTCGTAGACATATGCCGCGCCGCCGGCCCCGCCATAGCCGCCAATTCCGTTCACGTTCTTACCGCCCGCGCCGCCGGCGCCGCCGGTCGCATCGCCGGTTCCGTAGTTGTATGCCGCACCGCCCTGGCCACCGTAGCCGTTGATATTCAGATTGGGGCCAATCGCGGTCTTGCCGTCCCCACCACCTCCGCCCGCCCCGCCGGTCGCGGCGCCGGTCCCGTAGTTGTAGGCATCGCCGCCGCTGCCGCCGTTGCCGGCAACGCCGTTGGGGGCGTCACCGCCGGCCCCGCCGGCGCCACCCTTCACGTCGGCCGCGACTCCGTAGTTGAATCCGCGGCCACCGTTCCCGCCGTCCCCGGCGATCCCACCGGCGGCGGCGCTGCCGCCGTTGCCGCCAGCGCCTCCATTGCCGATCCCTCCGCTATTGCCACCGGTCCCGCCGTTGCCGCCAAGTCCGCCGGCGGTGTCGTTATAGCCCGCCCCGCCATGGCCGCCGTCGCCGCCGGTGGTGGCTTCGGCCCCGAACGCACCCAGGTTCCCCGCGCTTGCCCCGACGCCACCGGCCGCGCCGCCGAAACCGAAGGCACCGACGGCGCCCGGGTTGCCACCGGTACCCCCGTTTCCTCCGCGTAGCTGAGTGAAGGTGCCTGCGGCGCCGTCGCCGCCGGTTCCGCCGGCACCGGCGTCGCCGCCCCGACCGCCGTCGCCGCCGTTGCCGCTGGCGCCGGCGTGCCCGCCGAGCAGGCCGGCAGCGCCGCCGGCACCGCCCGCCCCGCCGGTACCACCCGAGCCGCCGCTACCCCCGTCTCCGGCTCCACCTCCGGCCCCCAAGAGCGTGCTGGCCTGCCCGGGTGTGCCATCGCCACCCGTGCCGCCGGTGCCCCCTGCACCGCCCGTGCCGCCGATGCCGCCGGCGCCGCCGTTGCCGTAGACCAAACCGCCGCGACCGCCGGCCCCACCCGCGCCGCCGGTACCGCCATCGCCGCCCTTCTCGCCGATGACACCGAGGGCGCCGGTGCCACCCGTCGACCCCTGCGTACCGACCCCACCGTCGCCGCCCTTACCGCCGGTGCCGAACAGCCCGGCGTTCCCGCCTCTGCCGCCGGCCTGGCCCGTCGTCCCCGAGCCGCCGTTGCCACCGTTGCCGACGATCCACCCGCCGTCGCCGCCGGCGAGCCCGCTACCGACCGCGCGGTCGGCGCCGTTACCGACCAGCGGGCGCCCGGTCAGCATCTGCCAGGGCGAAAACCACTGCGCGTTGGCCGCCTCGGCGGTCGCGTACGCACCCCCGGCACCGCTCATCGCCTGGATGAACCGGGTGTGAAACGCCGATGCCTGCGCGCCGAGCGCCTGATACTGCTGACCGTGCGCGCCGAACAGCGACGCAATCGCCACGGACACTTCATCTTCGGCCGCGGCCAGCAGCCGCGTCGTGGCGGCGCTGGCCGCGTGGTTGGCGGAGCTGATCGCCTCGCCGATACCCGCGGCGTCGGCCGCCGCGGCGCTGACGGCTTCTGGCATTGCGATCACATAGGACATGCGTAGCACCCAACCTTTCGCAACAATGGAAAAGCCCGAACCTCTGGCTAGATTCGCTGCGCACCGCCCGATGGCCGAATCGTAACGCCGCACATATCCCACGTCCCGGTTTCGCGTGGAAGCGCGGGTTAGCGGGTGGCGCGTTGGGTCTCCACATGCACCGGGAACTCGTCGCCGGGCTCGGGCCACGGCTGCCGGGTCAGCATGTCGGCGACCTCGACGTAGCCCGCTTCGATCAGCCCCGTCTTCGCGTCGACGATCCGGTACCACTGCTTTTGCGTGTGGATCGGCTGGCCCTCCAGGATGATGACGCGCAGGTCCCCGTCCTCGAAGTTGCAGCGCCGCTGGACCGCCTCGACCAGCTGCTCGTTGTGCAGGTGGCCCTCACCGAAGTTCCAGCCGACCAGCGGACCGGCGACGACTTCCCCTTCGCGCACCTTGTAGTCGGCCTCGTCGGCCCCCAACGCCCGCGGCAGCAGACCGTTGAGCGCCCGGCCGTGCGTGTGCATCGCACGGAACGCGGCGACCTTGTCCGACATGACCTCCGCGGTCGCCGGCCCGTAGAGCTTGGCGAGTTGATTGACCACCAGCGCAGAGCTTTTCACCACGTCGGCCTCGATCTTGTCCTCCGCGCCGGCGCGGAAGCACCACAAGCTGGTGGCCCAGTTGCCGGCGTAGTAGCGCATGGCGGGCAGGAACGAAATCTTCTCGGGGAGCAGGTTTCCCGCGATCACCACCGCCACCACGACCGCGATGATGGCCAGCAGCAGCGGCGAGTGCAGGTCGATGGCGCGGATGGCGCCGTAGTGCCCGAACAAGTAGAACAGCGAGAAGATGAAGAACACGTTCCACTCCAACGGAACTCCCATCGGGAGGTTGGACAAAATGTTGAGGTGGAAGATCACCATGAACCCGATCAGGAACCACCGCCACGGTTGGTCGCCGGCGACGAACACCAGCACCGTCGGAACGATGAATTCCGCTGTGGTGCCGCCGACGTGGGCCATCAGCTTCGGCAGCCAGGTGGGGCGCAGATCGTCGACGTGGTCGCGGTAGAGCAGGTGTTTGAGCGGGTTGAACAGCCTGGGGCGCAGCAAAGCGTTGTTGCTTGTCATCACGGCCACGACGTAGGGGAAGTGGTGGTTGAGCTTCGACGTCGCCGCGCCCCACCACAGGCACAGCATGATGATCTTGAACGCCGAGACCTGATCGGCGAAGGGGAAGAAGAACACGATCAGCTTCAGCCAGTAGTGCTCGCCGCGGGCGGCCAGAAAGATCGTCTTGTCGCGTAAACCCAGGAGCGCGAGGGCGACGATGGTGGGGATCACCAGGACCGGATCGATCAGGCCGACGCCACCGATGCCGGGCACCGGGCCGCCGTGTCCGGGTGACAGCAGGGCCCATACCGCGCCGCCCAGGACCACGGCGTACAACGCGACGTCGACGGCGGTGCGGTTGTCCCCGCCGGTGAGCGGCACCTTGCCCGGCCACGCAGGCAGCCGAATGGTGTTCGGCCGCAACCAATAAAGGAACCCGCCGATCGGCGGCATGAACCGCCCGGTCAACGGGCCGGATCCGCAGCCGAAGCCCATCACCTCGAACAGCAACGTGAAGACGACGACCTTCTGGTACACGATCGGCTGCGTCCACCAGTCGGCGATGTGGCCCAGCCCGCCCAGGCCCGGGGTCAGTGAGATGATCGCGGCGGGCGCCGCGACGTACAGGCCGATCTTCATCAGGTACAGCAGGTACACCGCGTAGGGGGTGCCGAACCCGTGCTCCGCCCAGTGCCGGGTGACGATCTGCAGTCGGGTCGCACGCGGCAGAGTCGGCCAGGCCTCGTGGTCGACGTCGGGAAGCTCCGGAGACATGAATCCCATGGCGGCCCTCGTTCCTCGCGATGTACAAACCGGTTGGCCAGTACAACCTATAAGGAATGCGGGTCACGAGGAACCACAACAGCCAGGCACGCTGGTCGAGGTGCGTCAAAGGCTGTCAGGTACAGGCAAACGCTCTGCGGAAGAACGAAATTCAGGCCTCGTGCGACCGGCTGCCCCGTCGTTAGCGGGCCACCAGCCGCGTCCGCTGAGGTGTCGGCGAAACCCGCTCCCCGGATGCACTGTAGAACCGCCGTTGCAGATTGAAGATGAGTCGTGTGAGGGCGCGGTGCTCCCGCTCTTCGTTGCGCAACTCGCGCCGGCAGCTATGGACGAGGGCGGCGTTACCGCCGGCCCTAGCGGAGGCGATGTCGTTCTGCAATTCGTCCATGCGCTGCTCGATCAGCCGGCAGCTATCGAGGAGCATGCGCAAGTAGTAGTCGGCCTGGCGCTGATCCGCCGTTGCGCCGGATGCGGGCGCGCTCGTGATCGCCGACGGGAGGGGTTTCGCGTGCCGGACGTGGACGGAACCCGTCCGCGCAGAAGTTGCACGCATCGCGGCGTGCGGTTGGAGAGCGGCATGCCTTTCGGGCATCGCAACGAGGTCCATTCGGCCCTCTCGACGGGGTTGGGAAGTTAGTGAGCGCAACAATATATCGCAACCGGGCCGGTGCCCTATGTGCGGCCGCAATGAACTTCACCCGCGCATTCGTGCTCGCAGCACGAATGTCTCGGTACGCGACGAGACATTGACGGTCGCGTACACCCGCTCGGCGCCGCTCGTCGCCAAAGATCACCCACCGAGTTGAGCCGTCCGCGCGACCCCTCATGACGCACGGGCGGTTTGCGGGTGTGATGTCAGGCGACTCTGCGGCAGCCTAGCGGGGCACGGGTCGGGCAGGAACCCGCCGCTGGAGACGATCGATCAGCCCCTCGAGAAGCTGCCGGTCGTGCTTTTCGATATGCGTCAAATGCCGGAAGGCACAGGCATACCCGGCGTCACCACGAGCCTCCGCGACGGTCATGCCGCGCTCGTACATATCGATCCGAAGGTTGGTGCGCCGGCAGATCTGGGAGAGCACCCGCAACAGGCGGTCGGCCTGGGCATCCGCCGTCGCGGCGGCTCTGCTGCTCACGCCGTTGGCGGCGGCTGGATGCCGTTTCATTTTTCCCTCTCTCCGGGTGGGGCGTTTGACCTGGGCAAACGCTAACGCCCGACGCCGTGGGATGCCATGGGCGCCGGTCCTGAACCGCGAGATCGATTTTGTGCGGACAGCACCAATGTGTTATTGGACGTCGCGCAACACACCCGGTGCCATCCACCGGCAGATCTCCAACGCAATCTGCACGCGGAACACGGCATCGGGGTCGTCGAAACGCTGTCGACACAGCTGCATCGCCTGGGTCACCCGGTACTGAATAGTGTTGCGGTGCAAGATCATCGCCTCGGCCGTCGCAACGTAGCTGCGGTTGCGCGCCAGAAACTCCCGCAAGGTTTCGCGCAACCACTCGCTGCGCTCGTCGTCGGCACTGAGGTCGCCCAGCACGTCGGCAACGAAGCGGCCCAACTCTTGGACGTCGCCGGCCATCAGGGCTATCGGCGCGACATCGCCGTAGAAAACCACCCGGTCCCGGCGGCGCCCCTCCCCTGCGAGCGCCACCGCCTTGGCGCGCTCGGCCTGCTTGAGTGAGGCGCGGAACCCGCGCAGGCCGTCCTCGACACGACCGAAGGCCAGGCGGGCCCGCAGCCCTGCCGACTCGAACGCCGCACGCAGCCGCGACGGGTCGGGCATCCGATCGTCGGGGGCGCGCGTCAGCGAAAACCACAGCCGAGCCTCGCGCTCGTCGGTCGGCACCAGCAGCGAGCTTCCCACCGGGCCCAGCTCAGCAGCCAACAGGGAGCGCACCTGGTCGACGAGCGTCAATACCTCGGCCGTGGGCACCGCGGCATCGACCCAACCCACCGCGGCGATATGACAACCATTCAGCGGATAGCGCAACGCGCGTTCGGCCCGCGGGAGGTCAATCGCGGTGCCGGCGAGCACCTCGCTGATCCACTGCTGTTGCAGGCCGCTGCGGCGACTCAGCCAGCGATCGTGCTCTTCTTCGTAGGCCAAGATCAACTGGTCGCCCACCATGTCGATGAGGCGGGCCGAGCGGGTCACCAACTCGACGAGCGTCGGCACCTGCTGCTCCGGCCGCAATGCCGACACGTACCCCATCGCCACCTCGACGAAATGCGCGTGCCCCAGCCGATGCGCGCGAACCAACGGCGCCAACGGAATATCGCGCTGCGCGGCCGCACGAGCATAGGCCAGCGCGGCGGCCGGCGCCTCGATCAGCGATGTCTCATCCCTATCCAGGTAATGAACCGCTGCCACGAAGTTCTCGGTGAGGCTTGCGCGCCACAAGTCGATCATGCGGGCGTCGTAGTCAAGTCCCTGGATCTCGGTCCGCATCGTTTCGAACAGCTCGGCGATGAAGTCGTCACGAATCTTGTCCATGCGGCGGACGATCACCGAAAGGGGCTCGCCGTCGACCTCGGCCACCTTTGCGTCCCTTCTGCGCGGCGCATCCCCGTGAGCACCATTTGACACCGTGCGCGAGCGCCATCGCTACCATCAGAGCACTCGACGGCGAAGAAGCCTCGAAGGAGGAACGTGAGCACAGACAGCCCCGACATCCCCGATGGCCCGGAGGACCACGACCACGGCAAATGGGACCCCGGCCTGACCAAACGGGTGATCGGCGTGATGCGGCCGGTGTTGAAGACCTACTTCCGCTCCGAGGTGCACGGCCTGGACAACTTTCCGCCGGGCGGCGCGCTCGTCGTCGCCAACCACTCCGGCGGCCAGTTCCCGATGGACATCCCGATCCTGTCGGTCGATTTCTACGACAAGTTCGGCTACGACCGTCCGGTCTACACGCTCAGCCACGACGTCCTTTTCATGGGCCCCACCGCCGACTTCTTCCGGCGAACCGGCTATATCCGGGCCAACCGGGAAAACGCGGCCAAGGCGCTGCGGACCGGTGGCATTGTGGTGGTCTTTCCCGGCGGCGACTACGACGCATACCGGCCGACGCTGTCGGAGAACGTCATCGACTTCAACGGTCGCAAAGGGTATGTCAGCACGGCGATCGAGGCCGGAGTGCCGATCGTGCCGATGGTGTCCATCGGCGGGCAGGAAACCCAGTTCTACCTGACCCGGGGCACCTGGCTGGCCCGCACACTGCAGCTGAAGCGGTTGATGCGCAGCGACATTCTGCCGCTGTCGTTCGGCTTTCCGTTCGGGTTGACCATCCCGATCCCGCCGAACCTGCCGCTGCCCTCCAAGATCGTGACGCAGGTGCTGGAGCCGATCGACATCGCCGCCGAGTTCGGCGCGGACCCCGACGTCGACGAGGTCGACGAGCACGTCCGGTCGGTGATGCAGGAAGGCCTCGACGACCTCGCCGCCAAGCGCCGCTTCCCAATTCTGGGCTGAGTCATGGCATCTCGCATCGAACAAGTCACCGGCATCATCAGCACGCTGCGGCGCGCCGGGATGATCGCGCCGATGCGGCCCGACCGCTACCTGAAGATGGCGGCCGCGATGCGCCGCGAGGGCATGAGCATGACGGTGGGGTTCGCCGGAGCGGCGCAGCGCTGCCCGGACCGCCCCGCCCTGGTCGACGAGCTGGGCACGCTGACCTGGCGGCAGCTCGACGAACGGATCAACGCGCTGGGCGCAGCCATGCAGGCGCTACCGTCCGGGCAGCCCAAAGTCGTTGGGGTGATGTGCCGCAACCACCGCGGCTTCGTCGAGGCGCTGGTCGCGACCAACCGGATCGGCTCCGACGTCCTGCTGCTCAACACCTCGTTCGCCGGCCCGGCGATGGCCGATGTGGTCAACCGCGAGGGCCTCGACGCCGTCATCTACGACGACGAGTTCACCGAGACGGTGGACCGGGCGCTGGCCGACAAGCCGGACGCCACCCGCATCGTGGCCTGGACCGACACCGAGCACGAGTTGACGGTCGAGAAGCTGATCGCCCGTCACCTCGGCGAGCAGCCCGAGCGCACCGGTAATAAAGGCAAGATGATCCTGCTGACCTCCGGTACCACCGGAACACCCAAGGGCGCCAAGCAGTCTGGCGGCGGCGCGGGAATCGGCACGCTCAAGGCCATCCTGGACCGCACGCCGTGGCGCGCGGAGGAGACCATCGTCATCGTGGCGCCGATGTTCCACGCGTGGGGCTTTTCCCAGTTGATCTTCGCCGCGTCGATGGCCTGCACGATCGTCACGCGGCGCAAGTTCGACCCGGAGGCCACGCTGGACCTGATCGACCGGCACAAGGCGACCGGCCTCGCGGTGGTGCCGGTGATGTTCGACCGCATCATGGACCTGCCCGACGAGGTGCGTAACCGCTACAGCGGTCGCTCGCTGCGCTTCGCCGCGGCGTCCGGTTCGCGGATGCGACCCGACGTCGTCATCTCCTTCATGGACCAGTTCGGCGACGTGATTTACAACAACTACAACGCCACCGAGGCCGGCATGATCGCCACCGCGACCCCGCAGGATTTGCGGGCGGCACCCGACACCGCCGGCCGGCCCGCCGGCGGCACCGAAATCCGAATACTGGACTCGGATTTCAACGAGTTGCCGACCGGTGAGGTCGGCACCATCTACGTCCGCAACGATACCCAGTTCGACGGCTACACGTCCGGCGCTACCAAAGACTTCCATGCGGATTTCATGTCCTCGGGCGACGTGGGCTACCTCGACGAGAACGGCCGGCTGTTCGTCGTCGGCCGCGACGACGAGATGATCGTCTCCGGCGGCGAGAACGTCTACCCGATCGAGGTGGAGAAGACGCTGGCGGCGCATCCCGACGTGGCGGAGGCCGCGGTGATCGGCGTGGACGACGAGCAATACGGGCAACGGCTGGCGGCGTTCGTGGTGCTCGAACCCGGGGCTCAATCCGCCGGGAACGCGACGGTGGACACGCTCAAGCAACACGTCCGCGACAACCTGGCCAACTACAAAGTGCCCCGCGAGATAGCGATCCTGCAGGAACTTCCCCGCGGCAGCACCGGCAAGATCCTGCGCAACGAACTGAAATCCCGGGTGGGGGGCTTATGAAACACGAGCAGCGACGCGAACGGTTATTACGCGCACTGCGGTGGGCGGCCAAGCCGCGGCCGCTGACACGCGCGGCGGTGGAGTTGATCAACGCGGCCAACGGCCTGCATCCGCTCACCCGCAACCCGTACGCCTCGCCGACGGTGTTCTGGTTCGGCTGGCCCACCTCGGAGGTCCCGTACGTTTACGCCGGCGCGTCCGTGCTGGACGCGGTGCGCCGCGGTCGCCGCGGTGCTTTCGCCGGTGTGAAAGGCAAAGCGGCGCTTGCTCTTACCGTCGCGTCGTGGGGAATCCTGGGAGTGATCGGCTACCGCGGTGTGACGACGCCGGGCCCGGTGCTGGAAGCGGGGTTGACCGAGGGCCTCGGCCCCGACTACGCCGACGATCTCCAGGCCCTGCCGACCGAGCCGACCAGCCGGGGCCGGCGCAACCCGCCGCTGCGCTCCACGGTGGCCCGCCGACGCTACGTCGACAAAGAGAACATCGTGCGCTACGGGCCCCACGGGCGCGCCAACCTGGCCGACATCTGGCGTCGCCGCGACCTGCCGCGGGACGGCAAGGCGCCGGTGCTGCTGCAGGTACCCGGCGGCGCCTGGATGATCGGCTGGCGGCGTCCGCAGGCGTATCCGTTGATGGAACACCTGGTTTCGCGCGGCTGGGTGTGCGTGTCGATGAACTACCGCGTCTCGCCGCTGCACACCTGGCCGGACCACATCGTCGACGTCAAGCGCGCGCTGGCGTGGGTCAAGGAGAACATCGCCGACTACGGAGGGGACCCGAATTTCGTTGCGATCAGCGGCGGTTCGGCCGGCGGACATCTGTCGTCGCTGGCGGCTCTGACGCCCAACGACCCGAAGTTTCAGCCCGGCTTCGAAGAGGCCGACACGTCGGTGGTGGCGGCCGTCCCGTTCTACGGTCGCTACGACTGGTTTTCCATCGACGAGCCCGGCCGGCCGGAATTCCTCGAAATCCTCGCCCGGCTCGTGGTCAAGAAGAAACTCAGCACCCACCGCGACATTTACGTCGACGCCTCCCCCATCAGCTACGTGCGGGCCGACGCGCCGCCGTTCTTCGTGCTGCACGGCACCGACGACTCACTGATCCCCGTCGGCGAGGCCAGGGAATTCGTCGAGGCCATGCGGGAAGTGTCCAAGGCCCCTGTCGCCTACGCCGAGTTGCCTTACGCCCAGCACGCGTTCGACATCTTCGCGTCCCCGCGGGCACACAAATCGGCCGACGCCGTCGCCCGGTTCCTGTCCTGGGTGTACGTGACGAATCCGCCGGCCTCGAACGGGCCTGCTACTACTTAGCGGCCTGCAACTGCTCGGCGGCGCGTTCGAGTTCGGCCAGCGCGGGTTCGATCGCGTCGGCCATCTCGTCGATGTCGTTGGCCACTTCGGGCGTGGTGACGAAGCCGAAGTCCAGGTACTCCATGTAGGAGAAGCAGGTGATGTTCAGGGCGATGTCCATCACCGGGGGCCCCAGCGGGACCAGCGATTCCAGCTTGGCGCCGGCCATGTACAGCGGCATCGGCGGACCGGGGACGTTGGAGACGACGAGATTCAGCGGCGCCAGGTTGTGCGACAGCCCGCTGGCGGTGTACGCGCGGGCGGCCAGCTGCAGCAGCCCGGGGGGCGTCGTCTCGGTGAGCCCCATGATCTGATGCGCCGACAGCGCCTTGGCCATTAGTTTGGCGCTCTGGGTGCTCTCGTGGATGGCCTTCAGCCGCTCGCCGGCGTCCTCGATGTCGGTGGCCAGCGAGGCGGTCATCGAGCTGATCTGATTGCCCACGTCGCTCGCCGTCTCGTCGGTGCGGGTGGACACGGGTATCTGCGCGATCAACGGCTTGGCCGGCAGCTCGTCCCGCTTCTGCAGGTATTCGCGGGCGGCGCCGGCGACCAGCGCCAGCACGACGTCGTTGAGCTTGACGCCGAAGGCGTCCTTGACGGCCTTGGCACGCGACAGCTCGACGCGGCAGCCGGTGATCCGCCGGTGCGGTGACACCGACGCGTTGAAGCGGGTCTTGGGGGCCTCGAAGTAGCCGGGCGGCTTGGTGCTGACGCCCAGCGCGGCGATCTGCTGACGGACGGTCTGCTCCAGCAGCCGCGTGATGCGGAACGGCGTCTTGACCACCACGTTGTAGAGCGCACCCAGGGTGCGCCGTTCGATGCCGGGGATCTGGAATCCCACCAGCGAGCCCACCGTCTCCTTTTGCGCCGGACGCGGTTCGGGCGTGACATCCAGCAGGATTTCGCCCAGGCCGGCACCGGATACCCCGTCGACGATGGCGTGATGCATCTTGGTCAGCGTCGCGATCCGGCCGCCCTTGACGCCCTCGATCACCCACAGCTCCCACAGCGGCCGGGAGCGGTCCAGCTTGTAGGACATCAGCCGGCCGACGAGTTCGTCGACCTCGCGGCGCCCACCGGGGGCCGGGACGCCGATGCGACGGACATGAAAATCGATGTCGAGCTCTTCGTCCTCGACGAACCAGGGCCGGTCCAGGCCCAGCGGGGCGCCGGTGACGCGCCACCGCAGCTGCGGCAACTCGGCCAACCGCTCGATCAGCAGCTCGCGCAGGCGCTGAAAGCTGTAGTCCGGCGCCTTCCGTGGATCGCAGATCGCCAGCGCACCCACGTGCATGTGCCAGCCCGCAGTTTCCGCCGACCAGAACGCCGCATCAACACTCGAAAGCCGCTTCATCCCATGAACCTAGCCTTCGCCCGCCCGCCCCGAGAAGAATCTTGAACAATCTCACAGGGCGCGGTTAGGCGTCCTCGAGCAGGTCTGGCGTCACGGCCGATTCGGTGTCGGGGATGCCGTCGACCTTCGCCTTGCGGTCCGCCATCGACAACAGCCGCCGAATACGGCCGGCCACAGCGTCTTTCGTCATCGGCGGGTCGGCGAGCCGGCCCAGCTCCTCGAGCGAGGCCTGCCGGTGCTCGACGCGCAGCTTGCCGGCCGAGGCGAGATGATCGGGCACGCCCTCGCCGAGTATCTCCAGCGCCCGCTCCACCCGGGCGGCCGCCGCGACCGCGGCCCGCGCCGAGCGGCGCAGGTTGGCGTCGTCGAAGTTGGCGAGCCGGTTGGCCGTCGCGCGGACCTCGCGGCGCAGCCGCCGCTCCTCCCAGATCGTCCGAGTGTCCTCGGCGCCCATCCGGGTCAGCAGCATGCCGATCGCCTCGCCGTCGCGCACCACCACCCGGTCGGCGCCGCGCACCTCGCGGGCCTTGGCGCTGACCCCGAGCCGCCGCGCCGCGCCGACCAGCGCCAGAGCGGCCTCGGGACCGGGACAGCTGACTTCCAGCGCCGACGAACGCCCCGGCTCGGTCAGCGATCCGTGAGCCAGAAAGGCTCCCCGCCAGGCCGCTTCGGCGTCCCCTACGCTGCCGCCGACGACCTGGGCCGGCAGGCCGCGCACGGGGCGCCCACGCATGTCCAGCAGCCCGGTCTGCCGGGCCAGCGCCTCGCCGTCGTTGGCGACCCGCAGCACGTAGCGGGTGCTCTTGCGAATGCCGCTGGCCGACAACACATGCACGACGGCGTTGTAGCCGTACAGGTCGAAGATGTCCTTGCGCAGTCGGCGCGCGATGCCGCCCAGATCCACCTCGGCCTCGACGACGACGCGGCCGGCGACGATGTGCAGTCCGCCGGCGAACCTCAGCAGGGAAGTAACCTCCGCCCGCCGCGCGCTGACAGATTTCACTACCAGGCGGCTGAGCTCTTCCTTGACTTCGGTCGTCATCGCCACGCGTCGTCACCCCTCGGTCCGTTGCGGCCCGGTCCCTGCACGCCAGTTTGCGAACGTTCACCGTCGATCGGGATCTGATCGGTGGCCGTCACCGCAGGTCCCGCCGGGCTCTGTTCGCGAACCCGCACCCCATCAAGAGCCGCCGCCAGCTTGCCCGGGTCATGTAAAGGTGTACCAGGTCGGGACACGTCGGCGAAGTGGACCTCGGCTTGCAGCAGGGTTGCCGTGCGGCGCAGCTGATCACGCTCCCGCTCGCTCGGCACCCGATCCGCGTCGATGATGATGTCGTGGACGCTGAATCCGGGCGCATGCTGGGCCAATACGTGCAGGTGGCGTTCCACCGAGAAGCCGGCCGTCTCCCCCGGTTCGGCGACAAGGTTGAGCACCAGCGCTCGTCGCGCCGTGGTGGCCCGCAGCGCCGCGGCCAGGCCGGGCACCAGCACGTGCGGGATCACGCTGGTGAACCACGACCCCGGCCCCAGGACCACCAGGTCGGCGGCCATGATGGCGTCGACGGCCTGCCGGGTGGCCGGCGGATCGGCGGGTAGCAGCCTGACCCGTCGGACCTTGCCCGGCGTGGTCGCGATGCCCACCTGGCCGCGTATCACCCGGAACATGCGCGGATCGGTTTCCAGGCCGGACACGTCGGCCTCGATCTGCAGCGCGATCGGGCACATCGGCAGCACCCGGCCCTTGACGCCCAGGATGCGGCCCAGCTCGTCGAGCGCGGCGACCGGGTCGGCCAACACCTCGGACAGGCCCGCCAGCAGCAGGTTGCCTATCGGGTGCCCGGCCAGCGCGCCGCTGCCGCCGAACCGGTGCTGCAGGATGGTCGCCCACAGCCGGCCGTACGGGCTGTCGGATGCCAACGCCGCCAAGGCCATTCGCAGATCCCCCGGCGGCACCACATCGAGTTCGCTGCGCAGCCGGCCGGAGGAGCCGCCGTCGTCGGCGACGGTCACGACGGCGGTGACGTAGGGGGTCAGCCGGCGCGCGGCCGAGAGCGTCGCATACAGGCCGTGGCCACCGCCCAACGCGACGATGCTCTGGTTGGACGGAGGGTTGGCCGGCAAGCCGATCGGGCCGGTCATTCGCGGCCCAGATCCCGGTGCAGCACCCTCACCGTCAGCTGCGGATCCGCGCTCAGCAGGCCCATCAACGCCTCCGCGATCGCCACGCTGCGATGCTTACCGCCGGTGCAGCCGATGGCGACCGTCATGTATCGCTTCCCCTCCCGGCGGTAGCCCTCGACGACCACGGTCAGCAACTGATGGTAAGCGCCGAGGAATCCGGCCGCGCCGGGCTGACCCATCACGTAGTCACGCACCGCCGGATGCTGGCCGGTGAGCGGGCGCAGCTCGTCGACCCAGTGCGGGTTCGGCAGAAACCGCACGTCCATCACCATGTCGGCGTCCATCGGCAGCCCGTACTTGAACCCGAACGACTCCACGGTGACGCTGGTGGTCGCCCCGGCGTCGCCGCCGAAGGCGCGTTCGATGCTTTCCCGCAGTCCCCGCACGGACAGCGTCGACGTGTCGATGATCAGGTCCGCGGTGGCTCGGACCGGTGCCAGCATCCGGCGTTCGGCGGCGATGCCCTCGGCCAGGGTCTGTTGACCCTGCAGCGGGTGGCTGCGGCGATTCTGTTCGTACCGGCGGACCAGCATGTCGTCGGATGCCTCCATGAACACCACTCTGGGGGTGATGCCACGGGTAGCCAGTTCGTTGCGTACCGAATCCAGGTCGCCGGTGAAACCGCGCGACCGCACGTCCATCACCACCGCGAGCTGGGTGATCCGGGAGCCGGCGGCCAGCCCGAAATCCACCATCCGGGTGATCAGCTGCGGCGGCAGGTTGTCCGCGACATACCAGCCGAGGTCCTCGAGCACCTTGGCCGCGGTGCCCCGCCCGGCCCCGGACAGGCCGGTCACCAGGACGACGTCGATGCCGGCGGATCCAGTGTGGTCGGTCATCCGGAGGCCCCGGTCGAATCAGGGGTCGAGGCGGGAGCCGGGTCGGGCCGCAGTGCCTCGAGCACGGCCGCGGCGGTGGCCACGCCGATACCCGGAACGGCAGTGATCTGATCGACGGTGGCCTCCTTGAGGCGGGCTATGGATCCGAAGTGGGTGACCAGCGCTTTGCGACGATGCTCTCCCAAACCTGGCACCGAGTCCAGCACCGATGCCGTCATTCGCTTGGATCGTTTGCTGCGATGGTAGTTAATGGCGAACCGGTGGGCCTCGTCGCGGATCCGTTGCAGGAGGTACAGTCCCTCGCTGTTGCGGGGCATGACGATCGGGTCCGGCTCCGCGGGCACCCAGACCTCTTCGAGCCGCTTAGCCAGGCCGATCACCGCGACATCGGTGATGCCGAGCTCGTCGAGCACCGCGCTGGCCGCGTTGACCTGCGGTGCGCCGCCGTCGACGACGAACAGGTTCGGCGGGTAGGCGAAGCGGCGCGATTTTCCTTCCGGGGAAAGCATATTGGGGTCGCTCTGGTCGCTCAGGTGCCGCAAGAAACGGCGTCGGGTCACCTCGGCGATGGAGGCGACGTCGTCGGAGCGGCCCTGCCCCGCGGCTTCCCGGATGCCGAAGTGGCGGTAGTCCGATTTGCGTGGCAGGCCGTCCTCGAACACCACCAGCGAGCCCACCACGTCGGTGCCCTGCACGTGGCTGACGTCGATGCACTCGATGCGCAGGGGCGCGTCGGCCAGCCCTAGGGCTTCCTGAATGTTCTGCAGCGCGGCGGATCTGGCGTTGAAGTCGCCGGCCCGCTTCAGCTTGTGTTGCTGCAGCGCCTCTTTCGCGTTGCGCTGCACGGTTTCGGCGAGGGCGCGCTTGTCACCGCGGCGGGGCACCCGCAGGACGACCCTGGCGCCGCGCAGGCCGGACAGCCAGCTCGCGAGTTCGTCGTGGTTATCCGGCAAGCACGGCACCAGCACCTCGCGGGGCACCGGGTTGGTGGATTCGTCGGCGGCGTCCCCGAGTTCCGCCTGGTCGCCGTAGAACTGCGTCAGGAACTGCTCCACCAACTGCTCTTCGCCCGAATTGCCTGGATCCCCAGGCTTTTCGACGATCCAGCCACGCTGCCCGCGAACCCGGCCGCCGCGGACGTGGAACACCTGCACCGCCGCCTCCAGATCGTCGTCGGCGAAGGCCACCACGTCGGCGTCGGTGCCGTCGCCGAACACCACGGCCTGCTTCTCCATGGCCCGCTTCAACGCTCCGAGATCGTCGCGCAGGCGGGCGGCCCGCTCGAAATCGAGCCGCTCGGCCGCGGCGTTCATCTGCTGTTCCAGGTCGCGGGCGAACCGGTCGGTCTTGCCCGACAGGAAATCGCAGAAGTCGACGACGATCTGGCGGTGCTGTTCGGCGCTGACCCGACCGACGCACGGCGCGGAGCATTTGTCGATGTAGCCGAGCAGGCATGGGCGGTCGATCTGCTTGTGCCGCTTGAATACTCCGGCCGAACAGGTGCGCGCCGGAAACACCCGCGTGAGCAGGTCCAGCGTTTCGCGGATGGCCCAGGCGTGCGAGTACGGCCCGAAGTAGCGCACGCCCTTGCGGCGCGGGCCGCGATAGACCATCAGCCGGGGAAACTCCTCGTTGAGGGTGACGGCCAGGACGGGATAGGTCTTGTCGTCGCGGTAGCGGACGTTGAAGCGTGGATCGAACTCCTTGATCCAGTTGTATTCCAGCTGCAGCGCCTCGACTTCGGTGTTGACCACCGTCCACTCGACCTTGGCCGCGGTGGTGACCATCTGCCGGGTCCGCGGCTGCAGGCTGGCGATGTCGGCGAAGTACGACGTGAGCCGGCTGCGCAGGCTCTTCGCCTTACCGACGTAGATGACGCGCCCGTGCGGGTCCCGGAATCGGTATACGCCCGGTTCGACCGGGATGGACCCGGGCGGGGGGCGGTACGTCGCGGGATCTGGCACGCATCCCAGGCTAGTGGCGGGCCGATGCGCCTAGCCCGTTGAGTCTGGCGTCGACTCTGCGCCTTGCAGCGTTGACTCTGCGCCCACCGCGCAAGAGTGCGAGTAGCGACCGCAGCCAACGCAGAATCAACGCCGGCAGCCGCGGCCGCCAACCCCTGATCGCGTTGACTCTGCGCCCACCGCGCAAGAGTGCGAGTAGCGACCGCAGCCAACGCAGAATCAACGCCGGCCAGCCGCGGCGCCAACCCCTGATCGCGTTGACTCTGCGCCCACCGCGCAAAAGTTCGAGTAGCGACCGCAGCCAACGCAGAATCAACGCCGGCCAAGCATGCGCCGCTAGACGCCGGGCGGCTTACTGACGCTGACCGGTGAATTCCAGTTGGACAGCCGCATCTGGAGGGTGTTGCCGGAGGTGGGTTCCAGCGACAGCTGAATCAGTGGGTGGCTGCCGACCTCGCCGATCCAGGCGACAGCCGGGACGGGCCCGCTCAGCGACGTCTTCGGCAGGATATTGCGGACAGCGGTGGCGCTGACCTGGCCACTGACCTTGACCGTGCGCGCGCCGTTGATCGTTTCCGACCCACCGGACGTGGGACCGCTGAAGTTCGACAGGATGTTGGCCAGGCCGGTGTCCGGGTTCAGGATCGCGGTCGGGTCATACGAATCGGCGGCCTTGCCGTACTTGCGCCACGTTTTGTCCAACCTGGTGTAAGCATCCCCGTCCACGATCACCAAGTCGGCGCTGACTTCCGATCCGAAGATTGTGTAGGTCTCGCGTCCCGATGCCGCGGCGCCGGGAATCGTGGTCAGATCGGCGGTCAGCGTCTTGACCGACAGTCCCTGGATCTTGCCGCTGACGGTCTGAACGAGATGGGCGCTCGTGACCGCTCGCGTGTTCTGGGCGGACTGCGACAGCAGCGTGACGGCGCTGGGATGGTCGGACCCGACGCCGGACGAACCTGTCCTGACGCTCGTGAGACCAATGACCGCCGCAACGATGACGACCGCCAGAGCGGCCGGGATAAGGACGGCCTTGCGGCGCCAGGGCGGCGGCGCAGCCGTCGTCGATGCGGCGGGCGTGTCCGGCGGCTTCGGGACGTCCACGAATGGCCGCTTCGGGGTCTCGACGGGTGGCCGCGGCTTCGGGGCCTCGGCGGGTGGGCGCGGCTTCGGGGTCTCGGCGAACTGCCGCGGCTTCGGAACCTCCGCGGGTGCCCGGCGCGTCGACGCGTCCATGATGCGCCGCTGCGGGCCCGACCTCGGCGCGTGAATGTCGTTCGGCAGCGGCCTGCGCTGAGCCGGAACCGTCGGCGAGATCGGGGCGGCCGTCGTCGGCATCGAGGCGATGTCGGGCAGCGGAATTGGCTGCGACGACGAGGGCGGTGCGGTGATGGCCTCTCGGGCGGCGGCCGCCAACTCGAGGGTGGTGGCATACCGCTGTTCGGGGTCTTTGGCCATGCCGCTGGCGATCACCCGGTCAAGTTGCTCGGGCAAGTCCGGCAGCGTCCTCGAGGGCGGGGGCGGCGTCCTGTTCAAGTGCGCGACGACCAGCTCCGCCATCGTGACTTGCCCGAACGGCGGGCCGCCGGTGACGCATTCGTAGAGGACGCACGTCAGCGAATAGATGTCGGCGCGGGCATCCTCCTCACGGGTGCCCAAACGTTCCGGCGCAATGTATTGGAATGTGCCAATCGTCTTGCCGGTCTTGGTCATTCGTGTCTCACCCAGGGCGCGGGCGATGCCGAAATCGATGAGGTAGGGAAAGTCGTCGCGATCGAGCAGGATGTTGGAGGGCTTGACGTCGCGGTGCAGCAGGCCGGCCTGGTGAGCCTCGTGCAGCGCCTTGGCGACGCCATCGATGATGCGCACCGCCCGGTCCGGCTCGATCGGCCCGTCGGCAAGTACGGTCGCCAGGTCCCGGCCCTCGATCAGCCGCATGTTCACGTACAGGCGGCCGTCGATCTCGCCGTAGTCGTGGATCGGGACGACGTGTGGCGTGTTCAACCGCGCCGCGGCCTGGGCCTCTCGCCGGAATCGTCGCTGGAAGTTCTCGTCGTCGGAGAAGTGCGCGGGCAGCAGTTTGATAGCAACCGTGCGGTCGGTAACGGTGTCGTGGGCCCGCCATATTTCGCCCATGCCGCCACGGCCGAACATCTCGATCAGCCGGTATCGACCGAACGGCGTCCCCTCCAACGTCAGCCTCCCAAATAACAGCGTCCAGCAACACGATAGGCATGACGGCGGCTCCGCCCCAACAAATCAGGCCCGGCTGGCCAGCTGCGCCCTTCTTTTCGCCGCCCAGTCCGCCATGGGGAAGCCGGGCTGGGAGTCACACACCGCGATCAGCAGGGCTACCCGCGGGACCACGGCCAGTCCGTAGTCACACGTCCAGTCGGGACGGGTCATCGTCCACACCAGGACGCCGTCGGACGGCGTGGCGAAGAAGCTGAGCCGCATCGGCCCGAAATCTCCGGAGGGGGATACGCCGGTGGCGTCACCGTGGCAGTCCGACACCGCCCTGAAGCCGTTCCAGACCACGTCGTGGGCGTTCATGTCGTGGTCGTAGACATCGATCGATTCGGCGTATAGCGCCTTGCTGGTGAATTCGTACGCCGACTCGGCGTGGTCCTTGGGCCCGGCAGGCGGCAGCGGCGACCCCTTGAACAGCATCGCCGCAGCGCATTCGGGTGGGCGGGCGCTGGTGAAGTAGTTGTCACCCACCGCGGCCGAGGACGCCGGCCCGAGCGGGGTGGTGGTCCCGTCCTGCAGCAGCAGATCGCGCGCCGTGATCGCCGATTGCCCGCGGGCCCGCTCCGCATGGCCGGTCACCGCCCTGGCGCATCCGCCCAGCGGCATGACGGCGACGGCCGCCGCGATCGCTACCAGGCTTCGGATTCGGCGCATCGGGATCACTGCGCCCCGTCACGCATGCGGCAGTCTCAGGACCTCAGCATCTTCATCGTCGGTCACGTAGACGTTGCCCTCGGTGTCCACCGCCACCGCGGTCGGTTTGCTGAGCCCGTCGGGTCGCAACGAGGTCGAACTGACGGATCCGGCCGACAGCCGCACCACCTGATGCGCCCCTCGGTCGGTGATGTACACGTCGCCAGCGCTGTCGACCGCCACGCCCTTGGGGTCCTCGACGTCGGGCAGCGGCACCACCTGCGGCGTGGCCTGCCCCACCAGCAACTTCAACAGTCGGTACTTGGCCTTGTCCGCCTTGCCATGGTCGAGGACGTAGACATCTCCATTGCCGTTTACCGCCACACCGGTGGGCTCATGGAGGCTACCGAGTTGCAGCACGGTCGGGTGCGCGGATTCTCTGGTGGAGTCCGGCGGAAATCTCATCACCCGGTCGTGGTCGGTGTCGGCGACGTAGACAGCACCGCCTTGGTCCACCGCGACACCGTATGGCTTCTTGAGCTTGTCGTCAGGCGACTTCCAGTTGCCCAGTTCGGCCGCCTCGGTATCCCCTTCGGTCCACTTCATCAATCGACCGTCGCGGGCATGGTCGGTCACATAGATGGCTGCTCCGGACCTGTCCACCGCGATACCTGCGGCGTCCTTGAGTCCGTTGAACGGCAGCCTGACGGACTCGGATTGCCCCTTCGACAACTTGAACACGCCCAGCTCGCCATCCTTGACCGCGAGGATGTAGACATTGCCCGCGGCGTCCACCGCCACACCCTTGATCTGTTTGAAACCGGTGAAGGGCAACGGGGTCGGCGGACCCAACGGCAGGTTCGGCTGCACGGTTTGCGCCGACGGCGTCGGCGCCTGTGCGGATGGCTTGCTACTCGGCGAGGCCGGGGTTTGCGTCGCCGTGTGGCGCGGCCACAGCAGGTAGCCGGCGCCGGCGGCCGCCAACAATACGACGACCAACCCGACGAGGACCCATTTCAATCCGCGCTTACCGCCGGACGACGACGGCTGCGGTGGAGGGACGACGGCCCGAGGGGGCGCGGCACCGGCAGGTGGCGCGGGAGGACCGGGCTGCGGCGGGCCGGCAGGCGGCCCGGGCGGCACAGGCCCCGGCGGCCCTGGCGGAGGCGGGGGCACCGGCGGCACCGGGGCGGCCATCGTGGCGTCGACGGCAGGGCCCGGGGGCGGCACCAGATTCGGCACCGTCGCCGCGACGGGCGGCGGTACCGGGCTGGCCACCGTCGGCTGCGAGGTGGGCGGAGGCGCGGATCCGGCCGCACCGTCGGCGGCGACCAGGACGGCGGTGATGTTGTCCGGTCCCCCGCCCTGGTTGGCTGCCTCGATCAACGCCTGGCACGCGGCCGTGAGGTCCGGGTTGGCGGCGACGATGGCGAGCAGCGTCGCGTCATCGACCACTCCGGACAGGCCGTCGCTGCACATCAGGATGCGGTCGCCCGGCTGCAGATCCACCCCGTTCACGTCGGGCTTGGCCGGCGGGGTCATCAGCACGTGGCGGACGACAATCGAGCGGTTGGGGTGGTTCTTGGCCTCCTCCTCGCTCAGTCCGCCAGCGTCCATCACCGCCTGCACGATGGTGTGGTCGCTGGTCAGCCGCTGCACCTGACCCTCGCGGAACAGGTAGGCGCGGCTGTCACCCAGATGCGCGATCAGCGCCCGCGAGTCGCTGATCAGCGCGGTCACCAGGGTGGTGCCGGCGCCGCTGAGCTGCTCGTCGGTCTGGCTGCGGGTGTGCAGGTCGGTGCACATTTCCACCACCGCGGTGCCGAACCGTGCGGCCGCCTGCCCGTCGCGGAGGTCTACCCCCGCGAGGTGGCGACTCACGTAGGTCGGCAGCGTCTCGACGACCAGCTGCGCGGCCACGTCGCCGTGCTTGGTGCTGCCCACCCCGTCGGCGACGATGTAGAGCCCTTGGGCAGGGTCGGCTCCCCATCGGTCGTCGTTGCGGGAGCGTTGACGCCCCAGATCGCTGAGACCGGCAAAGGTTGTGGTGACCACGGCTACATCACCACCGGGCCCGCCGGCGGGCATGGCGACACTCCGTCGCGCAGTTCTTCGCAGAAGTTCACGCTCATAACGTCCGACATCCGCAGCTCCAAGAGGTTTGGCCAGTCGAGCCTACTGCCGGCAGTCGCCACAATCACCATAGGCACGACAATTAACTCAATCGTTAGCCGCGCAGGTCCGGCCGGTACTGGGCGAGCAGCGACCGGACGGTGTCCATGGCCTCGACCGCGCGCTCCTTGTCGACGGCCTGGATCGCCATCACCGGGATGTACTCGTCGTCGGGCAAATCGATGCGCGCCCAGCGGCTTCCCGCGGGAAATGACACGTCGACCACGTCGGCCCAGTCGACCAGCCTGTCGCCCAGCACATTACGTACCGATAAGCCGCTACGTCCGATCCGCAGCCGCGGCCGGGCGAAGAGCAGGACCGCACCGGCCAGGACCAGCCCGAGTACCGCCATCGCGACCTGGTCGGCGGTCTGAAAGATCACGCCGCTGGACTTGATCTTCAGCAGCAGCCCCACCGCGATGTGCGACGCGGCGATCAGAACTGCGGCGACATAGGCGAATATCGGCGTCAGATGGGGACGCAGCTCAGCGTCCCAGGCCGGACCCGGGCTCACGGGGCGGCGCGCAGGTCGCGCAAGGTCAGCGCGGTGGTCAATGCCGCCGCGGTGGCCTGGGCTCCCTTGTCCTCCGCCGAACCCGGCAGACCAGCCCGATCCAGCGCCTGCTCCTCGGTGTTGGTGGTCAACACGCCGTTGGCGACCGGCGTCGAGGCGTCCAGCGAGACCCGCGTGAGGCCCTGCGTCACGGCGTCGCAGACATAGTCGAAATGCGGTGTTTGACCGCGTATTACGACCCCCAGCGCGACGACGGCGTCGTAGCTGCGGGCGAGTTCCTGGGCGACCACCGGGATCTCGATAGCCCCCAGTACGCGCACCACCTTGGGTTCGTCGATGCCCGAGTCGGCGGCCACTTTGCGGGCGCCGGCCAGCAGCGCGTCGCAGATTTGGCCATGCCAGGTGCTCGCGACGATGGCCAGCCGTACATCCGCAGCGTCGAGCGTTGGCACGTCCGGGACGCCGGCGCCACCACTCACTGTCGCCGCTCCTCCTCGTCGCTTCGCTCTGCATAGTCGCCGGCGCTCACAGAGCACCGCCGAATTCACCGGGCAGATGCACGGATTCGTGGAAGTCGTCCAGCCCGTCCAGATCGTGGCCCATCTTGTCGCGCTTGGTCATCAGGTAGCGGATGTTCTCCGCGTTGGCGCGGACCGGCAGCGGCACCCGCTCGATGATGTGCAACCCGTATCCGTCCAGTCCGACCCGCTTGGCGGGATTGTTGGTCAGTAGCCGCATAGAGCGCACGCCGAGGTCGACCAGGATCTGCGCGCCGATCCCGTAATCTCTTGCGTCGGCCGGTAACCCGAGCTTGAGGTTGGCCTCCACGGTGTCTTCGCCGGCGTCCTGCAGCTGATAGGCCTGCAGTTTGTGCATCAGGCCGATGCCGCGGCCCTCGTGGCCGCGCATGTAAAGCACCACGCCGCGTCCCTCGCGTGCCACCATCGCCATCGCCGCATCCAGCTGCGGCCCGCAGTCACAGCGGCGCGAACCGAACACGTCGCCCGTCAAACATTCGGAGTGCACCCGGACCAGCACATCGTCGCCGTCGTCGGTGGGCCCGGAGATGTCGCCGCGGACCAAAGCGACGTGTTCGACGTCCTCGTAGATGCTGCTGTAACCGATGGCGCGAAACTGCCCGTGCCGCGTCGGGATGCGAGCCTCGGCGATGCGCTCGATGTGCTTCTCGTGCTTGCGGCGCCATTCGATGATGTCGGCGATGGTGATCAGCGCCAGGTCATGCTCGTCGGCGAACACCCGCAACTCGTCGGTCTGGGCCATCGAGCCCTCGTCCTTTTGGCTGACGATCTCGCAGATCGCGCCCGCGGGTTGCAGACCGGCCATCCGCGCCAAGTCGACCGCGGCCTCCGTGTGGCCGGGGCGACGCAGCACGCCGCCGTCCTTTGCGCGCAGCGGAACCACGTGACCGGGCCGGGTGAAATCCTCGGCGATGCTGGTCGGATTGGCCAGCAGCCGCATCGTGGTGGCCCGGTCGGAAGCCGAAATGCCGGTGCCCACACCAAGTCTGGCGTCGACGGTAACGGTGTAGGCCGTGCCGTGCTTGTCCTGGTTCACCGCGTACATCGGCAACAGGCCCAGCCGGTCGCAGATGGCACCGTCCAGCGGCACGCACAGGTATCCCGAGGTGTAGCGGACCATGAAGGCCACCATCTCCGGGGTGGCCTTTTCCGCGGCGAAGATCAGATCGCCCTCGTTCTCGCGATCCTCGTCATCGATGACGACGACGGCTTTGCCGGCCGCAATGTCGGCAACCGCCCGTTCGACGGAGTCCAGCCTCGTCATCGTCGCTACCTTGCTGTCGGAAGGGCTCACGGGAGGTGCCCAAGTGTCGCCTTCAGTATGAACCACCGCGGCGCCCGCGTTATTGCAGTGGCTTATTCAGCGGGAAGGTTCCAGCGCGTTGCGCCACTGTTGGCGGACCCCACGCGTCTGGAAGGCCCGGAACGCATGAAAGTAGCGGATCGCGTCGAAGTCCTCGTAGTCCGCGGGCAGCATGAAGGACACCACCCAGCCGTCGGCCGCGCCCCGGCGGAGTTCGCACACCGCGCCGAGGCTGGTGTCGGGCCAGGTGATCTCGTAGCCGTCGCGCGGGAATTCGAACACCGTCACCTGCTCGCCGCTTTTCAGGCGTTTCTTGAGGTCGGGCACCCGCAGCCGCTTCTCCAGCCATCCGGCGTAGCCGCTGGTGTCGACGACGGTGCAGCGCACGGTCTGTTCGGTGAGTTCCAACCGCGCGATCGGCGGCGATCCCCGACGCAGCAGGCCGGAGTAGGGCAAACCCCACAGCACGCTCAGCATGGGGCGACGCTTCAGCAGGTAGACGTCGGTAAGCGGCGGCGGCGTCGTGGACATCAGGAACGTCGAGGCGTCCAGCGACAGCAACCGGTGCGGTGAGTAACGAAGGATGCCCACGGCGTTCTCCTGATCAGGTCGGTGACTAAACGGCGATCGTGAGCGCGGCGTGGCCGGGCGAAGCGGGTCGCCGCCGTCGGGACTAGGTAGCTTCCGTCATTTTCGCAGTGTTTCCGCTGCTTCCGTCCAGCAAATCCTCAACGATTTTCGCGAGTGCCGCCGTCCCAGTAGCCCCGGTCCCCGCCGTCGGGACCAGGTGGACGCCGCCCCGTCCGGGCCAGGTACCAGAAACCGACGAGGCTGATGACCGCGACCACTAAGCCGGCGGTGAGGTAGGCGGCTCCGTTGGTGTGCCGGCCGATCGCCGGCGTCAGCAGCGCCCTCGTGCCGACGAAAATCATCCCGAATCCGGCGGCCGCACAGAAAACCGCGGCTCTTCGCACGATTCCGCGCCCGCTCATCGAATGCCGTTGCTCGCTTGCAGCAGCCGTTCCACATATTTGGCGATGACGTCGACCTCGAGGTTCACGGTGGTGCCCACGGGTGCGCTGCCCAGGGTGGTCAGTTCGCGGGTGGTCGGGATCAGCGACACCTCGAACCAGTCCGTGGGCTCGGCGCCCAATCCGGACACGGTGAGCGAAATCCCGTCGACGGTGATCGAGCCCTTCTCGACGACGTAGCGGGCCACCGCGGCGGGCATCTCGACCCGCACCACTTCCCAGTGCTCGGACGGCGTGCGGGCCACCACGACCCCGGTACCGTCGACATGCCCCTGCACGATGTGCCCGCCGAGTCGGCTGTTGACGGCCGCGGCGCGCTCCAGGTTGACCCGGCTACCGGCTTGCAGCTCGCCCAGGTTGGACCGGCTCAGGGTCTCGGCCATCACGTCGGCGGTGAAACTCCCGTCCGGCAGCACTTCGACGACGGTCAGGCAGACACCGTTGACGGCGATCGAATCCCCGTGGCCGGCGTCGGCGGTGACGACGGGACCGCGAACGACCAACCGCGCGGCGTCTGCGAGCGCTTCGCGGCCCGTCACCTCTCCGAGTTCCTCGACAATTCCGGTGAACATCGCACCAGGTTAATGACTATTGCGACGCGACCGCACCCCACTGGTTCACAGGTTGCGACAGCGGCACCCTCTACGATGCAGACTATGCAGACCCGACGTCGCCGTCTCTTCGCCGTTCTGGCCGCCCTGAGCGCAGCCGCCGCCCTGATGGTCGGCTGTGGCTCCAAGGACAGCGGTGCACCGCTCCCCGACGCGAAGACGTTGGTCTCGCAGTCCGCCGCGGTCACCAAGACGGTCAAGAGCTCGCACCTCGACCTGTCGGTGGCCGGCAAGATTGCCGGGCTCCCCCTCAAGACGCTGACCGGCGACCTGACCACCGTCCCGACCACCGCCGGGAAGGGCAACGCCAAGATCCTGTTCGGCGGCAACGAGATCGACGCCGACTTCGTGATCCTGGACGGCGAGCTCTACAGCAACGCCCTCAACGCGAGCAAGTGGGACGACATGGGTAAGGCCGAAGACCTCGTGCATTACGACCCGTCGTCGATCCTGAACCCCGACACCGGCCTGGCCAACCTGCTGGCCAACCTGACCGACACCAAGGCGGTGGGCCGCGACACGATCAACGGGCAGGCGACCATCCGCATCACCGGCAAGGCCAGCGCGGACGCCATCAACAAGCTCGCGTCACCGCTGAAGGCGACCGATCCGCTGGACACCACGGTCTGGATTCAGGAGACCGGCGAACACCAGCTGGCGCAGGTCAAGATCGACAAGGGCTCAGGCAATTCCGTCCAGATGACGTTGTCGGACTGGAACAAGCCGGTGCAGGTCACCAAGCCCGGGACGTCCTGATCACCATGCGGGCCGGACGCCGAGTCGCGATCAGCGCGGGCAGCCTAGCGGTACTGCTGGGCGCCCTGGACACCTACGTCGTCGTGACGATCATGCGCGACATCATCACCGACGTCGGGATTCCGGTTAACAAGCTGCAGCGGATCACCCCGATCATCACGTGGTACCTGTTGGGCTACATCGCCGCGATGCCACTGCTGGGCCGCGCGTCTGACCGGTTCGGTCGCAAACTGCTGCTGCAGGTCAGCCTGGCCATGTTCCTGGTCGGCTCGGTGGTGACCGCCCTGGCCGGTGACTTTGGCAACTTCAACATGCTGGTGGTCGGCCGCGCGGTCCAGGGTGTGGCCAGCGGCGCGTTGTTGCCGGTCACGTTGGCGCTCGGCGCCGACCTGTGGGCACAGCGCAATCGAGCCGGAGTGCTGGGCGGTATTGGCGCCGCCCAGGAACTGGGCAGCGTGCTGGGCCCGTTGTACGGGATCTTCATCGTCTGGCTGTTTCACGACTGGCGCTACGTGTTCTGGATCAACGTGCCGCTGACGCTGATCTGCATGGCGTTGATCCAGCTCAGCCTGCCGTCACACGACCGCAGCGACAAGCCCGAGAAGATTGATCTCGTCGGGGGTCTGCTGCTGGCCCTGACGTTGGGTTTCGCCGTCTTCGGGTTGTATAACCCCAATCCGGACGGCAAAGAAGTGCTGCCGCCCAACGGGATACCGCTGGTGATCGGGGCGGTGGTCACCGCGGTGCTGTTCTTCGTGTGGGAGGGATTCGCACGCACGAAGCTGATCGATCCCGTCGGCGTGCGCTTCCTACCGTTCCTGGCCGCTTTGGGTGCGTCCGTCTGCGCGGGTGCGGCGCTGATGGTGACGCTGGTCGACGTGGAACTATTCGCGCAGGGCGTGCTGTTCAAGAGCCAGACCGACGCGGCGGGCATGCTGCTGTGGTTCCTGATCGCGCTGCCGATCGGGGCGCTGGCGGGCGGGTGGATCGCGACCCGGGTCGGCGACCGCACCGTGACCTTTGTCGGGTTGCTGATCGCCGCCTTTGGCTACTGGCTTATTCACTACTGGCGGACCGACCTGTTGGACCGCCAGCACAGCATCTTCGGTTTGTTCAGCGTGCCGTGGGTGCATTCCGATCTGCTGGTCGCCGGTCTGGGGCTGGGCTTGGTGATCGGGCCGCTGTCCTCGGCCACGCTGCGGGTTGTTCCGGCACGAGAACACGGCATCGCCTCGGCGGCGGTGGTGGTGGCACGGATGACCGGCATGTTGATCGGTGTCGCAGCGCTCAGCGCTTGGGGCTTTTACCGCGTCGAACAGATTTACACCGACAAGCTGGCCCATCTGCCGCCCGACGCCAGCAAGGGCCTGGGGAAACTGATGGTCCAGGGCCACCTCAAGATTGATTCCTTTGCCGAGATGTACGGCAACATCTTCACCGCCACCGCGCTGATCTGTATCGTCGGGGCGCTGCTGGGACTTCTGATCGCGGGCCGCAACGAGCACGCGGACGAGTTGGAAGTCGCGGTCGCGGAGCCTTCGGCGCACTCGGCCGCCGCGGTGTCGACGCCAGCACCCCCGTTGGTCGACGATTCGGTGCAGCCACCGACGGCATGAGCGCGCGGCGCGTTACGACCATCGAAACTTAATCCTCTGCGAGCGTCGTCGGCGTGTCGTCGCAATAGGTTAAGTGTCGCGATCGTGGCGCCCAACGCACCGCGCGCAGCAAAAGAAGCGCCAGAGTCGACGACGGCCGTCGGGGCGCTAGCCGCCCCGCGCCACCAGGCTGAGGACCAGGTCCGGGCCGGCCCGGTCGACGCCGTCGAACTGCCAGCGCAACGCCCGCGCGATGCTGGGCACCCCGACGTCGTCGACAGCGGTGACGGGACCGCCGAGCAGGATCGGCGCGACGTAGGCCAGGATGCGGTTGATCGCTCCGGCCCGCAGGAAAGCGCCGGCGAGGGTGGGACCGCCTTCGAGCAGCACGTCGGTGCGGTCGGACAGCGCCCTGAGCACCTCGAGCGGATCATGCGTGCGGATCACCATGGTTCGGGAGTCGTCGTTGAGAACCTTTGCCTCCGGCGGTATTTCGCGCATACCGACCACCACGCGCAGGGGCTGCCGCTCGGCCAGCGAGCCGTCGGGCAGCCGGGCGGTCAAGGCCGGATCGTCGGCCAGCACGGTGCCGGTGCCGACCACGATCGCGTCGGCGGTGGCGCGCCGCCGATGCAGGTCCGCGCGCGCGGCCTCGCTGGAAATCCACTGGCTGGATCCGTCGGCGGCGGCGCTGCGGCCGTCGATGCTGGTGGCGTACTTCCAGGTGATGTGGGGCAACCCGGTCCGCTGCTTGTGCAGCCACTCGCGCAGCGGGCCGGCCGCCACCTGATCGGCCAGCACCCCGGAACGGGCCTGCACGCCGGCGGCCGACAATCGTCCCGCACCGCCGCCCGCGATCCCGTTCGGGTCGGGCACGGCGTAGATCACCGCGCTGACGCGGGCCTCGATCAGGGCGTTCACGCACGGCGGGGTCTTGCCGTAGTGGTTGCAGGGCTCGAGTGTGACCACCGCGATGCCGCCGGCGGCCAGACCCCCGGCCCGCCGCAGCGCGATGACCTCGGCGTGTTCGCCGCCGGCCGGCTGGGTGGCGCCGACGCCGACCACGCGGCCTTCCTGGTCCACGATCACCGCCCCGACCGGCGGGTTCGGGTACGTCGTGCCCTTGACCTGGTAGGAGTGCTCGATGGCGAGGCGCATCGCCTCGTCGATGCTCTTGACCTGCTCGACGCTGCTCATCGGCGACCCAGGTGCGGCGAGACGGCGCCGGCCTGGCGCCGCAGCGCCTCGACCGCGGCCTCCGGGTCGGCCGCGCCGTAGACCGCCGACCCGGCGACAAAGCAGTCGACGCCGGCTTCGGCCGCCTGCTCGATGGTCTCGTCGTTGATGCCGCCGTCGATCTCGATCAGGATCGTCAGCTCCCCCGCGTCGACCATCTTGCGCACGGTGCGCACCTTGCCCAGCACCTCGGGGATGAAGCTCTGGCCGCCGAAGCCGGGCTCCACCGACATGATCAGCAGCGTGTCGAAGTGCGGAAGGATCTCCAGGTAGGGCTCGAGCGGGGTCCCTGGCTTCACGCTGATGCCGGCTTTGGCGCCGGCGGCCCGGATATCGCGGGCCACGCCGACCGGATTGTCGGTCGCCTCGGCGTGAAAGGTCACGTTGTAGGCGCCCGCCTCGGCGTACGGCGGCGCCCACCGATCCGGGTTGTCGATCATCAGGTGGCAGTCCATCGGAATGCTGGTGGCGGCCAACAGGCTCTCCACGACCGGCAGCCCGATCGTCAGGTTGGGCACGAAATGGCCGTCCATCACGTCGACGTGCAACCAGTCGGCGCCGGTCACGGCGGCGGCCTCGTCGGCAAGCCGGGCGAAATCGGCGGCCAGGATCGACGGCGCTATCAGCGGTCCGGGCATGCCCGCAACATTACTGGCGGCGCAGGGCGGCCGCGTACATGGCGTCGGTGCCGTGTCGGTGCGGCCAGAGCTGCACGGAGCTCTCCAGGGGGCCCTGCCCATGCCCGTCGTCGATCGGCTCGAACAGCGGCCGGGTGTCCAAGGCGCACACCGGATGACGGCGCAGCGCGTCGGCGACCACGCCCGCGGTTTCGGCCAGGTGCGGCGAGCAGGTCGCATACAGCACCACGCCGCCGGGCCGCGTCAGCGCGATCGCGGCGGCCAGCAGCTCACGCTGCAGCTTGGCCAGCGCGGGCACGTCGGCGGGCTGCCGACGCCAGCGGGCCTCGGGCCGACGGCGCAGCGCGCCCAGCCCGGTGCAGGGCACGTCGACGAGCACGCGGTCGAATCCGGGTTCGAGGCCACTCTCGCGGCCGTCCACCCGCACCACGTCGACCGGCAGCCCGCGGGTGTTCTCGACCACCAGGTCCGCGCGCCGCGGTGCCGGTTCGACGGCGGTGACCCGGGCGCCCGCGTCGACGCCGAGAGCGGCGAGCAATGCGGTCTTGCCGCCCGGCCCCGCGCACAGGTCCAGCCACCGCCCGCCGTCCTCGCCGTCGAGCGGCGCCAGCGTCAGGGCGCGGGCCACCAACTGGCTGCCCTCGTCCTGGACCAGCGCCTTACCGTCGCGCACCGGTTCCAGCTGTCCGGGGTCGCCACCCGGCAGGTAGACCGCGAACGGCGAATAGCGTCCGACGCTGCCGTGCACCTCGCTCGCGAGCTCGGCGGCACTCAGCACCCCGGGTCGGGCCGCCAGGTGCACCTGGGGCCGCTCGTCGTCGGCGGCCAGCACCGCCTCCAACTCGCCGGCCGCGGCGCCCAGTGCGTCGGCGAAGGCCTGGGCGATCCAGCGCGGGTGGGCGTGCACGAAGGCGGCGTGGCCGACCGGGTCGCGCGAGCGGTCGGGAGCCAGCTCGTCGACCCAGGACCGTTCGTCCCGCGCGGCGATGGTGCGCAACACACCGTTGACGAAACCCGCTCGCGCCGTGTCGAATTCGATCCCGGCCTGCTCCACGGTGGTGGACACCGCGGCGTGCGCTTCCACGCGGGTGCGCAGCAGCTGGTAGGTGCCCAGCCGGAGCAGGTCGAGTAGCACCGGGTTGATTGCCTGCGGGGGGCGACCGGCGGCCGCACCGATGACCGCGTCCAGCAGGCCCTGGGTGCGGCAGGTGCCGTAGGTCAACTCGGTGGCGAACGCGGCGTCGCGTCCGCTGATGCCGCGTTGTCGGAGCAGCGCGGGCAGGGCGAGATTCGCATATGCGCTGCGTTCGTTGACCGCCCGCAGCACGTCGAACGCCGCGCGACGGGCGGGGTCCAGCGGCCGGCGGCGCGGCTTCGCGGGCCGAGACTGGCGGGGGCGAGGGGTCATGACGCCCGGACGGTGGGGCCAAGGCGGGCGCCGCGGACCCAGTCGACGGCGTTCATGACTTTCTTTCCGGGCGGCTGGATCTGGCCCAGGCGCACCGGATCCGAGCCGGTGCCGACCCAGACGCCCTTGCGTTCGACGCGAATACCCCCGGGCGGCAGGGGTTCTGGCGCCGCCCCCAGATCCACGGGACCGAGTTTGACGCGCAGGTCACCGATCAGCGTCCAGGCGCCGGGGTTGGGGGTCACGGCGCGAATCCGGCGCTCGACGACCGGCGCAGGCAGATCCCACCGCACCCGGGCCTGCTCCACGGTGATTTTCGGCGCCATGCTGACCCCGTCGGCGGGTTGCGGACGCGGCACCAGCGCGTCGTCGGCGATGCCGTCCAGTGTTGTCGACAGCAGCCCAGCGCCCGATATCGCCAGCCGCTCAAGCAGTTCGCCCGCGGTGTCGGTGGGCTGGATCGTCTCGGTGACCACGCCGTAGACGGGTCCTGAGTCCAGGCTGCGCTCGATCTGAAACGTCGTCGCTCCGGTAATCGTGTCCCCCGCGGCGATCGCGGCCTGCACCGGCGCGGCGCCGCGCCAGGCCGGCAGCAGCGAAAAGTGCAGGTTGACCCAGCCCCGTGGGGGCACCGCCAGCAGCGCGTCGCCGAGCAGCGCACCGTAGGCCACCACCGCGCAGCACTCGGGTGCCAGCTCGGAGAGCTCGCCGACGAACTCGGCCGAGTTGGGCCGCGCCGGCCGCAGCAAGGGGATGCCACGGTCCAGCGCCTCCCTGCCCACCGCCGAGGGCTCCGGCCTACCCCGCCGTCCGGACGCGGCATCGGGCCGGGTCAGCACGGCGGCCACATCGTGTCGCGGTGAGTCGATGAGCCGACGCAGCGCGGGCAGAGCGGTGTCCGGAGTGCCGGCGAAGACGAGACGCACCCGGACAGTCTAGGAAACGGGACTCGGGGGGCTGCGTCTAGATTTCGTCGTCGAGGTACGCCGGCGGCTCACCGCCGGCGGTCGTAAAAGCCGTGAGTGCACGCACCAATCCACGACGATCGTCGGCCGGCATCTGCTCCACGATGCGCGCAATCTCGCTGCGCCGGTTGGCCGTCACCTGCCGCACTATCTTGCGCCCGTGCGGGGTGAGGGCCGCGAGCAGCTCACGACGCGATGTCGGGTGCGGCATCCGGTCGATCAGGCCGGCGCTGACCAGCCGATCCACCATCCGGCCGGTGGCCGACGGCTTGACGCCGAGCAGGCCGGCCAGCGTGGCCAGGTTGATCGGGCCCTGGTTGGACAGGATCACCAGCGTCCTGAACTGTGGAATCGTGATGGTCTCGTCCACCATTGCGATGGAGTGGGCGGAGATGCCCACCAGCAGACGGGACGCGGTCAGCAGTGAATCCGTGATCGCGTCCAGTGAATCTTCGACCGATAGGGCGTTTTCCGCCGGCATCGTGGGGTCCCCTTTTCCCGAGCCGTGATTTCCGTCACCGCACCATAACCTAAAAAATATGGCTAGGTGAGTCTAGCAGACCCCAAATGTAGTATCGGTATACTATTGCTGTTACACATCATCTCGGTAGCGACGACGGCGTCGAGGCCACTCGGTTCTCTCATTACCATCCCAGGAGTTCAGATGACGATCACCACGCCTGTCCGCGAAGACCAGAAGCTTGCCGCCACGCATCGTGCGGTGTGGGCCTCGGGCGACTACGCCCTGATGGCCGAGGAAGTGATGGCCCCCCTCGGCCCGATCCTGGTCGCCGCGACCGGCATTGGGCCCGGCCGTCGGGTGCTCGACGTCGCCGCCGGCTCCGGCAACATCTCACTGCCCGCCGCCCAGGCGGGCGCCACCGTCGTCTCCACTGACCTCACCCCGGAGCTGTTGCATCGGTCCCGAATCCGGGCCGGCGAACTGGGCCTGCGGCTGCACTGGCAACAGGCCAACGCGCACGCCCTGCCGTTCGAGGAAGGCGAGTTCGACACCGTCATCTCGGCGATCGGCGTGATGTTCGCGCCGGACCAGCAGTGCGCGGCCGACGAGCTGGTCCGGGTCTGCCGGCCCGGCGGGACGATCGGCGTGATCAGCTGGACGCCGACGGGATTCTTCGGCCGGCTGCTGGCGGTCATCAGGCCGTATCGGCCCGGCCTGACCGCGGCCATGCCGCCGGCGGCGCTGTGGGGCCGCGAGGACTACGCCCTGGGGCTGCTCGGCGATCGCGTCACCGACGTCACCACGCGCCGGGCGATGCTGCCCGTCAATCGCTTCGAGACCGCCGAGGCCGTCCACCACTACTTCAAGAACCACTACGGCCCCACGATCGAAGCCTTCGCGAACATCGGCGAGAACTCGGTGCTGGCGGCGGCGCTCGACGCGCAGCTCATCGAGCTCGCGCAGGAGTACCTGGTCGACGGCGCCATGGACTGGGAGTACCTGCTGGTGACCGCCACGAAGCGCTGAGCCGATAAGGAGACGCTGCTCACAAGAATAGCGCCGCTAGAGCGATAGTTTCATACGTATACTATCGCTAGCGGTTGCTATCCGGTGGCCCGCCTTTCCCCTCAGGAGATCCGATGACCATCGACATGCGCATCCGTGAGTCGAGCGACTTCACGACCATCACCGACGAGGTCCTGGCCCCGCTGGGCCCGGTCCTGGTGTCCGCCAGCGGGGTCCGCCCGGGCTACCGCGTGCTGGATGTGGCCGCCGGCTCCGGCAACGTCTCGCTGCACGCGGCGTTGGTGGGTGCGCATGTGGTGGCCAGCGACCTCACCCCGGAGTTGCTGCGCCGCGCCCAGGCGCGGGCGGCCGCCGAAGGCCTCGAACTGGGCTGGCGGGAGGCCAGCGCCGAGGCGCTACCGTTCGGCACCAACGAGTTCGACACGGTGCTCTCCGCCATCGGGGCGATGTTCGCCCCGCGGCACCAGCGCACCGCCGACGAGCTGGCCCGGGTCTGCCGGCGGCGCGGAACGCTCGGCGTGATCAGCTGGACGCCCGACGGCTTCTACGGCCGGATGCTCTCCGCGATCAGGCCGCACCGGCCCGACCTGCCGACCGGCGCGCCCTACGAGGTGTGGTGGGGCAACGAGGACTACCTGGGCTACCTGTTTCGCGACCACATCAACCAAATGCGCACGCGCCGAAGCACTTTGAAGGTCCACCAGTTCGGTTCCCCCGAGGCGTGCCTGGACTACTTCAAGAACCACTACGGCCCGATGATCAACGCCTACCGCAACATCGCCGACGACACCGGGAAGGTCGCCGCTTTGGACGACGAGCTCCTCGCACTCTGCGACGAGTACCTCGACGACGACGTGATGGAGTGGGAGTACCTGATCATGGTCGGCCGCAAGGCCTGACGGGTAATGAGCCGGCGCTGACGGCGCCGAGCCTGCGCCCAGGGTCACAGTGCCCCTGACCCACGCCCCCACCGCAGTCTGGACCGTGCGGGATAGGCGCAGCACATATGGCGGATCTGAGCTAAATGTGAACTCGCCCTGCCCGCTCGCGCTAACATCCACTCTCGGTGCGTGGGTTGCACGCCCGTCCGGTATTCGGGGGCCGGGAGGACGATAGCGATGTCGTTTCTAGTTGCGGCGCCCGAGGCATTCCAGGCGGCGGCCGGCGATCTGTCCGGCATTGGTTCGACGATCAGCGACGCGAGCGCGGCCGCGGCGGCCCACACGACCCGTTTCGCCGCCGCCGGGGCCGACGAAGTCTCGGCTGCCGTCGCGGCGCTGTTCGCCACGCACGGTCAGACCTATCAGGCAGTGAGCGCGCAGGCCGCGAACTTTCACAAGCAGTTCGTGGCAGCTTTGCTGGACGGCGCGGCACAGTACGCCGGTGCCGAGGCCTCCGGCGCCGCGCCGCTGCAGTCCATCGGCCAGGACCTGCTTGGCGTGATCAACGCGCCCACGGAGGCGGTGTTCGGGCGCGGGCTGATCGGCAACGGCCTCGATGGGACGGCGGCGCACCCGAACGGCTACGACGGCGGCTTCCTGGCCGGCAACGGCGGCAAGGGGTGGTCGGCCGCCAACCCCGGAGACGTCTCCGGTAACGGTGGATCCGCCGGTGTGATCGGCAACGGCGGGGCCGGCGGGGCGGGCGCCGACGGCGGGACCACCGCGGCCGGCACCGGCGGAGGCAACGGCGGCCGCGGTGGGTGGCTGTTCGGGACCGCAGGAGCCGGCGGGGCCGGCGGCGCCACCGAAGCCCCCGGCCTCAATGCCGGCAATGGCGGATCCGGCGGCAACGCGGGGTTGTTCGGCTCCGCGGGGGCCGGCGGCATGGGCGGCGACGCCACCGGCGGCAACACCATGAGCGCCACCGTTCAAGCCGGTAATGGCGGGGCGGGCGGCCACGCCGGACTGGCAGGGGCCGGCGGGGCGGGCGGGGCCGGCGGCCTCAGCCACACCGTGGCAAGCAGCGGCGGTAACGGTGGCACGGGCGGCACCGGCGGTCATGGCGGCCTGCTGTCCGGCAATGGTGGGGCCGGCGGTCTTGGCGGCAACGCCGACACGACGGCCGGCGGTGGCGGCAGCGGCGGCAACGCCGGGCTGCTGACCGGCCTGGCCGGCGACGGTGGGGACACCGGCACGGGAAACGCCGGCGCGACGGGCGGAAAAGGCGGCAACGCAGGCTTGTTCGGTACCGGCGGCGTCGGCGGCGATGCCTTTGCCAACAGCGCGCCGCACGGCGGCGCAGGTGGCGCCGGCGGCTTCCTGTGGGGTGCGGGCGACGCGGGTGGAAACGCCGGCCCCAGCAGCGTCCTCGCCAGCCAACCCGTCGGCGGCTCCGGCGGCAACGCCGGTTGGTTCGGCACCGGCGGCGCAGGAGGCAACGCCGCCGGAACCCAGGGAACGGGCGGTGGCGGCGGGAACGGCGGGACGCTGTGGGGCGACGGCGGCGCCGGTGGGTCCCAGATCAACTTCGGCGGCGGCGGCTCGCACGGCGGCAAGGGCGGTAACGGCGGTTTCGTCGGTAACGGCGGTGCCGGCGGCTCGACAAAGGCCGGCGGCAACAGCACGGGCGGCAACGGCGGCAACGCCCAGTACGTCGGCAACGGCGGCAACGGCGGCAACTCCGCCGGAACGCCCGGTAGCGGCGGCACGGGCGGGACGGTGTCCGGTCAAGACGGGCAACCGGGCACCCACTAGCGCTAGCCGATCTGCAGCGGGTCCATCTGCACCCGGACTGGGTCGTGGGTTTGCCGCGCGCTAAGGACGCCGACGGCGCGGCGCAGCGCCGCCGCCAGCTGCAGTCCGTGCTCGCGCGGGACCCGCACCAGCATTCGCGTCACCGCGACGCCCGCGGGGGTGCCCGCCGGCCGGCGTGACCCGGGCGGCAGATCTACCGGGCCGAGCAGATCGGCGTCGTCGGGCAACCGCGCCTGCTCCAGTAGGGCCGCCACCGCCTCGCTCGAGCCGTCGAGGGCGGCCATGTGCACACTCGGCGGCAGGCCCACCTCGGTTCGCGCAGCCAGTTCCGCCTCCGCGTGGCCCACCGGGTCCCACCGGATCAGCGACTGCACCGTCGGGATGGCGGCGTCGGCCACGACGGTCACCACGCCCCCGTCGCCGCGGGCTCGTACCAGCGCGGCCGCCGTCATCCACCGCCACAAGGCGTCCTCGGCAGCCCGCAGATCCTGCCGGCCCAGCAGCGCCCAGGTGTCCAGCAGCAGCGCCGCCCCGTAGCCGCCCGCGGCCCGGGGTTCGGCGCCCGGGGTTGCGACGACGACCGCCGGCCCCTCGGCGACCTCCGCCACGACGGCCTCCCCCGCAGAGGTGACGATGGGCGTGCCCGGGAATGCCCGGCCGAGCTCCTCGGCCGTCCGCCGGGCCCCCACGACGACGGCACGCACCGACTCCGACCCGCAGCGCGCGCACTTCAGCGTCGGGTCCATGCGGCCGCACCAGCGGCACACCGCGCCCTCCCGGTCCAGCAGCGACAGCGGGCCGGTGCAGTGCCGGCACCGCGCGATCGCGCGGCACCTCCCGCAGGCCAGCGACGGCACATACCCGCGCCGCGGCACCTGGACCAACACGGGCGCCCCATCCTGCAGCGCCGAGCGCGCGGAGCGCAGCGCGATGGACGGCAGCCGCGCGGTACGGGCCGCGGGGTCGCGCTCGTCGGCGTAGCCGCTGTCGTCCAGGGCGACGACCCGCGGCGTGCGGGCCCGCACCACCGTCCGCGGAGCGACGATGTCGTGCGCCCAACCGCTGCGCACCAGCGCGTGGGCTTCGGCGGTGCGGGCGTAGCCGCCGATCAGCGCCGCGCAACGGGCCTGGTGTGCCCGCAGCATCGCCACCTCCCGGGCGTGCGGGTAGGGCGTCCGCGGCTCGGCCAGCGTGTCGTCAGCGTCGGCCCACACCATGACCAGTCCCAGGTCGCTCAGCGGCGCGAACACGGCGCTGCGGGTGCCGATCACCAGCCTCGCGGCGCCCCGCAACGCGGCCAGCCAGCGCCGGTACCGCGCCGCGGGACCCAGACCCGCCGACAACGCCACCACGCTGCGCTCCTCGATGCGGCCCGTGGTGGCGAGCAACAGTGCGTCCAGGTCGCGCTGGTCGGGCACGACCGCCAGCACCGAGCGGCCAGCCCGCACCGTTTGGACGGCGGCCTCGGCGAAGCGGTCCGTCCACGATTCCCCTGGCAACGCTTGCCAGACCGCGCGGGCCGCGCGCGACTCGGACAGGGCGGTCAGGAACTGCCCGCCGCGGCCGTAAACCTCCCACGCCGACGGGTCGACCGGCGCGATCTGCGGATGGGCGGGAATCGCCATGGGTTCGCGCTCCACCCGCGCGTGCCGGGCAGGTATCGCCAGGCGCAGCACGTCGGGGCGGGTCCCCGCGTAGCGGGCGGCGACCGCGTCGACCAGGCGCCGGATTTCCGGGGTGAGCACCGGTTCGGGCGAGACGACGCGGTCCAGCCAGCCCAGCTTGCCGGCGTGGTCGGTGTCGTTGCGCCGCTCCAGCACGAACGCGTCGACCAGCCGGCCGTGAAACCGCACCCGCACCCGCACGCCGGGCTGGGCGTCGTCGGACTGCTCGGCGGCCACCAGATAGTCGAACTCGCGATCCAGGTGCGGCACCGACAGCATCGGCAGCACCCGCGCGATGGGCTCGACCTCGACGGGCGTGAACACCGTTCTGTATTACCGGCTACCACCGACAATCAGTCGTCGGCGGCCGCCGTGGCCTCGTCGGTTTCGGGAGCGATCTCGTCGCCGGCTTCTTCTTCGACCGCCTCACGGCCGAAGAAGAAGCCGGCGGTGATCAGGATCTCGGCCGCCGCGTAGGACCACCAGATCGGCACCGCCAGCACCTCGTTGCCGAGAATGAACTTGCTGATGGCGATCATCCCGTCGGACAGCGCGAAGCAGACCGCACCCACGGCGGTCCACATCGTCGGCAGCTTCGCCAGCAGTGCCGTGCAGACCATGACGCACAGGACCGTGATGTAGACGGTCACCGGAATGGTCAGCTTTTCCGCGCCCAGGTGGGGCCAGAACCACGTCAGCATCGCGACGAACGCCACGACGACCACGCCAACGGCCGCGAGGCGCCCGGGCGACGGCCGCGAGCCCTCGGGCCCGCGCGCCAATGGCAGCATCGCGCCCACGAAACACAAGTGCGCCAACAGGAATGCGCCCAACCCGAAGACGAACGACTGCGCCCACCACGGGATCGCCAACAGCCAGTCGCCGGCCGCCGAGAACAGCAGAGCGGGCATCAGCCAGCGCCGCTCGCGCACGTTGGGGTGCGCCGCCGCGGCGATCGTGAGCAGCACCGCCATCGAGGCCTTGAACGGCGGTTGCAGGATCCAGTGCCCGGTCAGGTCGACGCCCGGCGGCGAGCGCAGCGCGACCACGGTCAGGAACACGCCGTAGGCGATGCCGGCCCATCCCGCCGCCACCCAGCCACCGGCCACCAGACGAGGTGCGTACGGTACCTCCATGCCCAGTTTGGACAAAACTGCCGACGAGAAACCCGCTATCGACCCCATCCTGCTGAAGGTACTGGATGCGGTTCCTTTCCGGCTATCGACTGACGATGGAATCGATGCCGCCCGGCAACGATTGCGCGATCTGCCGCGCCGGCCGCTGCACCCCGAGCTGCGGGTGGAGAACCGCGCCATCGACGGTCCCGCTGGTCCCCTGCAACTCCGGATCTATTGGCCGCCAGATGATTCCGGCGTGCAACCGCCCGTGGTGGTGTTCTTTCACGGCGGCGGCTTCGTGATGGGCGATCTGGATACGCACGACGGCACGTGCCGCCAGCATGCCGTCGGCGCCGACGCGGTGGTGGTGTCCGTCGAGTACCGGCTGGCACCCGAGCACCCCTATCCCGCCGCCGTCGAAGACGCTTGGGCCGCAACGGTATGGGCCGCCGAACACGGCACCGAGCTCGGCGCCGACGCGACACGTCTGGCGGTCGCCGGCGATTCGGCGGGCGGCAACATCGCCGCCGTCATCGCACAGCAGGCCCGCGACCGCAACGGCCCGTCACTGGGCTTCCAGTTGCTGTGGTATCCCTCCACGCTGTGGGATGTTTCGCTGCCGTCGTTCACCGAGAACGCCACCGCACCGATCCTTGACACCGCCGCGATCTCGGCGTTCTCCCGTTGGTACGCAGGCGAACTCGACCTGTCGGACCCGCCGGTGGGGATGGCGCCGGGCCGGGCGCGGGACCTCGCCGGCCTGCCGCCCGCGTACATCGGCGTCGCGGGCCACGACCCCTTGCGCGACGACGGCATCCGGTACGGCGAGCTGCTGTCCGCCGCGGGCGTTCCCGTCGAGGTGCACAACGCCGACACGATGGTGCACGGCTACCTCGGGTACGCCGGCGTTGTGCCCGCCGCCACCGCCGGGATGGACCGCGGGCTGGCTGCGCTACGGGCTGCACTGCAGGCCTAAAGGCAGGATTGGCTACGGTAGGAGCCCATGACGGATTCGACCACTGCCCGACCCGCTATCGACCCGACCTTCAAGGCGCTGCTCGACGCGGTTCCGATGACGTTCAACGTCGACGACGGCGTCGAGGTCGCACGCGCAAAGCTCAAGCAACTGCAGGCGCCCGCGGAGATGCTGCCCCAGCTGCGGATCGAGGAGCGCACGATCGGCTACGGCGAACTGTCCGACATTCCGATCCGGATCTACTGGCCACCCTCGGCGACCGAGGCGCCCCTGCCCGTCGTCGTCTTTTACCACGGCGGCGGCTGGTGCATCGGCGATCTGGACACCCACGACCCGGTCGCCCGCGCGCACTCGGTGGGCGCGGACGCCATCGTGGTGTCGGTCGACTACCGGCTGGCCCCCGAGCACCCGTTCCCGGCCGGCATCGACGACTGCTGGGCCGCCCTGCGCTGGGTCGGCGAGCACGCCGCCGAGCTGGGCGGCGACCCCAACCGCATCGCCGTCGCCGGCGACTCCGCGGGCGGCAACATCTCAGCGGTCATGGCGCAACTTGCCCGCGACAGCTCCGACTGGAGTGGCCCGCCGCTGGCCTTCCAGCTGCTCTGGTACCCGTCCACCACCGCCGACATGTCGCTCCCGTCGTTCACCGAGAACGCCGACGCGCCGATCCTGGACCGCGATGTGATCGACGCGTTCATGCAGTGGTACATCCCCGGCGTCGACATCGCCGAGCACGCGACGCTGCCCGCCACCCTGTCCCCCGCGAACGCCGTCGACCACTCCGGGCTGCCGCCCGCGTTCATCGGCACCGCCGAACACGACCCGCTGCGCGACGACGGCGCACGCTACGCCGAGCTGTTGAGGGCGGCGGGGGTGTCCGCGGAGCTGTGCAACGAGCCGGACCTGGTGCACGGCTACATCAGCTTCGCTCTGGTGATTCCCGCCGCCGCTGCGGCCACCGATCGAGGCATCGCGGCGTTGAAGAAGGCATTGCGGGGTTAGCCCCGACGCGGATACGCGCTGGGCGCCACGCCGTGCCAACGTTTGAAGGCGTGGGAAAACGTCGAAACCTCCGTGTAGCCGAGCCTTTTGGACACCTCTTCGACAGTCAGGCCGACGTTGCGCAGCAGGTCGACAGCCACCGTGGATCGCGCCTCGTTCAACAGAGCCCGGAACGACGTCCCCTCCTCGGCGAGGCGGCGACGCAGCGTACGCGGATGGATGTCCAGTTCGTCGGCGATGTCGGGAAGCGTTGGGAAAGAACCGGAGTCGCGGAACAGCTTCGTGCGCACCAACGCGGTGATGCCCTGGCGTCGCGCGCTGTGCTGCATGAGCACATCGCACTGGGCCATGCACATTTCCAGCGTGTGCCGGTCGGCCTGGGGCAACGGCTCGTCGAACATGGCGCGCGGGAAATGCAATCTGTTGTGCGCCCGGCCGAACGCCACATCGTGGACCGGTAACAGCTCCAGCAACGGCCGCAGCAACTCCTCGTCGATCGCGACTTCCGCTGACACCCGGTCGGCGTATTTCTCGGTCACTGAAAGTGCGAAACTTACTGTTGTAGAGATGATTCCAGCGATATCACGCTCGATGAAGAACCCACGTACATCAGCCGGCAGATGGCCGGCGCCCAGCTCCACTAGGCAGGCGTCTGCGGTCTCGAAGATCGTCAGGTCGATGTGCATCATCGTCAGCGCGAAATAGCGTGTGGTGATGTCGAATAGTTCCCGCAGGGTGCCGCAGGACATCACGGCGAACCCAAACAGCCCGAAGTGGGTGAGCGTGAACCGGCTGCCCACGTCGATACCGACGCCCGCCTCAGCGGGAAGCCGGGCCAGCAGCCGACGCACGGCGGTGATCTCGTCGAGCGCACTGACCATGGCGTTCGGGTCGTCGAGGTCGGCCGGTTCGATAGCGGTGCCGGCCAACACGTCGCCGGTCGGCACCCCGCGCTCGTTCGCCACCTCGCACAGCACCCGAGTCGCGTAGACCGGGTGGGTCACCTCGTTCGGCGAACCTTCGCTCACCTCTTCCGCCTGTCCTAAAAAGCCAACTCCGTGTCCGATATTCTCATTACCCGCCGACGGTGTCATCCCTACAGTGGACCCATGGCCACCCTCACCGTCGAGCGGCCGCGAAGCGGACCGGCCAGACGCCTGAGCACCTGGACGATGACGCGCGAAGCCATCACCGTCGGATTCGACGTGGGCGACGGCTTCATGGGTCGGTTGCGCGGCAGCGACATCGCGCGCTTTCGTTGCGCGGGAAGGCGTTTCGTTTCGCTGAATCACCCCGATTACGTCGACCACGTATTACACGAGGCGCGGCTGCGCTACGTCAAGTCCGCCGAATACGAACCCATCCGCGCAAGCGTCGGGGTCAACCTGCTCACCGACGAGGGCGATTCGTGGGCCAGCCACCGCGGCGTGCTGAACCCGACCTTCGCCCGTCGCCACCTCAACGGGCTCGTCGACTTGATGATCGAACCGATCGCCGACACAACTGCCGCGCTGGACGCACGGGGGGCCGATCACTTCGATATTCACGAGACCATGGTCGAGGTGACCTTGCGCGTGGTCGCCAATGCCCTGTTCAGCCAGGATTTCGGGCCGCTGGTGCAAAGCATGAACGACCTGGCGACCAGGGGGATGCGGCGCGCCGAGAAGCTGGAGCGACTCGGTTTGTGGGGCCTGATGCCGCGTCCCGTCTACGACGCGCTGAACTGGTGCGTCTTCTCCGGCGTGCACCTGCCACCGCCGTTGCGCGAGATGCAGGACATCGTGTTGACGCTGGACCGTTCGGTGAACGCGGTGATCGACCAGCGCTTGGCGCACCCGACTGAGTCCGCCGACCTGCTCAACGTGCTGCTAAGCGCCGACGGTGGAACATGGCCGCGTCAACGGGTTCGCGACGAGGCGCTGACGTTCATGCTCGCCGGACATGAAACCACCGCGAACGCCATGTCCTGGTTCTGGTATCTGATGGCCCGCAACACCGGAGCCCGCGACCGCATGCTCACCGAGATCGACGAGGTGCTCGGGACCCGCCGTCCCACCGCCGACGACCTGGGCCGACTGCCCTGGACCACCGCGTGCCTGCAGGAATCGCTGCGCTACTACTCGGCGGTGTGGATCGTCGCGCGGCGGGCGACCGAAGACGACGTTGTCGGAGGTCACCATATTCGGCGCGGCACTACCGTGATCATTCCGATCCACCACATTCACCACGATCCGCGCTGGTGGCCCGACCCGGCAACGTTCGATCCCCACCGCTTCCTGCACGGCGACCGCACGCGTCCGCGATCGGCTTACCTGCCGTTCGGCGGCGGCCGTCGCATCTGCATCGGCCAGAGTTTCGCAATGATGGAGATGGTCTTGATAGCCTCAATCATGAGTCAGCGCTTTACTTTTGACCTCGCTTCCGGCCATCGCGTCGAACCCGAGGCGACGCTGACCCTGCGCCCCAAGCACGGGGTGCATGTCGTCGGAAGGAGACGCTGAATGAGTGTGCAGCCCGATCACGAGGTGCTGATTGTCGGGGCGGGGTTCTCCGGCATCGGCGCCGCGATCCAGCTCGACCGGGCGGGATTCAGCGACTTTTTGATCATCGAGGCCGGCGACGGGGTCGGCGGCACCTGGTACTGGAACACCTATCCCGGTATAGCCGTTGATATTCCGTCGTTTTCCTACCAGTTCTCTTTCGAGCAGAGCCCGGACTGGACGCGCACCTACGCACCCGGCCGCGAGCTCAAGGCATACGCCGAACACTGCGTCGACAAGTACGGCCTGGCCTCCCGGATCCGCTTCGGCACCAAGGTCTGCAGCGCAGAATTCGACGACGAGCACCAGCTGTGGCGGTTGCAGACGGACCCGGGCGGTGAGATCACCGCGAGGTTCGTGATCAACGCCTGCGGCGTGCTGACGACGCCGAAGCTGCCCGACATCGACGGTGTCGACGACTTCGCCGGCCTGACCATGCACACCGCGCGGTGGGATCACGGCCAGGATCTGACCGGCAAGCGGGTCGCCATCATCGGCACCGGGGCCTCGGCCGTGCAGGTCATCCCCGAGATCGCGCCAATCGTCGACCAGCTCACTGTGTTTCAGCGCACCCCGATCTGGTGTTTCCCCAAGTTCGACGTCCGACTGCCCGCGCTCGCGCGGTGGGCGATGCGGATTCCCGGCGGCAAGGCCGTCCAGCGGCTGCTCAGCCAGGCCTACGTGGAGGCCACCTTCCCCATCGCCGCGCACTACTTCACCGTGTTCCCGCTGGCCAAGAACATGGCGGCGCTGGGCAAGCGGTATCTGCGCCAGCAGGTCAAGGATCCCGAGGTCCGCGACCAGCTCACCCCGCGCTACGCGGTCGGCTGCAAGCGGCCGGGGTTCCACAACACCTATCTGTCCACGTTCAACCGCGACAACGTGCACCTGGTGACCACCCCGATCGGCAAGATCACACCCTCCTCGGTGGCCACCACGGACGGCACCCACCACGACGTCGACGTGCTGCTGCTGGCCACCGGCTTCAAGGTCCTCGACACCGACGAGGTGCTGACCTATCCCGTGACCGGTAGCGGCGGGCAATCGCTGAGCCGGTTCTGGGACACGCACCGAATCCAGGCCTACGAAGGCGTCAGCATCCCCGGCTACCCGAACTTCTTCACCGTGTTCGGGCCGTACGGCTACGTCGGCTCGTCGTACTTCGCGCTGATCGAGACCCAGACCCACCACATCCTGCGGTGCCTGAAAAGGGCCCGCAGCGTGGGCGCGGGCCGCATCGAGGTGACCCCGGAGGCCAACGACCGCTACTTCGCCGAGGTGATGCGCCGCCGGCACCGCCAGGTGTTCTGGCAGGACAGCTGCCGGCTGGCCAACAGCTACTACTTCGACAAGAACGGCGATGTCCCACTGCGCCCCACGACAACGGTCGAATCATATTTGCGCAGCAGACGTTTCGACCTCGACGACTACAGTTTCACGGCCTAGCGCCGCAATCTGGCGCCGCAGCCGGCGGATGCTGAAGCGCCGCCATGTCACCTCGAGCGCAGCTGCCAGCAGGCGGCCGGGAAACCAGGCGAGGGTATCGAACGCGATGCGGTAATCCAGTCGGGTGCCGTCGCCAACGGGGGTGAGTTCGATGCGGCCGAGGTGGTTGCGGATCGGGCCGCGAACGGTGCGGTACTCGATCAGCCGCGGCGGCCGATAGCCGACGATCTCCTCCTGAATCGGCCACATCCCCAGCACGCGCTGCGCCCGCACCGAGCGCAGGCCATCGGGGTCGGCGGGGTCCACCCCGCTGCGCACTCGTCGCTGGCGCACCGGCCATAACGCCGACCAGTGATGGCTGAGGGCTGCAAAGACGTGCTCGATCGGCGCGTCGAGTTCGACGGTGAACCGGCGCCGATGACGGCCCACGACGTCGACCGCGGTGGACGGGGTCGTCCTGCCGGTCCGGGCGTTGAGCCAATCAAGCAGGAACGGAAACACGTCCGTGCCGGCAGCGGGATGCAGCAGCGTCGATTCGTGTGTGTGATTGCGGGCGAATCCCTGCCGGCGCGCCGCCGACTGCACCCGCGCGTCCACACCGCCGAACTGCCGCGCCAACCGGTCGCACCGCGAGGCGGGGGCGATGACGTCGCGCGGAGCGGTCAGTGCGAGCACCGGGACGCCGACGACACGTGGCGCGGCCGGCAGTTGGCGCCGCTCCCCGGCGCCCCAGGCGATCGCGTCGGCGAGCGCGGCGACCGGCTCGTCTTCCGGGCCGAGCCGCAGCCGCCGCGCCGGGAACAGTTCACCCCACCTGCGGGCGCATAGCGTCGCGTTGACGATCGGATTTGCCAGCAACGGAATCTCGGTGGCGGAGTTGACGAGCACCAGCCCCGCGATCAGGGATTGCCGCATGGTGGCGGCGGCCGCGCGGGCCAGTGCGACACCGCCGAAGGAATGGCCCATCCAGAACGCCGGGTCGTCGGTCTCCGCGGCGACAAGCTGCTGGACGGCGGGTAGATCGACCCGGACCATCTCCTCCCAACCGGCGCGGACCCCGGCGGTCAGGGGCACTCCGCCGGCCCCGCGCCGCTCGACGATCCATACCTCGAAGCCCGCCCCGGCCAACGTGTCCGCCAGCCCGCCGCCGCCCGGCCACAGATACAGGCGCCGGTTGTCGAACATCCCGGGGAGCAGCACAACCGGCATCCCGCCACGCTCGCCTCCCCGCGTAACGCGGAACCGCCCGCCATCGGCGACGCTCACCACCTCGGCGGTCCAAACATTCGGCGCGAGAATTCCGGACATCGCCACTCATCATTGCCGAATGGCCGCATTCGGCATGCCCTTTGATTGATATGCAACCTACGCCGCGCGTGTTCACGCATTTTCTGCGGCGAACTCGGGAAAACGGATTTTTCGGCGCGATTCCCTTCGTACGATCGCCTGCCTGAAGTCTGCCCTGGAATCCCTCGCGAAAGGCCAGCCGGAATATGAATTTTGTGAGCCTCGCTCCTGAGATCAATTCAGGTCGGATCTGGACCGGCCCCGGAGCAGCTCCGATGCTGGCAACGGCCGCGGCATGGGATGGCCTTGCCGACGAGCTATCCACCGCTGCAAGGTCTTTCGGTTCGGTAATCGCGACGGTGACCGGTCACGCGTGGCAGGGCCCGGCGGCGCAGGCGATGACGGGCGTGGCGAAGACATATGCCGCGGTGTTGAGCGCCGCAGCGAGCCAAGCCGAGCAGACGTCGAGTCAAGCCAAGACGGTTGCCGACGTGTTCGATGCGGTGCGCGCGGCGACGGTACACCCGGAAGTGGTGGCGGCCAACCGATCTCAGCTGGTGTCCTTGGTCGTCTCGAACCTATTCGGCCAGAACGCGCCGGCGATCGCCGCCACCGAGTCCGTCTACGAGGAGATCTGGGCCGTCGACGTGGCCGCGATGTCGAGCTACTACGCCGACGCGTCGGCGGCGATCGCAGCGTTGACGCCCTGGCGGGCCACTCCGGCCGCTTCGGCGGCGGTGACGGCGGCGTCCAACGGCATCTATATCAACATTCCCTTCCTCGACGGCACCATCAACCTGACCCTCGGCAATGTCGGCGGCCACAACCTGGGTCTCGGCAACGTCGGCAGCCTGAACCTGGGCGGCGGCAACGTCGGTGACTACAACGTCGGCAGCGGCAACTTCGGAAATGGCAACCTGGGCAGCGGAAATGGCAGCTCCGGGTTAGGCCAATCGACGACTCCGATCGCGGGAAACTTCAACGCCGGCAGCGGCAACGTCGGCAGCTACAACCTGGGCAGCGGCAATCACGGCAGCTTCAATGTGGGCAGTGGCAACACCGGCGACACCAACTTCGGCCTGGGCAACATCGGCAACACCAACTTCGGCAGCGGAAACACCGGTTCGGGAAACCTCGGTTCCGGCAACACCGGCGGCACCAACGTGGGTGGCGGGAACAGCGGCGACGCCAACTTCGGCTTCGGGAACACCGGCAGCTCGAACATTGGCAGCGGAAACACCGGATCCGGCAATTACGGCGGCGGCAATCTCGGCAACGCGAATATCGGTTATGGAAATACCGGAAACAATAATGTCGGCTTGGGCAACAGCGGAAACAACAATTTCGGAATAGGGCTGACGGGCGACAACCAGGTCGGCATCAATTTGAAGGGCCTGAACACCGGCAGCGGGAATATCGGTTTGTTCAATTCCGGCGACAACAATATCGGTTTTTTCAACTCCGGCGATGGCAACTGGGGTATCGCGAACTCCGGCCAGGGCGTCGGGCCACTCAGCCTCGAGTTCGGCACGTCGGGAACCTGGAACAGCGGCATCGGCAGCTCGGGCTACCTCAACACGGGTTTTGCCAATTCCGGCAACTACAGCACCGGCTGGTTCAACTCGGGCGACACCAACACCGGCCTGTTCAACTCGGGCGACACCAACACCGGGTTGTTCAACTCGGGCAACACCAACACGGGCTTGTTCAACTCCGGGCACACCAACACGGGCAACTTCAACGCGGGTTCGACCAACTTCGGCAGCTTCAATGGCGGCAGCATCAACTCTGGCGGCTTCAACGCCGGCGACATCAACACCGGTCATTTCAATGCCGGCGGGGTGAACACCGGCTTCCTCAACGGGGGCAGCCTCAATACCGGTCCGATGAGCCCCTACAACCAAAACGTGTTGAACTCCGGCTTTTCCAACTCGGGCGCGGGCTTCGGCAACGGGGGTGTCAACCAGTCGGGGTTTGCGAACCAGGGTTTCAACAATTCCGGAATCGATTCCGGCGACGACATCATTCGCATCATCGGCGGTAAGACTTTCTACGGCACCATCGGCTCCTCCGGCTACGAAAACCACGGCGACTACGGTTCCGGTCTCCTCACCGCAGGGGCCTACAGCTCGGGCTTTCGGAACACCGGCCCCACCTACACCGGCCCCGCCTACATGTCGGGCTTTGCCAACAGCTCGGGCCAATACCTCTCGGGCCTGTTCAACGCCGCGACGCTGAACGGAGCCGTGCAGACCTTCACCTCCGGCTTTGCGAACCTGGGCAACCAGGTATCGGGCTTTTTGAACGCGCAGAACCAAGAGTCGGGCTGGTTCCACTGACCGTTAGGCTCGGACGATGGCGAAGGAGTTTTCGCGTATCGACGACTCGCTGCGGGAGTTCATCGCGGAGCAGGCGATGTTCTTCGTCGCGACCGCCCCGTCCGAGGGCGGCCGGGTCAACCTCTCGCCCAAGGGCTACGCCGACACGTTCGCCGTGCTGGACGACCACACCGTCGCCTACCTCGACCTGTTCGGCAGCGGCGTCGAAACCATTGCGCACCTGCGCGACAACGGCCGCATCACCATCATGTTCTGCTCGTTCACGCGTAACTCGCGCATCCTGCGGCTGTTCGGCAGCGGGCGCGCGGTTCGGCCCGACGACGGCGAATTCGACCGCGTCAGCTCGCATTTCGCACGATTGCACCCGGGTGTGCGGGCGGCGATCGTCGTCGACGTCGAGCGGATCGCCGATGCCTGCGGCTTCGCGGTGCCCTACTACGAACTGGTCGAGGACCGCCCGGTGCTCGACGCCTATCACAGCAAGCAGCCCGCCGAGGCCTACGTGCGCAGCGTCGGCCGCAATCAGAAGAGCATCGACGGCCTGCCCGGGCTCGACGCCGACCACCCGCTGCCGCCGGTTACGGGCCAAACGCCGGTATGACGCTCGGCGGGTCGGTGAGAGCGAAGTTAGGCGCAGCCGTTCTTCTGGCGGCCTCGGCGGCGGCCGTCCCGCCGGCGTCGGCCGACCCGCCGCCGTTTCCCGACCTGAGCACGTTTGCGACCGTCAACGCCAAGGACTACACGACCTTCCACTCGTATATGACCAGCGGCGTGCAGTTCGTCACGCCCGGCGGTTACCGGTGTCGCATGCAGTACGTCCACAAGGCCGCCGCGAAAATGCTGGGCTGCTGGGGAGACCTGCCGGGCACGTCGTTCAATCATGTGGCGGTGAGCAATTGGGGGCGGGCAGCGCCCGAGAGCACTTTCTCCAACATCGACCTGGCGTCGATGGAGAGATATCAGACCGTCGACGAGAATGGCGTGCACGACGGCGGGATCGTCGATCCTGCCGCCTACCACCTGCTGCCCCCCGACAGCAAAGTCGTCTACACCGATTCGTCGCGCCTGACGTGTGCGGTGACATCGACGATGACGGCGTGCCTGGACGGAGACTCTCCGGCCCAAGGGCACGGCTTCGTGCTGTCCCCACAGGGCAGCCGGACGTTTTGATGCGGCGCAGTCCCGCGAGCAGACACAAAAGCCCCGCATTTCGGCACGAAATGGGGGCTTTTGTGTCTGCTCGCGGAAGCTAAATCGCGCGCTTGAGGTCGTCGACCTTGTTGAGCTGCTCCCACGGCAGCTCGATGTCGGTCCGGCCGAAGTGCCCGTAGGCGGCGGTCTGCGCGTAGATCGGGCGCAGCAGGTCCAGGTCGCGGATGATGGCGCCGGGCCGCAGGTCGAAAACCTCCGGCACGATCTTCTCGATCTTGACCGGGTCCACGATCGCGGTGCCGAAGGTCTCGATGAACAGGCCGACCGGGGCCGCCTTGCCGATGGCGTAGGCCACCTGCACCTCGACCCGCTCCGCCAGACCCGCGGCGACGATGTTCTTGGCCACCCAGCGCATCGCGTACGCCGCGGAGCGGTCCACCTTGGACGGATCCTTGCCGGAGAAGGCGCCGCCGCCATGGCGGGCCCAGCCGCCGTAGGTGTCGACGATGATCTTGCGGCCCGTCAGGCCGGCGTCACCCATCGGGCCGCCGAGCACGAACTTGCCGGTCGGGTTCACCAGCACCCGCGTTGCCGACGAATCCAGCGTTTCGTGGGCCAGATCGGCGAGCACGGTCTTGAGCACGTGCTCACGGATGTCGGGGTCCAGCTGCTTCTCGAGGTCGACCCCGTCGGCATGCTGGGTGGAGACGACGACGGTGTCGAGGCGGACCGGGACGTCGTCCTCGTACTCGATGGTGACCTGCGTCTTGCCGTCTGGGCGCAGGTAGGGCAGCGTGCCGTTCTTGCGGACCTCCGTCAGCCGCCGCGACAGCCGGTGCGCCAGCGCGATGGGCAGCGGCATCAGTTCCGGGGTGTCGGCGATCGCGTAGCCGAACATCAGGCCCTGATCGCCGGCGCCCTGCGAGTCCAGCGGGTCCGCGGCGCCCTCCACGCGCGCCTCATGCGCGGTGTCGACGCCCTGGGCGATGTCGGGCGACTGCGCGCCGATGCCGATGTTCACCCCGCACGACGCCCCGTCGAAGCCCTTGTCCGACGAGTCGTAGCCGATGTCCAGAATTCGGGCCCGCACCGTGTTCGTGATGTCGGCGAAGGCCTCCTTGGCCAGCGTCGTCACCTCCCCGACCACATGCACCTGACCGGTGGTGACCAGCGTCTCTACCGCGACACGTGAGCGGGGGTCCTCCGCCAGAAGCGCGTCGAGGACGGAGTCGCTGATCGCGTCACAGATCTTGTCGGGATGTCCCTCGGTCACCGACTCACTGGTAAACAGCCGACCCTTCTCGCTCACTCTGTCATCCTTCCGTCCTTCGTAAACTTAGATAGGCAAATTATCTTAATCGCCCTCGACTGAACCGGCCAAAGCCGGGCGTCCTACCAGGCCGTTATCCGGTTTCGCCGTGCAGGAACGTGACGATCGCATCCACGATACGACTGGCCATCAGCGTCTTGGAGCCGTGTTGCAGCGCCGACTCGGTCCCGTCGGCAGCCAGCAACCAGCCGTCGTTGCTGTCCACCTCGAAGGCCCTGCCCTCACCCACGGCATTGACCACCAGCAGGTCACAGCCCTTGCGGCGCAGCTTGGCCCGGGCGTGGAAGAGCACGTCGCCGTTGGCGTCGCCGGTCTCGGCGGCAAACCCCACGATGGCCCGCATGTTGGGCAGTTCCCCGTGCGCGCGCGCCCGCACCGCGCCGGCCAGGACGTCGTCGTTGCGCAGCAACTCGATCGTGGGTGGCTCGTCGCGCTCGTCGGGGCCCTTCTTGATCTTGGCGGCCGACACCTGCGCGGGCCGGAAGTCGGCGACCGCGGCGGCCATCACCAGCACGTCGGCGTCCGACAGGTGCTTGGAAACCGCGTTCCCGAGTTGCTCCGCCGAGCTGACGTGCACCACCTCCACGCCGGCCGGGTCGATCAGGCCCGCGGTGTGCCCGGCGACCAGCGTCACCTCGGCGCCGCGCTGCGCGGCCACCCGCGCCACCGCGTACCCCTGCTTGCCGGAGCTGCGGTTGCCGATGAAGCGCACCGGATCGATCGCCTCGCGGGTGCCGCCGGCGGTCACCAGCACCTTGCAGCCCGCAAGGTCGTGGGGCAGGGCGTCACCGCGCTCGAGCAGCAGGTGGGCAAGCGTGGTGATCTCCTCGGCCTCGGGCAGGCGACCCGCGCCGCTGTCGGCGCCGGTGAGCCGCCCCGACGCGGGCTCGAGCACCACCGCACCGCGGCGGCGCAGCGTGGCCACGTTCTCGACGGTGGCCGGGTGCAACCACATCTCGGTGTGCATCGCCGGCGCGAACAGCACCGGGCATCGCGCCGTGAGCAGGGTGGCGGTTAGCAGGTCGTCGGCGCGCCCGTGGACCGCGCGGGCCAGCAGGTCCGCGGTGGCCGGCGCCACCACGACGAGGTCGGCCTGCTGGCCGAGCCGAACGTGGGGTACCTCGGGAACGTCTTGGAAGACGCCGGTGTGCACCGGCTGACCGGAGAGCGCCTCGAAGGTGGCGGCGCCGACGAAGCGCAGGGCGGATTCGGTGGGGATGACCCGAACCTCGTGACCGGCCTCGGCGAGCTGACGGACCACCGTGCACGCCTTGTACGCGGCGATGCCTCCGGAGACTCCGACGACAACCCGTTTTGAGACCCGATTACGGTCGTCCACAGCGCGCCCGGCCCTGCCTGTTACTCGCCCTCGGTGTGCTCGAGCAGGTCGGCGTGGATCTCGCGCATCGCGATCGAGAGCGGCTTTTCCTGCAGTCCGGGCTCGACCAGCGGACCCACGTATTCGAGGATGCCCTCGCCGAGCTGGTTGTAGTAGTCGTTGATCTGCCGGGCCCGCTTCGCCGCGTAGATCACCAGCGCGTACTTGCTGGACACGCGGTCCAGCAGCTCGTCGATGGGCGGGTTGGTGATGCCCAGCGGGGTGTCGTAGGCGCCTTGCCCACCGGCCGACGGATCGAATTGATCCACGGCACCGATGGCGGCCAGCGACGAGTCGGACTGGGGAATACTCACGAAGTCAATCTCCTGGGCAGCGTAAGAGCGTTGGGTTAACGGCTAGGAAAATCTGGATCCGGTCAGGTTTGGCGGCTCACGCCGGGCCGGACACAGTTCCAACCAGCAAGGATACCAATTCCGAGCACGCAGACTCCAATCGGCCGTTTACCACGACCTCGTCGAAGTCGCCTTGAGCTGCCAGTTCGGTGCGCGCGGTGTCCAGGCGGCGCTGGATCGCCTCCGGAGTCTCGGTGCCGCGACCGACCAGCCTGGACTCCAAGTCCTCCCAGCTGGGCGGAGCCAGGAAGACGGTCATGGCCTCCGGCATCGCCCGCTTGATGGCCCGGGCACCGGCCAGGTCGACTTCGATGAGCACCGGGACGCCGGCCGCGGTGGCGTCCCGCACCGGCTGGGCCAGAGTGCCCGAGCGTTGCAGACCGCCGTGAATGTCGGCCCACTCCAGGAACGCGTCCTGATCGATCAGCTGCTGGAAGCGGGCGGGGGTGACGAAGTGATAGTCGACGCCGTCGACCTCGCCCGGCCGCGGCGCCCGCGTCGTGGCCGAGACGCTGAAGTGCAGGTTCGGGATCCGCTCCCGCAGACACTTGACCACGGTCGACTTACCGACCGCGGAGGGACCGGACAGCACGACGACGCGTCCCGATGGTGGCGACCCGGTTCGCCAATCGCCACGTCCTGATGGTGGCGACCCGGTTCGCCCGGCTTTGCCGCGCTCCCGATCGCCACGTGCTGTGCCCGGTCCCCCGCCGGCGCTCACCGGCGCTCCTGGCCGGTCGGGTTAGGCGGAGCCGAACTTTTCCAGCAACGCCTTGCGCTGACGGTCGCCCAGGCCACGCAGGCGGCGGGTCGGCGCGATCTCCAGCTCGGTCATGATTTCCTGCGCCTTGACCTTGCCCACCTTCGGCAACGCCTCGAGCAGCGCAGACACCTTCATCTTGCCCAAGACCTCGTCGCTCTCGGCATCCTTGAGCACCTGCGTGAGGTTGGTGCCGCCGCGCTTCAGCCGATCCTTGAGCTCTGCTCGCGCCCGACGTGCGGCAGCAGCCTTCTCCAACGCGGCCGCGCGCTGCTCGTCGGTCAACTGGGGAAGAGCCACGATTCCTCCGTCTCTCATCACTAACTATGCGATCTCATTTGTCCAGGCCGGATACTCCAGCCAGCGCAGACGACCGTACTCACGCTTCCTGACGAAATCTAACCCGCCCCCCTGGTTACGGCCCTAAACGCCCAGCGTGTGACGGCGACCGCCGCCCGTCGCGGGACCTGCAGGAGGCGCCGAACACGCCGCCGGGCGCCCGGCGTCGGTCCAGTCCGATCCGTCCCGAAAACCACGTCTACCAGCGGATTCAGAGCAGTGAACCGGCCGTTGGCGCGTCGGCCGCCGGTGAGCGCGGTCCGCCGCCGAGGTGATGGCGGGTCGTGGTGCCAAGGATCACGCATTCCCGCGGCGCGTCGCGCGTGTCGCCGCGCCGGTCAGGCGCGTGCGCGGGCGTCCCGAAGCTACGATCAACCGGTGCCGAACCTGCGGATACGTCAGGCTGCGGAGCTGCTGGGGGTCAGCGACGACACCGTCCGGCGATGGATCAACAACGGCACCCTGGCGGTCGGCCTCGACTCGTCCGGCCGCAAGGTCATCGCCAGCGAGACCCTGGCCGAGTTTGCCCGCGCCAACGCGCCGGCGCCGCCGCCCAACCCGCTCGGCGTCGGCAGCTCGGCCCGCAACCGATTCGTCGGCCTGGTGACCAGGGTCGTCAGCGACACGGTGATGAGCCAGGTCGAGATGCAGTGCGGCCCGCACACGGTGGTGTCGCTGATGAGCACCGAGGCGGCCCGGGAGCTGAAGCTGCGCCCCGGCAGCGTCGCAGTTGCCGTCGTCAAGGCCACCGCTGTCATCGTCGAGACGTCGGGCGACCAACCGCTGGATTGAGCGCGCCCCGCGTCGAGCCCGCGGTGAGGGCGCGATTCTCCGCTCGATGTAGGCCGTGTCCGCAGGCTCGCCACCACCAGCGCAGGCTCGCCAGAGCCGGGCTACCCCTGGGCGAGGTAGGTGACGGCGTCGAGCATTCGGTCGGCGGCCGCCCGTAGCTCCGTCACGTCCGGGCCGGCCCGCAGCACCTCGCGTGCCACCGCGGGCAGGAGCTGGTCCGCGCGGGCCCCGCCGAGGCCGCCGAGCGCCTCCGCCCGCCCGCCCTGGGCTCCCACGCCCGGCACCAGCACCGGTCCGCCGAGAGCGGACAGATCGGGAGGGTTGAGGACCGTCGCACCGACGACGACGCCGACGGAGCCCGGTTCCGGCGCATGCGCGTCGTTGGCCGCCGCGACGCGGTCGACGATCACCTGAGCCACCGTGCGGCCGTCGGCGTCGGCACGCTGCACGGTCGAGCCCTCCGGGTTGGAGGTCGCCGCCAGGACGAACACGCCCCTGTCGTTGGCGGTGGCGAGCTCCAGCAGCGGCCGCAACGAGCCGAACCCCAGGTAGGGCGAGGCCGTCACGGCGTCGACGGCCAGGGGCGAGTCGCCCGCCCAGGCCGAGGCGTACGCGGCCATGGTCGAGCCGATGTCCCCGCGCTTGGCGTCGGCCAACACCAGCACGCCGGCCTCGCGCAGTGCGGCGATGGTGCGCTCCAGCACCGAGTAGCCGGCCGCGCCGTAGGTCTCGAAGAACGCCACCTGCGGTTTGACGACGGCGAAGCCGGCGAACGCCTCGACGCAGGTGTCACAGAACGCGGCCAGGCCGTCGGCGCTGGTCGGCAGGTCCCACGCCCGCAGCAACTCGGGATGCGGGTCGATGCCCAGGCACAGCGGCCCGCGCTCCGCCTTCGCCGCGGCCAGCCGGGCTCCGAAGCGCGTCACTTGGCGCCCTCCTTGCCCATGCGGCTGTGCAACTCCTGCAGCGACCGCACGCCGATGTCGCCGCGGATCCCGGCCTCGATGCCCTGCACGGCCGCGGACGCGCCCTGCACGGTCGTGACGCAGGGGATGTTGACGGCCACGGCGACCGAACGGATCTCGTAGCCGTCGATGCGCGGACCGGAGTTGCCGAAGGGGGTATTGATCACCATGTCGACGTCACCGGCGCGGATCGCGTCGACGGCGGACACCTCGGGCCGGCCGGGCTGCGGCTCCTCGTAGTGCTTGCGCACCTCGTCGCAGGGAATGCCGTTGCGGCGCAGCATCTCCGCGGTGCCTTCGGTGGCCAGGACACGAAAACCCAGGTCCGCCAACCGCTTAACGGGGAATACCAGGGATCGCTTGTCCCGGTTGGCAACCGACACGAACACGGTGCCACGCGCAGGCAGCGAACCGTAGGCGGCGGTCTGGCTCTTGGCGAACGCGCTGCCGAAGTCGCGGTCGATTCCCATGACCTCACCGGTCGATTTCATCTCCGGGCCGAGCAGCGAATCGATGGCCGCCCCGTCGGCGCGGCGGAACCGGTGGAACGGCAGGACCGCCTCCTTGACCGCGATCGGCGCGTCCTGCGCCGCGTTGGCGCCGTCCCCGGAGGCGGCCAGCATCCCCTCCGCACGCAGCTCCGCGATGGTGGCGCCCAGCATGACCCGGGCGCACGCCTTGGCCAGCGGAATAGCCGTGGCCTTCGAGACAAAGGGGACGGTGCGGCTGGCGCGCGGATTGGCCTCGAGCACGTAGAGCACGTCGTCCTTCAGCGCGTACTGCACGTTGATCAGCCCCACCACGCCGATGCCGTGGGCGATGCCCTCGGTGGCGCGACGCACCTTCTCGATGTCGCTGCGGCCCAACGTCACCGGCGGCAGCGCGCAGGCCGAATCGCCGGAGTGGATGCCGGCTTCCTCGATGTGCTCCATGATGCCGCCGATGTAGACCTCGGTGCCGTCGCACAGCGCGTCGACGTCGATCTCCACCGCGTCCTCGAGGAAGCGGTCGACCAGCACGGGGTGTTCGGGCGACAGCTCGGTGGCGCGGGTGATGTAGCCCCTCAGCGTCTCCTCGTCGTAGACGATCTCCATGCCGCGCCCGCCCAGCACGTACGACGGCCGCACCAGGACCGGGTAGCCGATGTCCGCCGCGATCCGGCGGGCCTGGTCGAAGGTGGTCGCGGTGCCGTACTTGGGCGCCGGCAGGCCCGCCGCGTTGAGCACGTCGCCGAATTCCCCACGGTCCTCGGCCAGGTCGATGGCCTCCGGCGGGGTGCCGACGATCGGTACCCCGGCGTCGGCAAGCCGCTGCGCCAGCCCCAGTGGGGTCTGGCCGCCCAGCTGCACGATCACGCCGACGACACCTTTTCCGCCGTAACCGGATTGCGCCTCGGCGCGGTACACCTCGAGCACGTCCTCGAACGTCAGCGGCTCGAAGTAGAGCCGGTCGGCGGTGTCGTAGTCGGTGGACACGGTCTCCGGGTTGCAGTTGATCATGACGGTCTCGAAACCGACCTCGCTCAACGTGGTTGCCGCGTGCACGCAGCTGTAGTCGAATTCGATGCCCTGGCCTATGCGGTTCGGCCCGGACCCGAGGATGAGCACCTTGGGCTTCTCGGTCTGCGGCGCCACCTCGGTCTCGGCGGCGGGATCGAGCTCGTAGCTGCTGTAGTGGTAGGGGGTCTTCGCCTCGAACTCCGCCGCGCAGGTGTCGACGGTCTTGTAGACCGGGTGGATGCCCAGCCGTTCGCGCAGCGACCGCACGCCGCCTTCTCCAGCCAATTCCGGTCGCAGCGAGGCGATCTGGTGATCCGACAGCCCGCTGTGCTTGGCGCGTCGCAACAGGTCACCGTCGAGCACCGGGGCATCGACCAGTTCGGTGCGCAGCGCCTCCAGCTCGCCGATCTGGGCGACGAACCACGGGTCCACACCGGAGGCCTGCGCCACCCGCTCGACCGACGCGCCCAGCCGCAACGCCAGCTCGATGTCGTAGAGCCGGCCCTCGGTGGGCGTCTGCAGCCGGGTGAGCACGTCGTCGAGGTCGCCCTCGGGATCGGCCTTCGTCCAGAAGCCGGCGCGGGGCGTCTCCAGCGACCGCATCACCTTGCCGAGGGCTTCGATGAAGTTGCGGCCCAACGACATCGCCTCGCCGACGGACTTCATCGTGGTGGTCAGGGTGGGGTCGGCGCCGGGGAATTTTTCGAAGGCGAACCGCGGCGCCTTGACCACGACGTAGTCCAGCGTGGGTTCGAAACACGCCGGGGTTTCCTTGGTGATGTCGTTGACGATCTCGTCCAGGGTGTAGCCGATGGCCAGCTTGGCCGCGATCTTGGCGATCGGGAAACCGGTGGCCTTGGACGCCAGCGCGCTCGACCGCGAGACGCGCGGGTTCATCTCGATGACGATCAGCCGGCCGTCGGTCGGGTTGACCGCGAACTGGATGTTGCAGCCGCCGGTGTCGACGCCGACCTCACGCAGGATGTCGATGCCCAGTGTGCGCATCGTCTGGTATTCGCGGTCGGTGAGCGTCATCGCCGGCGCGACGGTGACCGAGTCGCCGGTGTGCACGCCCATCGGGTCGACGTTCTCGATCGAGCAGACCACCACCACGTTGTCGTGGCCGTCGCGCATCAGCTCGAGCTCGAATTCCTTCCAGCCGTAGATCGATTCCTCGATCAGCACGTTGGCGGTGGGGCTGGCGGCCAGTCCCGCGCCGGCCATCCGGTCGACCTCCTCGACCGAGCGCGCCATGCCCGAACCCAACCCGCCCATGGTGAACGACGGCCGCACGACGACGGGCAGTCCCAGCTCGGCGACCGTCTCGCGCACCTCGTCCATGGTGAAACACACTCGGCTGCGGGCGGATTCGCCGCCGACCTTGGCGACGATGTCCTTGAACTTCTGCCGGTCCTCGCCGCGCTGGATCGCCTCCATGTCCGCGCCGATCAGCTCGACCCCGTACTTGTCCAGCACGCCGCCGTCGTACAGCTTGACGGCGGTGTTCAGCGCGGTCTGCCCACCCAGCGTGGCCAGCAGCGCGTCGATCTTGTTGCCCCGCTCGGCCTGCTGGGCGATCACCCGTTCGACGAAGTCGGCGGTGATCGGCTCCACATAGGTGAAGTCCGCGTACTCGGGGTCGGTCATGATCGTCGCCGGGTTGGAGTTGATCAGGCTGACCTGCAGCCCCTCGGCGCGCAGGACGCGACAGGCCTGGGTGCCGGAATAGTCGAATTCGCAGGCCTGCCCGATGACGATCGGCCCCGAGCCGATCACCAGGACGTGGTTGAGGTCTTTGCGCCGCGGCACTAGCAGCCTCCTTTGCGCACGCTCGCGGGGGTAGGCACGTTCATTGTCAGCGGCCGCCTTCCATGAGCTCGACGAACCGGTCGAACAGTTCTTCCGCGTCGCGCGGTCCGGCGGCGGCCTCCGGGTGGTACTGCACCGAAAACGCCCGCCCGTCGACCAGTCTGACGCCTTCGACAACGCCGTCGTTGGCGCAGGTGTGGCTGACTTCGGCCCGGCCGAACGGCGTGTCGAAGGACTGACCCGCCTCGCCTTCCAGCGCAAAACCGTGGTTCTGCGCGGTCACCGCGACCCGCTTGGTGGCGTGGTCGATGACCGGGATATTGATGCCGCGATGCCCGAACACCATCTTGTAGGTCGACAGGCCCAGCGCCCGACCCAGGATCTGGTTGCCGAAACAGATTCCGAACAGCGGGATTCCGGCGCCCAGCACCTCGCGGGTGAGGTCCACGACGTGGTCCGCGGTGGCCGGGTCGCCGGGTCCGTTGGACAGGAACACACCGTCCGGCTTGAGCTCCGCGATCTGCTCGAACGTGATCGACGACGGCAGCACGTGGCTGCGGATGCCGCGCCGGGCGAAGTTGCGGGGCGTGTTGGTCTTAATCCCCAGATCCAGCGCGGCGACGGTAAAGCGCTGGGGGCCTTCCGGTTCCACGATGTACGTCGCGGGAGTGCTGACCTCGCCGGCCAGATCGGCGCCCAGCATCGACTGCTGGCCGCGTACCCGCTCGAGCAACTCCTCCGATCCGGCCAACGCCGGCCCGGAGAACACGCCCGCCTTCATCGAGCCGCGGCTGCGCAGGTGCCGCACCACGGCCCGGGTGTCGATGCCGGCGATCCCGACGATGTGCTGGCGGACGAGTTCGTCCTCCAGCGTGCCGGTGGCGCGCCAGTTGGACGCGCGCGGCGACGGGTCCCGCACCGCGTATCCGGCGACCCAGATCTTGTCGCCGCGGCTCTCGCCGTCCTCACCGTTCCAGCCGGTGTTGCCGATCTGCGGCGCGGTGGCCACGACGATCTGGCGGTGATAGCTGGGGTCGGTCAGCGTCTCCTGATAGCCGGACATGCCGGTGCTGAACACCGCCTCCCCGAGCGTCTGGCCGACCTTCCCGAACGGCGTTCCGGTGAAGATGCGGCCGTCCTCGAGGACCAACACGGCTTTACTCACGCGGCTCCCTCCTGCTGGCCAGGAAGCCAGCCGTCATATTCGTCGCGGTTGCGGGCGCGAAACCCGGTGTCGATCTCGACTTCCGAGGGCAGCCGCCACCGAATCACCAGGATCCCGTTGCGGGGCCCGACCTTGCCGGCGATGCCGCGCTCGGTGCGGATCGCGGAGATGGACTCCCGCGGAATCCAGATCGGGCGGGCGCGGATGCGTTCCAACAAAATTCCTTCGGGGTGCTGGGTCAGCACCGCCTTGGTGCGGTAGCCGAGGTCGCCGACCGCGACCCGATCGTTCCAGTTTGGCGCCAGCGTGCAGCCGCAGTACTGGCCGCGGCTGGTGATCGTGGCCGAGCCCACCTCGTCGGGGATTTCGGGCAGGGCGCCGATCAGCTCCGCCTGCCGCTGCGCGCGGTTGCGCCAGCCGCGCATCATCAGCTGTATGGCGAACGCGATCAGCACCGCCAGGATGGCGGCGAAGATCAGCGACCCGACCAGCGTGCCCGAATTCATGCCGGGCTCTTACCGTCCCGCGCGGTGACCTTGCCGCGCAGCAGGGTCGCGGTCACGGTCGCCGGCAGAGTCATCGACTCGTACGGCGTGTTGGCCGAGCGGCTGGCCAGGTCGGCGCCGGCGATGGTCCGGGTCGCGTCGGGGTCCACCACCGTCAGGTTGGCCGGCTCCCCCACTTCCAGCGGTCGGCCGTGGTCGGGCAACCCGACGATGCACGCGGGGTTCTCGCTCATCACCCGCGCCACGTCGCGCCAGTTCATCAGGCCCGGTTGCACCATCGTCTGCACCACCACCGACAGCGCCGTCTCCAACCCCAGCATGCCGGGGCGCGCAGCGGCGAACTCGACGCACTTCTCGTGTTCGGCGTGCGGAGCGTGGTCGGTGGCCACGCAGTCGATCACGCCGTCGGCCAGCGCCTGACGCAGGGCGAGCGCGTCGGTGGCCTCGCGCAGCGGCGGATTCACCCGGTTCACGCCGTCGTAGCTGACCAGCCTGCCGTCGTCCAGCAGGAGGTGGTGTGGCGTCACCTCGGCGGTGATCGAAATGCCTTGATTCTTAGCCCATTTCAGGATCTCGACAGTGCCGGCGGTGGAGGCGTGGCAGATGTGCACCCGGGCACCCGCGTCGCGGGCCAGGATGGCGTCGCGGGCGACGATCGACTCTTCGGCGGCCCGCGGCCATCCGGCGAGTCCCAGCCGCGCCGCGGTGGGTCCCTCGTGCGCGACGGCGCCGACGGTCAGTCGCGGCTCCTCGGCGTGCTGGGCGATCAGCACGCCCAGTCCCGTGGCGTATTCCAGGGCGCGGCGCATCACCAGCGGATCCTGCACGCAGATGCCGTCATCGGAGAACATCCGCACCTGCGCGGCACCGGACGCCATCATGCCCATCTCGGTGAGCACGGCGCCGGCGAGCCCGACGGTGACCGCGCCGACGGGGTGCACGTCCACCAGGCCGACCTGCTGGCCGCGGTGCCAGACGTGGTCGGTGACCACGGGACTGTCGGCGACCGGGTTGGTGTTGGCCATCGCGAATACCGCGGTGTAGCCACCCAACGCCGCTGCCGCCGAACCCGTTTCGATGTCCTCGGCGTATTCGCGGCCGGGCTCGCGCAGGTGGGTGTGCAGGTCGACGAAGCCTGGCAGCAGCACATGGCCGGTGGCGTCGATCACGTCGGCGGTGTCCGGGATCGCCAAATCCGGGCCGATTTCGGCGATCTGACCTTCGTAACCGGGGCTGCCCACCAGCACGTCGACGCGCTCGCCCTCGCCGTACAACCGGACACCGCGGATCAACACCGTCATGCTGCGCCCTCTTTTCCGGCCGATTCAGCGCCGACGAGCACATGGAACAGCACCGCCATGCGCACATGCACGCCGTTGGAAACCTGTTGCAGCACCGCCGATTGCGACGAGTCGGCCACCGACGACGAGATCTCCATGCCGCGGACCATCGGCCCCGGGTGCAGTACCACGGCGTGGTCGGGCAGCAGCGCCTGGCGCCGGGCGGACAGCCCGTACCGGACCGAATACTCGCGCACCGACGGGAAGAAGCCGCCGTTCATCCGCTCGGCCTGAACGCGCAGCATCAGCACCGCGTCGGCCGCGGGGATCTCCGCGTCGAAGTCGTGGGACACGGTGACCGGCCAGCCGTCCACCCCGGCGGGCAGCAGGGTGGGCGGAGCCACCAGCACCACCTCGGCGCCGAGCGTGTCCAGCAGCATCACGTTGGAGCGGGCAACCCGGCTGTGCAGAATGTCGCCGACGATCACGATGCGCCGGCCCTCGATGCCGCCGAGCCGCTGCCGGATGGTCAGCGCGTCCAGCAGCGCCTGGGTCGGGTGCTCGTGGGTGCCGTCGCCGGCGTTGATCACCGAGGGACCGCCGTCGGGCGAAGCGGTCCAGTCGGCCAGCAGGTGTGCGGCGCCGGACGCCGGATGCCGGATGATCAGCGCGTCGGCGCCGGCCGCGCGCAGGGTCAGCGCGGTGTCGCGCAGCGACTCGCCCTTACTCACCGAAGATCCGGACGCGCTCACGTTGATCACGTCCGCGCTCATCCACTTGCCCGCCACCTCGAACGACACCCGGGTGCGGGTCGAGTTCTCGTAGAACATCGTGACCACGGTGCGTCCGCGCAGCGTCGGCAGCTTCTTGACCTCGCGGCCGACCAGCGCTTCGGCGAATCGGTCGGCGTCGTCGAGGATCGCGGTGGCATCGTCGCGGCTCAGGTCGCCGGCGGCCAGCAGGTGGCGTGTCATCGGGAGATCACCACCCCGTCGCGGCCGTCGTGCTCGGTGAACAGGACGTGCACGCTCTCGGCCCGCGAGGTCGGCACGTTCTTGCCGACATAGTCGGCGCGCACCGGCAATTCGCGGTGGCCGCGGTCGACCAGCACCGCCAACTGCACGATCCGCGGCCGCCCCACGTCGCGCAGCGCGTCCAGCGCCGAGCGCACCGAGCGGCCGGAGTACAGCACGTCGTCGACGAAGATGACCAGCGCGTCGTCGACGCCGCCCGCCGGGATTTCCGTCACCTCGAGCGGCCGCGGCGGCTTGCTCATCAGGTCGTCGCGGTACAGGGTGATGTCGAGTGCGCCGTGGCCGACGTCGACGCCGCTGTATTCGCGGATGTTGGCGGCCAGGCGGTCGGCCAGAATGACGCCGCGCGTCGGGATGCCCAGCAGCACCACCCGTGGGGCGTCAGGGCCGTCCAGCGCGGTCTTTTCGATGATCTGATGCGCGATCCGGGAAATGGTTCGACCGACGTCGGCCGCGGACATCAATTCCCGCTGACCAGTTGCGCCACCCATGCGAGACCCTGACCTCCTTCTCCGCCTCTCCGGACGGATCGTTAAAGGATGTCGACTTCCGCGGCAGCGTAGCACTGCCGTGCGGCGGGAGCGTTACCGCGGGGCGCGTCGCGCCCTGCTCACGACACTGGCGTCACACCCGCCACACTGGCCCCGGCGCGGAGCGGCATGTTCGGCTGTGGAAGTCGCGAGCGCCGGCGGTGGCGGTATGTCACTGCTCTAGCTGCAGCGATATTGCCCGTTGAGCACGCAATTCGACGGCGGGGTGTAGGTGCCGCTCAGCACGCCGCGCAACCCGCCCGTGGCCGAACCGCCGGGTGCAATGGTGCGGTTCCAGTTCGCGGGGGTGACGGTAAAGTGCGTGCCGGATTGGGTGACGGTGCTGTTCCACGCGTGCGAGACGGATTGTCCCGCCGGCATGTCGAATTCGAGCTTCCAATCGGACAGCGGCACCATGCTCGCGTTGGTGACGCTGAAGTTGGCGATGAAGCCGGTCTGCCAGGTGTGCTCCACCGCCAACGTTGCCGTGGCCGCTGCATGAGCCGCGGGGGCGACGGCGAGTCCGAGGATGCCGACCGTGAGCGCCGACACGGTGACGTGAAGCGCTGTGCGCCAGCGCTTCACGTAGGTGTTCGGTCCGGCCATAGCTGCCAACACTAACGCCGAGCGGGCGGTGCCGGCCGTCGCGGCGGGGGTAGGCTGCACGACCTTTGCCCAACCGAGACCGTCGTGAGATGTTGGCGACGTGAACAGGTAACCGGGCTACCCTGGCGGAAATGACAGACGCCAATTCCTCCGCCGGTTCCGATGCGCGACTGCTGATGGACTTCGACGCCCTCTACCGGGGCGAGAGTCCGGGCGAGGGCATCCCGCCGATGACCACGCCGCCGTGGGATACCAAGGCGCCCAAGGACAATGTCATCGGCTGGCATACCGCCGGACGTGTCCACGGTGACGTCCTCGACATCGGGTGCGGGCTGGGCGACAACGCGATCTACCTGGCGCGCAACGGCTACCGCGTGACCGGGTTGGACATCTCACCGACGGCGCTGATCACTGCCGAGCGCCGGGCCGGCGACGCCGGGGTCGACGTGACGTTCGCGGTGGCCGATTCCACCAAACTCGACGGCTACACCGACGCGTTCGACACCGTGGTCGACAGCGGCATGTTCCACTGCCTCGACGACGACGGGAAGCGCGGCTACGCCGCCGCGGCACACCGGGCCACCCGGCCCGGCGCCACCCTGCTGATCAGCTGCTTCTCCGACGCGAACCCGGCCGACGACGAGCGGCCGCTACCGGCCGTCAGCGAGCAGACGCTGCGCGACGTGCTGGGCGGCGCGGGCTGGGACATCCAGTCGATCGAACCCGCCACCGTGCGCCGCGAAACGGACGGCAACACAACCGAGATGGCGTTCTGGTACGTCCACGCGCAGCGGCGCTAAACACCGAGCGCGCGACGGCCCTCGTGCGCCCAGGCCAGCAGCTCCGGCGGCGCGAGTTCGGCGGCGCGAGCCTGATAGCGGCGGTGCGCGCGCTCGTCGAAGAACTGCCGCCATTCGCCTCGGCCGCCAGACCGGAAGAAGCGCTCGTTGCTGTGCCAGACCCCTTCGGTCGCGTCGGGGGCGAGGTCGTCGGCGCGGGCACGCATGGCGTCCAGCGTGGCGTGTGCGGCCAGTTCCTCGGCGCGGCCGCGCCCGACGTCGTAACCCAGGGCCTGACCGAGGCGGACCAGCTCGCCCACCAGGTCCCGCTGAAAGTCGGCGTAGTGGAACAGCGCGACATTGGGCAGAAGGCGCCGGTCCCAGCCGGCGGCGAAGTGGTGCAGGACGTTAGCGAGCGAACCCATCCCCTTCGCGGGAGGCTTGCTCATCCCCACCCGCCGCATGAACCCCGCACCCTCGGGCGGCCTGAGACCCTGGCGCGGCCCGTTGTGCGGCATCGCCATCCCTTCGGGCGGCATGATCGGACCCTCCATCCAGTCCCGGAACGCCTCGACCGGGCTGGGATCGCGGCCGACACCCAGCGGCGGGGCGTCGGGCAGGGCATGCATGCGGGCGAGGTTCATGTTGTCCCATTGGCGCAGCTCCGACACCGCGGCGTCGCGCGGGTCGCGGCCCACCCCGAGGTAGGTGACGCGGTCGTCGAGCACCAGGCCGTCGAGCGGCGTGTGCGTCTTGATGAACCGGCGGTGCCGCTGGGCGTCGAGGTCGGCGACGACGTCGTCGATCGGCCGGATCTTCAGGTCGAGCCACGGCGACACCGTCGACAACGGGCCGGGCAGGTCCGGGCCGTCGAAGACGAGCAGCGACACCAGCCGCTGGGTCCACGTCACGCCGCACTTCGACGGCGCCGAGATGACGATGTCGCCCTCGCGCAGCGTCAGGGCATCCCAGCGCAGGTTGTCGCTCATCCAGGAGCGGTAGACGACGCGGGCGGCGGTCATGCCTCGGGATCCCAGCCGCGGCGGCCGTGGTGCGCCCAGGCCAGCAGGTCGGGCTCGGCCAGCTGCGCGGCGCGCTGCGGGTAGCGGCGGTGCTCGGCCTCGGTGAAGATGTCCCGCCACTGTCCGCAGCCACCGGCCCGGAAGAACGGCTCGTTGCGCTCCCAGACGCCGCCGTCGGCCTTGGGGGCCAGCTCCGAGTCGCGCGCCCGCATGGCGCCCAGCGTGGCGTGCCGGGCAAGCTCCTCGGCGCGTTCGCGACTCAGCTCGACGCCCAGGACCCCGGCCAGCCGCGCCAGCTCGCCCACCAGGTCCGTCCGGTAGTCGGCGTAGTGGAACATCGCGACGTTGGGCAGCCGACGCCGGGACCACACCGAGCCGAAGTGGTGCAGGATGGTCGCCAGCGACGCGATCCCTTCGGTGGGGCTGACGGGCTCCTCCAGCCAGGCGCGCAGCACATCGAGCTGGTTGAACTCGCCGCCGAAGTCGCGGCGAATCGGTGGGAACGGCTCGCCGGGCGGCCCCTCGGCCAGGCGCAGGGCGCGCATCCGGTCGTGGTCCATCAGCATCGACACCGCGGCGTCGCGCGGATCACGCCCCACGCCGAGGTAGGTGACCCGGTCGTCGAGCACGAAGCCGTCCAGCGGCGTGTGGGTCTTGATGAACCGTCGGTGTTCCTGGCCGTCCAGGGCGGCGACCACCTTGTCGACCGGCTGGACGGTCAGGTCGAACCAGGGCGACACCAGCGGCAACGGCCCGGGCAGCTGCGGCCCGTCGAACACCAGCAGGGACACCAGCCGCTGCGTCCACGTGGTGCCGCACTTGGGCGGGGCGGTGATGATGATGTCGCCTTCACGCAGTTCCAGGGCATCCCAACGCAAGTTGTCGCTCATCCACGAGCGGTACTCCACCCTTTCGGGCACTGCTCCCCCGTTCGAATCGGTCAGCGACGGATGATGTCGAACAGCATGCCTTCGACGGTGACCCCCGGCGCGAACGCGAACGCCACGCCCGTCGAGATCTCCTTGGCCGACTCCGCCTGCCGCACCATCGTTTCCAGCACGAAGATCAGCGACACGCTCAGCATGTTGCCGAACCGGGCCAGCACATCCCAGCTGGGGGCCGCCCGCTCCGGCGGTATCCCCAGCGAGCGCGCCGATTCCTCGATGATCCTGGGTCCGCCCGGGTGGATGGCCCACAGATCGATGTCGCTGTGCTGTAAGGCGTTGTCCCACAACACCTCCGCGATCACCGGCGCCACCCCGGCGTAGACGTAGTGGGGCAGGTTTTCGGACAGCTCGCAGGCGATGCCGTTGTGGTTGACGCCGAGCACGATGCCGTCCGACGCCCCGTCGAGCAGGTGGCTGAAGCTGCTGCGGATCACCACCCTGCCCGGCTCGAGCCGCTCGTGCACCTGGCTGGCGCCGATCAGCAACGCCGCGCAGCCGTCGCCGAACAGGCTGTGCGTCACGATGTCGTTGGCGTCGTTGGCGTCGTTGGCGTCGTCAGCGAAAACGGCGTTCACCGAACATAATTCGATACAAACCACCATCGCCTTCAGACCCGGGTGGGCGCGCACGTAACTCGCGGCGATGCGCACGGCGTTCATCGCGGCCGCGCACCCCATGAAGTTCACCACGACCCGCGAAACCGACCGGGACAGGCCGAGTTCCCGCACGATTGCCACGTCCACGCCCGGTGCGACGAACCCGGTGCTGGTCACGAACACCAGCAGCCCCACGTCGTCCGCCGGGTTAGAAATTCCTGCCAGCGCCCGCCCGCACACCTCGACGGCCAGCGGAACCGCGTGCCGGTAGAACATGTCCATCCGGTCGCGGATCGTCGCCGGGTTGCGGCGGAACGGCTCGAACTCGACCTCGAGCGGATCCACGGCCATCCGGCGGGTAGCGACCTTCGTCTTGGCGTATACCCGCGAAATCCTTTCCCGCTGAAGTGGATCCGTGAACAAGGCGGCGACCCGGCCGGCCGCGTCGGCCTGGTCGACCACCCGCGCCGGGGCGCCGGTGGCGATGCTCTCGATCACCGCGACGGTGGTGGGCGGCGACGGCGGCAACTGGTCAAGGCTGTGGTCTTGCTGCCCGTGACTGTCGGGGTGCCGGGGCTCCGCGGCGCTCATACCGAACCGATCCCGACGAATCCCGCAACCACGTAGTCGGCGCAGGCTTTCCACGCCGCCGGGGAGCAATGTTCGCGGACGAAGCCCCAATTCAGTTCCTTCGCCTGCCGCGACGGAGACAGCAGATACGTGCGGCACAGCTTGGTCAGCCGATCCGTGATGAAACTCTTCGCCGGAACCCAGGCGATGCCGAATTTCGCCGCCTCGTCGGCCAGCACGTCCTCGGTGACGATGTTGGCGAAGCCGCTGCGCTGAAACGGCAGCACGTGATGGACGCGGTGCGAGCTCAGGCCGGCCGACAGAAAGCAGTCGACGTAGCGATTGCCGACCACCTTCAGGTCGTCGGCGTGCTCGAGCTGATCTATCCCCCAGTCCCGTTCACGCCCGGCGGTGTCGGTGCTGGCGTCGTTCTCGAAATCATGGCTGGCCACCACCAGGAAGGTGCTGACCCACAGCGTCGCGACGAATTGCAGAGCCCAGGCCCAGAAGTCGCCCGCGAGCGCGAACGCCACCAGTTCGCCGACGAGCAGCAGGCGCACGCCGGAGGACCCGAGGAAGTGCGGGAGCGCGCCGCGCCAGCTGCCGTAGGAATCCTCGACGCCGACCTTCCAGGTGAGGCGCCAGACGTCGGCGATCCGGGCGGCCATGCCGGTCAGCATGTGGCCGAATTTGTGGAGGGTGTGCAGAGGCACCCGATATACCCGGGGCAGCCGCATCATCATCGTGAATACGTTTTTCTTTATGTCGACCCCGCTTTGGGTGTAGGGGTGGTGCAGCAGGGTGTGCCCGTCGGCGGTGACCAGCGCCAGCGCGACGTAGTTCAGGTCAAACGCGTTGCCGAGCACGCGGTTCACGCCGCGCTGCGCGCGATGCAGCGCGTAGTGGCCGAACCCGGCCAGCGAGCTGCGCAGCACGACCATCGCAAATACGAAGAGCGGCAGCGGCATCCAGCCGGGCTGGCCGAGCCGCAGCGCCTGCACGCCGATATACGCGACGGCCAGCAGGAGCACCACGATGTTGAAATACGTGTCCATGCGCCGGATCCGGGCCGCGAGCGCGGGCTCGTTCAGCCGCGCCTTGACGCGGTGCAGCAGGTCATCGTGGTTGTCGAATCGGTACTGCGGGGTGTCGCGCCAGCTGTTGAAGTCGTCGTCGAACAGGAAGGCCGGCGCGTTGTGCTTGGGGTGAATGTCGCGCGGTGTCGCGTCACGGCCCAGGGCGTAGCGGCGCTGAAGGATCCGCTCGACCTTCGCCGGATCGCGATGATAGGACGCGACGATGGCAGTGATGTCGCGGTTCTTGGTGCGCCCGATGAAGAAGGCGCCGCCGGGATGCTTGGCGATCCAGTCGCTCAGGTCGTAGGCCCGCCCGTTGTAGACCCACACGTCGGACAGCCTCGGACCGCCGGGCGGAGGAGCCCCGCCCACCTCAGCGTCTGCCGGCGAGTCGCGCTCCTGAATCTCTGGAAGGTCGTTCGTCATTCGGATTCCCCCAGCTCTGACGTCGAGGTGCGCTGGCGTCAACCCCGGGATCGGAACCGGCCCGGTGTCCAGGCCGGTTCCGCACTCCGGTGGCGCCAGTTAGCCCGTCGGGTTGGGGATGTTGACCGGCTGTCCCCACGCCGACAGGGTGATGCTGACGTTGCCCTGGTCCTTGTCGACCACCATCCGCACCAGATTCGCGGCGCCGCCCGGCGTCGCCTTCACGTCGGTGATGTACAGCGTGATCGGCAGATTGCCGCCACCCTTGCCGATCTGGGGGATGATCGGGTCGATCACGGCGGAGTCGATGGTTCCCGTCACCTTGACGGTGGCCACGCCGTTGATGTTCTCATTGCCCGCCACCTGCGGGTTCTGGACCTTCCCGATCGCCGCGCCCAGACCCTTGTCCGGGTCCAGGATGACGCCCGGGTCGTAGATCTTCTTCGCCTCGCCCACCGAGGTGTACTTGCCGTCCGGGGACTTGGTGTACATGGTCTTGTTGGTGACCAGGAAGTCCTTGGCCACCGGCGGGGCCTGGGGAGCCAGCCGGATCGAGGCGTGCCCGACGGCCTGGCCGTTGCCCTTGGGCTGGTTGGTCACGTCGGCGTCCACGCTCTCCATCGGTAGCGTCGTGAGGTTCGTCGTCGCCAGGATGATGTGCAGCGAATGCAGCGCGATGGTCGCCTTGGAAGCGTCCTGCACGAGTTGGCCGGCCTGCCCCGCCGGGGCCCCGGACGTCGCTGCCGCACTGGATGTCCCAGACGCACCGGGGGTTTGGGCCCCGGAACTCTGAGCGGTCGAAGACTTACCCCCGCAGCCCGCGATCAGCGCCACGGACAGTGCCGCCGCGGCCACGATCGCGAAAACCCTCGGCGGGGAGGGTCGATGGGTCACTCGGTGGAACGAGATTTGCGCTTGGTCGGTCAAGCCATTCATTGCCAGCCTTTGCTGAGTTATCTGATCGGTGGGTCGTCGCGGCGGTTGGCTGCGCTCGCTTGCGGCCCGGACGAAGCCCGTAGAACGAAGCTCTCGTCGGTGGTTCCGGGTCTCGGTGACTGCTTACCCGCACCCTGGCTCACCAGCAGCGACAACACTTTTCGATGCATGCGCCACCCTCCCAGCTGTTCACCAGATCGCATCGGCCGGAGAGCAGCGACACTAGCATGCGGCCGGTTGCGCAAGGAGCGATTTCGGCAAACCTCAAATCTCATCTGGGGCGCCGGGTGCGACACTGCGGGGCGGCGTTGCTGGCCCGGCGGCTAACCTCGACCGAGTGAAGCTCGACGCTAATCAGGCCGCCATCCGCGAGGTCTGCGACGCCGGTCTGCTCGCCGGCGCGGTGACGGTGGTCTGGCGGCGCGGAGAAGTGCTACAGACCAACGAGATCGGCTACCGCGACGTGGATGCGGGCCTGCCGATGGCGCAGGACACGCTGTTTCGGATCGCTTCGATGACCAAACCGGTCACCGTCGCGGCGGCACTGAGCCTGGTCGACGACGGCAAGCTCGCGCTGCGCGACCCGGTTGCGCGCTGGGTCCCCGAACTCGCCGACCTACGGGTGCTGGACGATCCCAGGGGGCCGCTGGACCGGACGCATCCGGCGCGGCGGCCGATCCTGCTCGAGGACCTGTTCACCCACACCAGCGGCCTGGCCTACGCCTTTTCGGTGTCCGGTCCGCTCGCGCAGGCGTACATGCGGCTGCCGTTCGACCAGGGTTCGGATACCTGGGCCGCCGAGCTCGGCGCGCTGCCGCTGGTCCACCAGCCCGGTGAGCGGTTGACCTACAGCCACGCCACCGACGTGCTGGGCGTCATTGTCGCCCGTGCCGACGACAAGCCCCTACATCAGGTCCTCGACGAACGCATCCTGGGCCCGGCGGGCATGACCGACACCGGGTTCTTCGTATCGATGGAGGCGCGCAGGCGGGCCGCGACGATGTACCGCATCGACGACGAGGGCCGGCTGCGGCACGACGTGATGGGACCGCCACACGTGAAGCCGCCGAGGTTCTGCAACGCCGGCGGCGGGTTGTGGTCGACCGCCGGGGACTACCTGAGATTCGTGCGGATGCTGCTGGGCTACGGCTCGGTCGACGGTGTGCGGGTGCTCTCCCCCGAGTCCGTGCGCCTCATGCGCACCGACCGGCTCACGGACGAGCACAAGCGGCACAACTTCCTGGGCGCGCCGTACTGGGTGGGCCGCGGGTTCGGCCTGAACCTGTCGCTGGTGACCGACCCGGCGAAGTCCGCGCCGCTGTTCGGGCCCGGCGGGCTGGGGACCTTCAGCTGGCCCGGGGCGTACGGGACCTGGTGGCAGGCCGATCCGTCCGCGGACCTGATCCTGCTGTACATGATCCAGAACTGCCCCGACATGTCCGTCGACGCGGCCGCGGCCGTCGCGGGCAACACGTCGCTGGCGAAGCTGCGCACCGCGCAGCCCAAATTCGTCCGCGAAACATACCGGGCCCTGGACCTGTAGGCCCGCGCCGATGGCCGAATATCCCCCAGACCGCATCGCCGGGCCGCGGTTGGTGCTACGCCGGCCCGTCCCCGACGACGCCGGGCCGCTGTATCAGCGGGTCGCCCGTGACCCCGAGGTGACCCGGTACCTGCTGTGGAGCCCGCACCCCGACGTGGCGGCGACACGGCGGGTGATCACCCACAAACTCAACGCCTCCGCGGACGACCGGACCTGGGTCATCACGCTGAGGCACAGCGGCGACGTGATCGGCCTGTGCAGCTGCCGGCGTCAGGCGCCGCATTCCGTCGAGATCGGCTACTGCATGGGCCGACGCTGGTGGGGCAAGGGGCTGATGTCTGAGGGGCTCGGCATGTTGATGGACGCGCTGGCGGCCGATCGCAGCGTGTACCGCGTCTGGGCCACCTGCAACGTCGACAACGACCGGTCGGCGCGCCTGTTGGAACGGGCCGGGTTTGTGCTGGAGGGCCGGCTGGCCCGGCACGCCGTCTACCCCACCCTCGGACCCGAACCGTGCGACAGCCTGCTCTACGCCAAGGCGCTGCGCTGAGTCGCGCTGTTCTGGGCCGGGCCGCCGCGTCTTAGGCTGGGCCGCATGACACGGCCGACGGTCTTGATCAGCGGCGCGGGCATCGCCGGGCCGTCCCTGGCGTACTGGCTGACCCGATCGGGTTACCGCGTGGTGGTGGTCGAGGTGGCCGACGGCATCAGACCGGGCGGCCAGACCGTCGACCTGCGCGGCGCCGGGCGGGCGGTGGTCGAGCGGATGGGTCTGCTGGGCCAGATGCGCGAGCGCAGCCTGGACCAGCGCGGCGTCGCCTGGGTGAAGGCCGACGGGAAGCGTCGCGCGGAAATGCCCGTCACCGCGTTCCACGGCAACGGCCTGGTCAGCCAGCTCGAGATCCTGCGTGGCGATTTGGCCGACGTGCTGTATCGGGCCACCGCCGCCGACACCGAATACCGTTTCGGCACCCGGATCACGGAGTTGGATCAGTCCGATCACGCCGTCGCGGCGACGCTGTCCGACGGCACGACGCTGGACGCCGACCTGGTGGTCGGTGCCGACGGCCCGCATTCCGCGGTGCGGCGGCTGGCCTTCGGGCCGGAGGAGCAGTTCGTCCGGCCGCTCGGCGGCTATCACGCCTGGTTCACCGCGCCCGACACCGCCGGGCTGGACGGCTGGTTCCTGATCTACCAGGCTGCGGGCGGGCTGCTGGCGTCGATGCGACCGTCGCACGACCCGGCAACGGCGAAGGCGGGGTTGGCGTTTCGCTCCCCGCCCCTCGAGTACGACCGGCGCGACCTGGACGCCCAGCGCGACCTGCTGGCGGCCCGGTTCGCCGGCGCAGGCTGGCAATGCGACGCGCTGGTGTCCGCCGCCCGGGACGCCGCCGACTTCTACTTCGACGCTTTCGACCAGGTCCGCCTGGACCCGTGGTCGCGTGGTCGCGTCACCCTGGTCGGCGATGCGGGCTATTGCGCGTCCCCGCTGAGCGGCATGGGCACCACCCTTGCGCTGGTCGGGGCCTATGTCCTGGCCGGCGAGCTGGGTCCGGCCGCCGATTTCGGCGCGGACGGCCCGGCGGCAGCGCTGGATCGCTACCACGCGGTGCTGCGCCCCTTCGTCGACAGGTGCCAGACGCTGGGCAACACTGTCGAGCGCTACGCACCGAATTCGGCCGCGGACATCGCGTTCACGGCCCTGGTGATGAAATACATGCAGCGCTGGCCGTTCCGCCGATTCGCCGAACGCAAGTGGTTCACCACCGGCGACGCCGTCGAACTGCCGGACTACCCGGCCGCGCGGTCCAAGGCCCGGCGGGCGTAGGCCCGGACGTCGGCATCGCCGTCCTTCAGCGCGATGCTCAGCGCGTCGCGCGCGGCGGGTTCGCCGGCCCAACGGGTCAGGCTGAGCACGGCCGCCTTGCGCACGTCGAGGTGCGCGTCGGCGATCGCCACGGCCAGCTGTGGGACCGCGAGTTCGGCCGGCGCGCCGGAGAGTGCGCGCGCCGCGCCGACCCGCACCTGCCAGGCGGGGGCCCGCAACGCCTGCTGTGCGGCCACGAAATCATCTGGGCCGCAACCCAACTCGGCCAGTGCCGCAAGCGCGGCGGCCCGCACCAGCGGATCGGGGTCGGCAATCAGCGCGCTCACCGCGGCTGCCCCGTCACGCAGGGTGGCCAGTCCGGCGGCGGACGCGATGCGCACTTCCCGATTGTCGTCGGCGGCGGCGGCCACCACACCGGCCACGTCGTCGACGGAGACCAACGCCCGCACCGCCTCGATGCGCACGCGGTGATCCGAGTCGTGCAGCGCGCGCCGGTACTCCCCCGCCGCGCCGGCGCGGCGGGAGGCAAGCAGATACACCGCGGCGGCCCGCACCACGTTGTCGCGCGATTGCAGGGCCGCCCGCGCGGCGCCCGGGTCCGGCAGCACCTCGACCAGTTCGCGCACCCCGTCGGCGGCGGTGCGGCGAACCGCGGCGTCGGCGTCGTCCAGCGCGGCGAACAGCGAGGGCGCATACCCGTCGGGGATGTGCTCGGTGAGCGTGGCCACCGCGGTGCGGCGCACCGCGGGATCGGGGTCGCGCAGATACGGCGCCAGATCGGCGACCGCGGGCTCGTCGATCGCCAGCACCGCGGCGATGCGCGGCCCGGCCATCAGTGGCGGATCGAACGCGGTTGCGGCGGAAGCGATCCGGGACCGGCTGGTGGCCGGGGCCTGCCCCCCGACCAGCGGCGGCTGGTCCACCTGGTACGCCGTCTGGTCCGCCGGCGGCAGGCCGTCCAACTCGGGCACCGCCACGAAATACGGCGCCACCGGGCGTTTCAGGAACACCATCCGCCCGTCGGGGCCCTTCTGCAAATTCAGGTGATAGCCCCACTGGTGGTCGTCGCGGCCGGGCAGATCGGCGCGGTCGTGGTAGAGGCCCCAGCGTGATTCGGTCCGGGTAAGCGAGGATCGGGCGGCCATCTCGGCGCAGTCGCGAATGAACGACACCTCCACGGCGCGCATCAGCTCATGCGGGGTGCGGGCGCCCATCCCGTCGATCTCGCCGCGCATCCGGTCGAAGGCTCGCACCGCGATGGACAGCTTGGCCGCCGACTTGGGCGGCGCCACATAGTCGTTGACGAACCGGCGCAGCTTGTATTCCACCTGCGGCTGGGGCGGGCCGTCGGGATGGCGCAGCGGGCGGTAGATCAGCTCGTGGGCCGCGCGCAGCTGATCTTCCGGGAGTTGTTGCGGCGCCGGCACTTCGGGCAGGATGGCCGCGGCGTGCGCGCCGGCCAGGTCGCCGAAGACGAACGCCCCGATCATGTAGTTGTGCGGCACACACGCCAGGTCACCCGCGGCGTACAACCCCGGCACGGTGGTGCGGGCATGCTCGTCGACCCACACACCCGAAGCGGAATGGCCGCTGCACAAGCCGATTTCGGAGATGTGCATCTCGATGTCGTGGGTGCGGTAGTCGTGGCCGCGATTGGCGTGGAACGTCCCCCGGGTGGGCCGCTCGGTGGTGTGCAGGATGTTTTCCAGCGCGGTCAGCGTCTCGTCGGGCAGGTGTGACACCTTCAGGTAGATGGGCCCGCGGGCGGAGTCGATCTCGCTTTTGACCTCGGCCATCATCTGTCCCGACCAGTAGTCGGAGTCGACGAACCGCTCGCCGTGCGCGTTGACCTGGTAGCCGCCGAACGGGTTGGCGACGTACGCGCAAGCCGGGCCGTTGTAATCCTTGATCAACGGATTTACCTGGAAGCACTCGATACCGGACAGCTCCGCGCCCGCGTGGTAGGCCATCGAATAGCCGTCTCCGGCGTTGGTCGGGTTCTCGTAGGTGCCGTACAGGTAGCCCGACGCCGGCAGGCCGAGCCGCCCGCACGCGCCCGTCGCGAGGATCACCGCCTTGGCGCCGACGGCGACGAATTCGCCGGTGCGCGTGTGCAGCGCGGCGGCGCCCACCGCGCGGCCGTCGTGGGTGAGCACCCGCACCGGCATCAGCCGGTTCTCGATGCGGATCTTCTCGCGCATCGAGCGCTGCCGCAGCACCCGGTACAGCGCTTTCTTGACGTCCTTACCTTCCGGCATGGGCAGCACGTAGGAGCCCGACCGGTGCACGCGGCGCACCGCGTACTCGCCGTGCTCGTCCTTCTCGAACTTCACGCCGTAGCGCTCCAGCCGCTGTACCATCGCGAATCCGCGGGTGGCGGTCTGATACACAGTGCGCTGGTTGACGATTCCGTCGTTGGCGCGGGTTATCTCGGCGACGTAGTCCTCCGGTTCGGCCTTGCCGGGGATGACGGCGTTGTTCACCCCGTCCATGCCCATCGCCAGCGCGCCGGAATGCCGCACGTGGGCCTTCTCCAGCAGCAGCACCTGCGCGCCGCGCTCGGCGGCGGTCAGGGCGGCCATGGTGCCCGCGGTGCCGCCGCCGATCACCAGGACGTCGCAGTCCAGGCGCGTCGGTGTCTGCTCGGGAATCCGCATCATGCCACCACCGCCTGGTCGAGCGCGGCGATGATCTGGGCGCGCAGCTCGGGATCCACCGTGCCGCCGCGCGGGTCCGGAACGTCGAGCAGCGCGCGCAACGGCTGAGCGGCCCGGCCCAGGACGGCGATCCGGTCGCCCAGCAGCAGGGCTTCGTCGACGTCGTGCGTGACAAAGACGATGGTGGTCGGGTGGGCGCGCCAGGTGTCCACCAGCAGGCGTTGCATGGCGGCGCGGGTCTGGGTGTCCAGCGCGCCGAACGGTTCGTCCATCATCACCGCGCGCGGTGCGCCGGCCAGGCCGCGCGCCAGCTGCACGCGCTGGCGCATCCCACCGGACAGGCTCTTCGGCAGGTAGTCGGCGAAGCCGGTGAGCCCGACCTCGGTGATCCAGCGTTCGGCCTGCGCGCGCCGGGTGGCGCGGGGTTCCCCGCGCAGCCGCAGCGCCAGTTCGATGTTGGACCGCACGCTGCGCCACGGCAGCAGCGCGTTGTCCTGAAACACCATGCCCCGGTCCCCCGAGGTCGTCGTGACCTCGGCGCCGTCGGCCAGCACCCGGCCCCGCTCGGGTGCCAGCAGCCCGGCCAGCGCCCGCAGCACCGTCGACTTGCCGCAGCCCGACGGCCCGGTGAGCACCAGGATCTCCTCGGGCCGGACGGTCAGGCTCAGCCCGTCGACCACCGGAATCCCGTTGTAGGACAGCCGGACCCGGTCCAGCTCCAGGTTCATCGCGGTCATGAGCGTCCCTCTTCGGCGCGCGGCAGCCACCGGGTGGCCCGGCGCCCGATCAGTTCCACCGACGCCGACGTCACGAACCCGAGCGCGCCGATGGTGAGGATCCCGACGAACACCTGCGGGTAGGCCAGGACGGTGTAGTCCTGCCAGGTGCGGTAGCCGACGCCGAGCCGCCCGGAGATCATCTCCGCGGAGATCACGCAGATCCAGGCCACGCCCATGCCGACCGACAGCCCGCCGAACACCCCCGGCAGGATGCCCGGCAGCACCACCTGGCTCAGCACCGCCCACCGGCCGCCGCCCAGGGTGCGCACGGACTCCTCCCACAGCGTCGGCAGCGCCCGCACCGCATGCCGGGTGCTGACCATGATCGGGAAGTAGGCCGCCAGGAAGGTGATGAACACGATGCCGGCCTCGTCGGTGGGGAACAGCAGGATCGCCACCGGCACCATCGCGATGGCGGGGACCGGCCTGGCCAGCTCGGTCAGCGGACCGAACAGGTCGGCGAACAACCGGGAGCGGCCCAGCAGCACGCCAGTCGCGACGCCGATCACGGCGGCCAGCCCGAAGCCGGTGAGGATGCGCAGCAGCGACTGCGCCAGGTCCAGCCAGTAGTCGAACTTGCCCAGCCGCTGGGACAGCGCGTGCACGATCTGCGTCACCGTGGGCAGCGTGTCGAACCGCAGCAACCACCGCACCTTGCCGGCGGTGAGCAGCTGCCACAGCCCGATGGCGACGGCCACCGAGGCCAGCCGCAGCAGCCGGGACCGCCACGGCGCGGTAACCCGGCGCGGCGGGTCCAGCGCGGGCGTCGGGAACGCGTCGAGGACGCGGCCGCTGACCACGTGGGCCGTCATAACGAACCTCCCAGTGCCTGTTGGTAATCGATCGTGACGCTGCCCGGATGCGCGGCGGCATAGCGCCGGGCCCCGGCCGGGGTGCCGAACGGGCGATAGCTCTGGCCGTCGCGCACCCACACCGCCTTGTCGGCGAACCAGCGGGTGCCCAGCTCCGCGTCGGGTACGTACGCCGCCCGCACCTTGGCGCCGTGGGCGGTGGCGTCGCTGATCGCGCGCAGTAGGGCCGTCGGGTCTTCGACGGTGCGGGTGGCGTCGGCGCCTTCCAGCCAGAGTTCGCCGCCGATCGACGGGTTAGGGGTGGCGGCGCGGGCGGTGTCATAGTCACGCCCGCGGGACCCGAACACCGCGCGCAGCGGCTCGTCCTGCACGAACCCGCGGATGTCGAGGTCGGCGAAGTCGCCGATCGACTTCAGGTACGGCACATCGCCGTTGAGCGCCTCGACGAGCGACGGCTTGAGCGTGGGGTCGAACGATGTGCCGCCGGGGCCGTTGTACAGGTAGACGACCTCCTGCGGCAGCCCGCTGGCCTGCGCGACGATCCGGGCCGCCTGCAACGGCTTTTCGTTGAGGAAGTCAGTCGCGTCCAGTTGCGCCTGCAGGAAGGCGGCGAGCACCTCCGGGTGCCTGGCCGCGTACGCGCGCCGCACCACGACACCGTGCAGGGTGGGCACGTTCAGCTCGGCACCGTCGTAGAGCAGTTTGGCCTTGCCCTGGTAGACCAGCAGGCCGGGCCACGCGACGAATTGCGAAAGACCCTGCACCTGGCCGGATTCCAGCGCGGAGGCGCCGATCTGGGGCTGCTGGTTGAGCACCTCGACGGCTGTGCCCGACTTGTCCAGCGCGCGCACCAGCGTGCCGTGCCCTGCAGAGCCGACGCTGGCCGACACCTTCTTGCCGGCCAGGTCGCCGAGCACGTTGGCGGGCGAATTCGGCGCCACCACAACCATGTTCAGCGCGCCCCTGGGGTTGTATCCGGTGACCGACACCAGCTCGGTGCGGGCCAACGGATTGGCCTGCGTCTTGGAGCCGTTGATCAGCAGGGGGTAGTCCCCCATCGAGCCGATGTCGATCTTCTCGGCCAGCATCTGCGCGGTTATCGGCGCGCCGGTGTCGTAATCCTGCCACCGCACCGCATATTTGGTGCCGGTGCGGGTGGTGATGTCGGCCAGTCGTCGCTCCAGGTAGCCCTGGGCTCGCAGCAGCGCGCCCGCCGTCACCGTGTTGATGGTCTTGGACTGATAGCCGATGACGACGTTGACCACGCCGGAGGACTGCGACAGCGATTCCAGCGAGCAACCGGAGGCGGTCACCGCCACCGCGAATGCGACGGCCATCAGACGCGCGATGGGTGTTTTCATGGGATCGGTTTCAGCGCAGGAGATAGGGCATGTTGACCGTGACGGCACCGGTGGGGCAGCGCGCCGCGCACGGGCCGCAGTACCAGCATTCGTCGACGTGCATGAAGGCCTTGCCGGTGTCGGGATTGATGGCCAGGGCGTCCAGGGGGCAGATCTCGACGCAGAGGGTGCAGCCGTCGATGCACAACGACTCGTCGATGGTGACCGGCACGTCGGCGCGGTTGTTGACCAGTGTCATCGCTCGTTCCCTGTCGCTCGGATAAGGTTGCCGCGCATGGTGATTCGATCGCCCCGCATACGGATGTACTCCAGATCCACCGGCCGGCCGTCGTCGAGGCTGGTGAGGCGTTCCAGCATGAGGAGCGGCGCCCCGCCGGGAACCTGCAACGTGGCCGCCGAATGCGCGTCGGCGGGGATGGCCTCCAGCGCCAGCGACGCGGACCCCAGCCGTTGCCCGCTGACCTGTTCGATGAGCGCGAACAGGTCTTGGCTTTCCAGCGGATGATTCAGAACCCGGGTGCCGATGTCCGGGGCGAGGTAGGTCAGGTCGAGGCTGAGCGGCAGATCGCCGAGGTAGCGCAGTCGCTCGATAAACACCGCCTGCTCACCGGGTTTCAGTCGCAGCCGGCCGGCCACCGCCGGTGGCGGGGCCACCGCCACGGCGGCCCGCACCTCGTTGCGGACCTCGCCCTGCTCCTTGAAGGTTTCGTTCAGCCCGAGCAGCGCGTCGAGCCCGTGGTCGTACTTGCGCTGCGCGACGTGGGTGCCGACCTTGGGTCCGCGGTCGATCAGGCCCTCGTTCTTCAGCACCGTCAGCGCTTCCCGAATGGTGTTTCGGGACACCAGGAATTCGGCGGCCAGTTCGCTTTCGGCGGGCAGCCCGTCGGGGTACGCCCCGGCGTGGATCTGCTGGCGCAGCACGTCGGCGGCGCGGCGGGCGCGGTCTGCCCGGGGTGCTCTGGTCAGGGGCGCGGCCACGACGTCACGCTATGCCAGGCCGGCGCCCCGGTGCGGCGCGCTGCCGTCCGGCGATATCGGCTGGTCAGCGTATTGCGCCAGGGGTGATTCCGCCGCCACCAGCCCAAATCGTCGCCCGGTGGGCCATTGCGCCACCCGGGCCGCGACCCCGAATTTTCGATCCCGGTGAGCGCAATTCAGCGGGGCAGGACCCCGTCCGCGTAGTTCGCGAGTGCGTCGGGTCGGCCGGTGATGGCGCCGACATAGCCGTCGGGGCGGACCAGGACGGCGGCGCCGTCGGTGACGCCATAGGCATGGCGGATGTGCAGGTCTTGGTCGATGACGTCGGCGCCGACCTGGTAGGCGCACACGCCTCGTCGGTCCAGGTGCGGCGCGTCGGGCCCGAACCGCAGCAGGGTCCAGTGCGGGCCGGCGAACAGCGTGAACAGCCGCACGGGCCGGCCGTCCCTGCGCTGGCATGGCGCGTCGGGCGCTCGGTCCCCGGCGGACAGCGTGGCGCTCGAACCGTCGTCGAGCGTCGACGGGCCGTCCCGGTAGGTCAGGTCGAGTTGGTGGGTTTCGGCGCCGCGCCGCAGGGCGTCGTCGCTGCCGCGCAGCGTCTTGTCCAGCAACTCGGTGCTGATGCCGAGCGCGCGCTGGGCGATCGGCAACCGCTCCGCCTGGTAGCTGTCCAGCAGGCTCCCCGGCGCGCCGGCCAGCACCGCGCTGAGCTTCCAGCCGAGGTTGTAGGCGTCCTGCACGCCGGTGTTGAGCCCCTGGCCGCCGGTCGGCGGATGCACGTGGGCGGCGTCGCCGGCCAGGAAGACGCGGCCCTGTCGAAGACGTTGCGCCAGGCGCACATTCGACCGCCAGACGGTGGCCCAGGTCAGCCCGCGCAGGCGGATGTCGGTCCGGCCGGATGCGGCGTCGACGACGGCCTGCAGCGCGCGCAGGGTCGGCTCGACCCCGCGCGCTGTGGTGTTCAGCACGAACGTGTCGTCGGCGCCGGCCAGCGGGGTGAATCCGAAAAAGCAGCGGCCGTCGAGCATCCAGCCGTGTCCGTAGTCGTGGTCGAGGCCCGCGACGCGCACGTCGGCCTGCACCATCTGGACGTCGTCGTCGGTCGTACCCAGGAAAGGGATCCCGAGTTGCTTGCGGACGCTGCTGCGCCCGCCGTCGGCGCCGATCAGGTATGCGGCCCGCACGGTGTCGCCGCCGGACATCCGCGCCGTCACGGCGTCGTCGTCCTGCTCGATCGCCGCGACCTCGGCGCACTGCTGGACCCCGACGCCGTAATCCGCCAGCCGCGCCCGCAGAATCGCCTCGGTCTGCCACTGCGGCACGAACCAGAGGTTCGGATGCGGCACGTCGGGGCGGGGCGGCTCCGGCTCGGCCATCCGGCCCTCCCACACCACGGCGGCCCCGTCGTAGATCCGCATGACCGGCGCACTGATGCCGCTGTCGAACACCTGCGGCAACACGCCCAGGTCCTCGAACACCTCCAGCGTTCGCGGCTGCAATCCGTCGCCGCGCGACCCGGCCGCGAGCCCCGCCGCTTTATCGACAATCCGCAGGCTGACACCCCGACGCGCGAGGTCGATGGCCAGCGCCAGGCCCGTCGGCCCGGCACCGACGATCAGAACATCCGTGTCCATGACTATCTTCTTTCGCTGAATTTTGATTCACTGAATTGGAATTCAGTGTGCGTGGTGCTAGCTTTCGCGTCAAGGAGGTGACCGTGAAACGCGTCGAACAGGCCGCCGGCACCGGGGCCGCGCTCAAGGACGCCGCCCGTCGCGTGTTCGCACGAAAGGGCTACCTGAACACCAAGATCACCGACGTCACCGCCGAGGCCGGACGCGCCGCGGGATCGTTCTACAACCACTTCACCAGCAAGGAAGACCTGCTCAAGGGGCTGCTGGCGGACATGCTCGCCGAAAGCGACCGCGAAGCCCTGGACCCCGGGCACAGCGCGGATTTCACCGACCGCGCCGCGGTGCGCTGGCACGTCGCGGCGTACTGGCGCTTCTACACCCGCCACGCCGTGGAGCTGGCCGCTCTGCGTCAGGCGGCGTTGGTCAACGCCGAATTCGGCGCCCAGATGCAGACGCTGATGAACGCAGACATCAGCCACATTCGCGATCATCTGGACCCCATCACGGCGGCGGGCCGGACGCTGCCGGGGCAGCCCGACGTGGTGCTGGCGATGTTCGCCGGGCTGCTGGACGGTTTCGGATCGCACTGGCAGCTGACGGGCGGCCGGCTCGGCGACCGTCACGTCGAGGAGGACGAGGCGATCGATGCGCTGACCGACTTCCTCTATCGCGCGCTCAACGGCGGTTAGTTAGCGCGAGCAGACACAAACGCCTTTCGGCCGTTTCCGGGGACTTTGCGTCTGCTCGGCGTTAGTTAGCGCTTGCCCCATTCCCAGCGCGGCGTCGTCAGCAGGCCCTGGCCCTTGACGCGCGTCTCGCCCCACTCCTTGTACAGCTCGATCTCCACCGCGGCGTCGCCGCCGGCCAGGACATCCAGCAGCTGACGGGAGTGGGTGACCACCACGACCTGGGTCTGCGCGGCCGCCGCGCGGATCAGCGACGCGAGCGGCCCGACGAGGCTCGGGTGCAGGGAGGTTTCCGGTTCGTTGAGCACCATGAGCGACGGCGCCTGCGGGCTCAGCAGCGCGGCGGCCCACAGCAGAAATCGCAGCGTTCCGTCCGACAGCTCCGCAGTCCGCAACGGCCGCAGCATGCCGCGCTGGCGAAACTCCAGGTCGAACAGCCCCTCGTTGACCGCGACCGCGAGGGTGGCGCCGTCGAACGCGTCGGCCACCGCGCGGCTCAGGTCGTCGAATCCCGCCTCGATGATGGTCTGGATCGCGGCGGCCAGGTCGCTGCCGTCGTCGCTGAGCACCGGGGTGCGGGTGCCCACCTGCGGATGTCGCACGGGCGCACCCGCGTCGACGCGGAATCCGTCGTAGAACCGCCAGCCGCGCAGCCGCTCGCGCACCGCGGCGAGCTCGGGCAGCGCATGCGGATGGGCATATTCGGTCAGCACGCTGCGGTAGGTGGGCAGCGCGCGGCTCAGCTCGTCAAAGCCGCCCGAGGCGGCGCTCACCTCGGCGACCGCACGCACCCGTCGCACCAGGGTCGACGCGGCGCGCAGCACCGGGCCGGCGAACAGCACTTCCCGTTTGATCTCCGGATCGCGGGCGAAGGCCGAGTCCGGCCCGGCGAGCTGCGGGATGCCGAGGTCCACGAGATAGCCGAAATCGTCTGCTGCAAAGCCCATTTCGAGCGATACCGGCCGGGTGCGGACGGTGCCCTGGGCTCTGCCCGTCCGGTGCGCCCCACCCGTCTGCTCGGGGCCGGCCCACAGCACCGACTGCAGGCCGCCCTCGCGGGCGAGCGAGCCGACCACCTCGCCGCGGCCGCAGTCGGCCAGTAGCCGCAGCGCCCGGTACACCGACGACTTGCCCGCACCGTTGGCCCCCGTGACGATGGACAGCCGGCCCAGCGGCAGGATCACCTCGCGCAGCGAGCGGTATCCGCGGATGGCAACCGTCTGCAACACGGGCCCGACTTTACGGTGCCGAGCAGACGCAAAAGCACCCTATTTGGGCCTTATCAGGGGGCTTTTGCGTCTGCTCGCGGTGAAACGTCCCCGTTCAGGCCGGAGGCGTCCGCCGGGATCTCGAACGTCGGGACCGCGCCGTTCACCGCCGCCATCGCCGCGTTCCGTTGCGCCTCCATCCGCTTCAGCGCGGCCTGGGTGAACACCGAGAGCCCCAGCTCGTGGTTGTACCCGTGGATCTCCTTGACGTCGAGCTGGGCGAGAAAATAGATGATCTCCTTGGAGACCACCTGACCCGGCACCAGCACCGGGAAGCCGGGCGGATACGGCACCACGAACGTCGTCGACACCAGCGTCTTGCCCTCCGCGAGCCGCCGCCCGGCCGTGCCGATCTGCACGTACTCGCGGTCCGACTCCTCGTAGCCGGCGTAGAACGCCGAGCGGGTGTCGCCGAACATGCTGTTGTCGTCGGGACGGAAAGCGTCGTCGAACCGGCTGAAGTCCGGCAGATGAGGCAGGTCCTGGGTGATCTCCTCGACGCGGCGCTGGTGCAGCGCCCAGTCCGCGGTGCTGGCCGCCTGCTTCTCCCGGTCGAAGTCGGTGGCCACCCGGCGCAGCACGTCGAGCAGATGGTGCACGCTCGACCAGGTGACGCCGATGGTGAAGATCAGCAGCACGCTGTTGATCGACGTCTTGTTGATCTGGATGCCGAAGCGGTCCATCAGGATCTTCTCGCGGAAGTCGTAACCGTTCATTCCGGTGTTGCCCAGGAACAGCGTGACCCGCGTCGGGTCCAGCACGAACTGGTCGGACCGCCAGGCCTCGTTCCACTCGTCCAGGGCGCCCTGCCGAACCTCGCGGTACGAGCTGACGTGCGAGGCCCGGTACTCCTCGGGCACCAGGTCCGACTCGTCGAGGATCCGGAACCACTTGCTGATCACCCGGTCCTTACGGACCCGGTGGCGGAACACCAGCGCCATGTCGTAGACCTGCCGCACCAGCTGGAATCCCTCGATGTCGACCTGCCGGCGGGCGAGGTCGAGAGACGCCAGCAGCTGCTGGTTGGGCGAGGTCGAGGTGTGCGTCAAGAACGCCTCGCCGAACGCGTCGCGGGCCCGCGCGTTGAAGTCCTGGTCGCGCACGTGGATCATCGACGCCTGCCGGAACGCCGACAGCGACTTATGCGTCGAGTGCGTCGAATACACCCGCACCCGCGCCCGCTCGGGGTCCGGCAGCAGCCGGTGGTTGACCCACTCCGAGCGCGGGACTCCCTCCATCGACGCGGCCCAATTCCGGTATTCCTCGGCGTATCTCGGCGACGCCAGCATCTGCTCGAGACGATCGGCCGACACCATGGCGGTGCGCTGCCGGGCCCATGGCACCGCGGTCGCGAAGGCATACCACGCCTCGTCCCACAAGAAGCAGATGTCCGGCTTGATCGCCAGCACCTCCTCCATGACGCGGCGCGGGTTGTAGACGACGCCGTCGAAGATGCAGTTGGTGAGCAGCAGCATGCGCACCTTGTCCAGCTGCCCGGCGGCCTCCAAATCCAGCAGGTTCTTTTTGATCGTGCTCAGCGGCACCGCACCGTAGATCGCGAAATGCGGCAGTGCGTAGGACTCCAGGTACAGCGGGTAGGCCCCGGCCAGCACCAGCCCGTAATGGTGCGACTTGTGGCAGTTGCGGTCGATCAGCACGATGTCGCCGGGCCGGGTCAGCGACTGCACGACGATCTTGTTGGCGGTGGAGGTGCCATTGGTCACGAAGTACGTGTGGTTGGAGTTCCAGGTGACCGCGGCCTTGTCCATCGCCTTCTTGATGTTGCCGTGCGGATCCAGCAGCGAGTCCAATCCACCTGAGGTGGTGGATGTTTCGGCCATGAAGATGTTGCGGCCGTAGAACTCGCCCATGTCCTGCAACGACTTCGAGTTGAAGATGCTGGCGCCGCGCGCGACGGGAAGCGCGTGGAACTGGCCCACCGGCGCGGCGGCATACGCGCGCAAGGCGTCGAAAAACGGTGTGGAGAACCGGTTTCGCAAGCCGGCGATCACCGTGCTGTGCAGGTCGGTGACGTCGTTGAGGCGGTAGAAGGTGCGGTCGTAGACGTCGGGCTCGTCGTCGCTGCCCGCCGCGATCGACTCGTCGGTGAGCAGGTACAGGTCGATGTGGGGCCGCAGCTCGCGGATCCACTCGCCGCACTCCACCCAGTCGTGGGACCGGTCGGACACCGGGATGTCGTCGTTGGCGCCCAGCAGCGTGTTCATCAACGGCACCCGGTCGCGCGAACGCAGCGGCAGGTCATGGCGGATGATCGCGGCCTGGATCTCGCCGTTGAGCGCCACGGCGGTGATCGCGTCCTCGACGCTGGGGGCGACCAGGATCTCGAATTGGATGTCGTCGGCCGGATTACGCAGCGTGCGCAGGCATTCGACGAGGCTCTCGGGCGCGGTGGGCGGCGCGTCGTCGGCCAGCAGCACGGTGTAGAACTGCTGTTGTTTGGCCTGTGCCACCAGCTCCTGGTCGGCCAGCGGCGCGGTGGTGTCGAAAAGCGCTGTGCGGTCACCGTATTCGGATAGCAGCCGGACGGCCAGCGCCACCTCCTCGGTGAGCCGCACGGTGGACAGGCTCTCCAGGTGCGCGCGGAAGGTCGCCAAGTTCGCCGCGCCGGGGTACAGCCAGTACCGCTCGTAAGCACCGATCCGGTCCATCAACCGCTTCACCTTGGCCAGGTCATGGGTCTTGTCAAGACCGGCCAAGTCCACCTCGGCGAGGTGGCGGCACGCGTCGTCGAGCTGGTTCCAGGTGTCGATTCGCGTGTACGACGGGTTCGCCACCGCCGCTAGCGCAGAAACGCGAAGTCGTCGCTGCTGAGCACCATCTCGAGTCATGTACGCCCCACCTGTTCGTCCGGTGCGGGTAGCCCCGCCGCCGTCCCGCCATTCTGTCGCGATCGCGCACAAAGCGCGAGGGTTTGGGCGAGGTCGCAAAGCGGGTTTCAGCCGCGATCATCCTTTCCGTAACCGACCGACATGACGAGGCCGAGCACCGCGAAGAGCAGAAACAGCAGGGCCACCGGGTCGATCACCTCGAACATCATGTGCTCAGCCCTTCGTCGTTGCCCGTGCGCCGCTCACGTCATCCGCGTGACCGGTAGGGCCCCACCCCGATCAGCGTCACCCCCAGCTCCGGTCCGTGCGGAATCGAATAGATGCGTTTTTCGCCCAGCCGGGCGCCGCTGATCGCGCGGCCCAGGGGCGACAGCGTCGAGTACGCCGGGATCTCGGACTGGTCGGCGAAGCGCCTGCCCAGCAGGAACGTCTCTGTTTCGCCGGTGGCGTCGTAGCGGATGGTGAGCACCATCCCGGGCAGGGCACGGCCAGGCGCATCCCGCAGTTCGGGGTGCTCGTAGCGTGTCGTCCAGATGCGTTCTCGGGTGATCATTTTCGGCCTTCCTTCCGGTGCGATATCGAGGTTTTTCGGTTGTCGTCAGGGACGGGCGACGGTGACGCAACCGTCCCTGACGACTGGCGGCCCACTGCGGGGGAACGTCTCGGCGTGTTAGTGGCCCGTGCGGCGCAGCGGATCGAACTCCGCCAGGGCCTGGGGTTGCTTGCCGGTGGTGATCTGCTCGGCCAAGAGCCGACCGGTTACGGGACCGTGCGTCATTCCCCACATGCCGTGAGCACCGGCCACGTAGACGCCGGGCGACACCTCGCCGATCAGCGGGCGACCGTCGGGGGTAAGGGGACGTGCACCCACCCAGTCGTCGCTGCGCTCCGCCCAGCGGACCCCTGCGAGCAGCGGCCCGGCGGACGCAGCGATGGCCTGCAGCCGTCCGGGCACGATCCCCTCATGGGAGCGGCCGAATTCCATGACCCCGGAGACGCGCATGCGGCCCTTGTACGGCGTGCATGCCACCCGCACGTCCGGCAGGTAGATCGGGTTCGGCAGCGGCCGGTCCACGGGCACGGTGAACGAGTAGCCGCGGCCGGCCGCCACCCGCACCCGCAACCATCGGCCTGCGAGTCGCGGCAGCCGCGCGCCGGTGGCAATCACCACGGCCTCGGCTTTCAGCGGCCTGCCCCAGCGCGGGTACACCGTGACGGCATCGTCGACGACGTCGGAATTGCCGACATTGACGACGTCCAGCGCACGCATCGTCGCGCCGCGGGCCACCACGACGCGGCCCAGGGCCTGCACGAAGCGGCGTGGGTCGACGAAGCGCTGCCCGTTGATGTTCAGGGCAGCGGTGACCCGCGGCGACGCCAGCGGCGTGTGTTCGCGCAACGCCGTGCCCGACAAGGCCGTGACATTCGTTGCCTGACCCGCGTTTTCGAGCTCACGCAGCGCCGTTCGCATGCGCTGCGCGCCGTCGGCGGTGCGAAACAGGACGGTGATCGGAGCGTCGGTCACCGGAACGTCGACCCCGTTTGCGACGAGCACGTCGAAGGCTTCGATGCATTCCTCGTTGAGCGGCACATTGGCCCGTACCGCACGCCGCCAGGACGACGGTCGGCAGTTGGCGGCGAACCGCGCCAGGAACAGCGCGAGGCCGGCGTCGGCGGTCCACGGGATCTGCAGCGGCGCATCGGAATCGAGCAGGGAACCCAGACCCTCGCGCAGCGTCGCCGGGGAGTTCAGCGGCATCGTCAGCTCCGGTGCGATCCACCCGGCGTTACCCCAGGACGCGCCGGCGGCGAAGCCGGTGCGGTCCACCACCGTGACGTCGACGCCGCGCTCCTGGAGAAACCACGCCGTCGACAATCCGACGATGCCCGCCCCGATGACGATCACCGACCGGGGCCCGCCGTCGATACGCTCGTCGCTGCCCATCGCACACCTCCGCAATTGAATTCGCGATCCGTGCCTCCCATGCTGGTGGGCCGGCAACCGCGGCGCTTGCCGGAACCGGACAACGGGGACGTCGTCGTTTGTCGTGGCCCGACAACGCATCCGCCGGTGCCGTCTCAGATACGTCCGACCAGGGAGTCGAAGTCCCGTTGCCAGCCGATGTCGCGGCCGCGGTCCAGGGCGGCGCGAACACCGGCGAACAGGGCCGCCGCTGAAAGGGTGGCGCCGCACCAGAGCGCGAACGCGAACACCACGGCTTCTTCGAGCGCGGTTTGCACCGGTTGGCCGACGGGCGAACCGTCGTGGTCCACCCAAATCGAAATCCTGTCGCCAACTTTGGCCGTCCGGTGTGCGGCGACGTCGCCGGTGCGCTCGGTGCCGGCCGCAAACCATGTTGCCGGCACCGTGATTGTCGGTCTGTCGATGTTTCGCCGCGCGTCGCCGGTCCCGACGACCGTCGCGGTCACCGTGTGGTGAGCCCGACCCTGAGCGGCGTGCTGGCGGCTGCGGGAATCGTGAATAGCGGTGCCCGCCGCGGTGGACAGCGGCACGGCGATCAGCGACAACGCGACGGCAAGGATTAAGACCAGTGCCTCCAGCCGGTCACTGGTGCGTACCAACGGATTACCGCCCGACAGGCGCGTCCGCAGCCACCGCGAGGTGGTCATCGCACACTCCATTCAACCGACCGGGTCAATCACCCCAATACTGCTGCCGGCGGCCTCGGCAAGCATTGCCGTGGCACGACAATCGCGACGCCGCCCGTTGTCGCGCCGCGACAGGCGCAAACGTCAATCGGTGTCCGTGGCGGCCAGTTCGATCGTCATGGCGAGGCGCTTTCTTGGGTCGTCCAGGGGCAGCTTGGTGATCTCGGCCATCTTGCGCAGCCGATAGCGCACGGTGTTCTCATGCACCCCCAGGCTTTCGCCGGCCGCGACCGGGTCACCCTGGGCCTGTAGCCAGGCCCTCAGCGTGGTCAGGTAGTCGCTCGCGTTGGCCTCGTCGTGGCGGCGCAGTTCGGCGACCGGTCCGCGATCGGGGGTCCGGCCGGATCGCGCCGCACGGCGCAGCCGCTGCAGCAGGATGGCATCCCACGACTCGTCGTATGCCGGCGGCGCGGCTCCTGCCCGGGACACCTCGTGCAGCGCCAGACACTCGTCGGCCTCTTGCCGGGCCGCGGCGAGGTCGGCCACCTCCGCCACGGCGCTGATCCCCGCCAGGACCGTCACGTGCTCGGGCAGGGCCGCACGCAGGCCGCTCACCCAACGCCGCGCCGCCTCCGGCTCCTCACCGGGAAGCAGGGTGTAGACGGTGTTGCCCGCCAGGGCGCTGCGGCCCGGCCGCGACCAGCCGAATCCGGTGGTCGCGCGGTCGAAGGCCAGCAACAGCACCGCATCGCGCTCGGCGCCGACGAACGCCTGCAGCGCGATCACCCGCAGCGGGCTGTGCGGCAGGCCGAGCCTGCTGGCCACCGTCGCGGCGTCGATGGCGCCCTCCAGCAACCGGATCACCAGCTCGGATTCGACCTGGCGCTCCAAGTCCGCGCTCGCGCGGGACCGCAGCAGATGCAGCGCCACCGTGTGCGCACCGTCGGCCAGCGCGGTGCGTTCGGCACCGTTCAGCGCAGCCCCGCAGGCCACCCATACCGACCCGAGGATCTCTCGTCCCGAACGCACGGCGACGACCATGCGCCCGGTCAGGCCGTTTTCGTCGTCGGCGCCGACGAACAGCGGGTCGTCGGAGGCCTCGATGTCGGCGAGTACGCCCCGCGCCTCGAGCAGCGCACGCAGCCGCTCCGGTGTCTGACGGCCCAGGATGGTCGCCACCCGCGCCGGGTCGGCCTGTTCCTGCAGCCGCGAATACGCCAACACCCGCGACATCCGGTCCTCGATGGTGACCGCGCCGCCGGTCGCGTCGGCCAGGCTGTCGGCGAGTGCGAACAGATCGGTGGGACCCCGACCGGATTCCGTCTCGCGGCCTTCCAGCACCAGCCCGTAGACCACCGCGGCGACCTCGCTCCACGACACCGCGTCGTCGAGCACCAGCACCGCGCCGGCGCCTTCGTCAAACGCCGTCGGCTCCGCGGCCTCGCGCATCAGCACCACGACGGCATGCGCCGACGCGGCCCACTGCAGCGCCTCGCTCAGCGACTCGGCGTCGATGGCCAGCAAGACATCGCCGATCGCGGGGATTTGCGCGGGCCGGTTTTCGTGGATCACCACGCTGCGGAGTTCGGTCGACCGCGGCACGGACGACCAGCGCAAGCGAATCCCGTAGCCGCCCAACACGTTCACCAGGCGGTCCAAGGTGATCACGGGCGCCTCCCAGTCTCGCAAAGCCCGTCAGTGCGGCGCGCTAGCGCTTCGGCTCGTCGTCGCCCTCCACGACCCGCGGGCTGTCACTCTTATTTCCCAGCCACCGGAAGACGGGCAGTTCCAAACTGCGCGAAGGCAATTCGGTGACGTCGCTCAGCGACCGCACCACGGCCTGCGACAGACCCATGATGGCGGCCATCACCGGGAGCAGCGGTTGCAGCGGCCTGGCGGCCTGGCGAACCGTGCTGATCCGGCGCGCGACGATCAGCCGCTCGACCGAGTGGTACAGCCAGGCACCCACGGCCAGCCCGTAGATCGACAACACCGACGCCACGATTGCCTGCCCGAAGGCGGCGCAGATGACGGCACCCAGCACCACCGACGCGGCCAGGAAACTGGCGGCGACGACGCGCAGCTCCAACCGATTCATGTGCCCTGGACCTCCGTCGCGCCCGGGGCGCCGGCGCGGACCGCCTTCTGTACGGCTTCCGCGGCCGCGCGGATCTGCGGGGTCACCAGCATGACCTGGCCCAGCACGCCGTTGACGAAGCCCGGCGAATCGTCGGTGGACAGCTCCTTGGCCAGCTCGACCGCCTCGTCGACGGCCACCGGCTCCGGCACGTCGTCGGCGTGCAGCAGCTCCCAGACCGCAACCCGCAAAATCGAGCGATCCACCGCGGGCAGCCGGTCCAGCGTCCAACCCTGCAGATGCGAGGTGATCAGGTCGTCGATGTGGGCCAGGTGCTCGCCCACCCCCTGAGCCGCCGCGACCGTGTACGGGTGCAGCGCCGCCACGTCGGGATTGGCCTCGGCCAGCGCGGTGCGCACCTCGACCATCTCGGCCGGGCTCAGGCCGCGGGCCTCGGCCTCGAACAGCAGGTCCACCGCACGTTTACGGGCCTGGTGGCGGCCTTTAACGGGCTTGGCGTGTTTTCCGTCGGCCATAGGTCAGGCGTTGACCCGGCCCAGGTAGCTGCCGTCGCGGGTGTCCACCTTCAGCTTGTCGCCGGTGTTGACGAACAGCGGCACCTGAATCTCGGCGCCGGTCTCCACCGTGGCGGGCTTGGTGCCCGCGCTGGACCGGTCGCCCTGCAGGCCGGGCTCGGTGTGGGTGACCTGGAGTTCGACGGACACGGGCAGCTCGATGTACAGCGGCGCGCCGTTGTGGAACGCCACCTGTACCGGCAGACCCTCCAGCAGGAACCGCGACGCGTCCCCGACCAGCGACTCGGGCAGCGGGTGCTGCTCGTAGTCCTGGCTGTCCATGAACACGAAGTCCGAGCCATCGCGGTACAGGTAGGTCGTGTCGCGCCGGTCGACGGTTGCCGTGTCCACCTTCACACCCGCGTTGTACGTCTTGTCGACGACCTTGCCCGACAGCACGTTCTTCAGCTTGGTGCGCACGAACGCCGGTCCCTTACCGGGTTTGACGTGCTGGAACTCGGTGATCGTCCACAGCTGGCCGTCGATAACCAGGACAAGTCCGTTTTTGAAGTCAGCAGTGCTCGGCACGATCGGTGAATCTCCTACGTCAAAATTGCCAGTTATGGGGAAACGGGCTAACGCCCAATCCTTGGGGCCCAACCCGGTAGAGATTACCCGCGCTCAGGCGGGGCAGCGCGCGGCCGAACTTATGGCCGCCGGCAACGAGGCCCACAATGTCGGGTTCCCGCGGGTAAGAATACGCGAATTGCGCGCCGCATCGAAGTCGACGGACGCGGGTCAGGTCAGAATGGCCAGTTCTTTGGGGAACCGGGTCAGCAATTCCGGCTTGTGCGTACCCCCGGCCACCACCAGAGTGTCCTCGATGCGCACGCCGCCGCGGCCCGGTAGATAGACGCCGGGTTCCACGGTGACCACCGAGCCCGCGAGCAGCGTGCCGGCGGAGGTGGCGCCGATGCCCGGCGCCTCATGGATCTGCAGGCCGACGCCGTGTCCCAGGCCGTGGCCGAACTGCTCGCCGTAGCCGGCGTCGACGATCAGCTGGCGCGCCGCGCCGTCGACGTCGCGCAGGCCCGCGCCCGGGCTCAGGGCCTCCCGGCCGGCCCGTTGCGCGTCGGCGACCAGCCGATAGATCTCCAGCTGCCAGTCCGCGGCCTTGCCCAACACGAACGTGCGGGTCATGTCGGAGTGGTAGCCGGCGACCAGTGCGCCGAAGTCGATCTTGAGGAAGTCGCCGGCGGCCAGCGTCCGGTCGGTGGGCCGGTGGTGCGGGATCGCCGAGTTGGGGCCGGTGGCCACGATCGTCTCGAACGAGACCGCGTCGGCGCCGTGGTCGAGCATCAGTGCCTCCAGCTCGCGGCTCACCTCCCGCTCGGTGCGGCCGGGGCGCAGGCCACCGCGGTCGATGATGTCGGCCAGCGCCGCGTCGGCCGCCTCGCAGGCCAGGCGCAGCAGCGCCAGCTCGCCGGCGTCCTTGACCTCGCGCAGCGCCTCGACGATTCCCGAAGCGCGCACCAGCACCGCGTTCTTGCCGTCCAGTTCGTTCGTCAGCGCGTCCAGACCGTCGACCGTGATCACGTGGCTCTCGAAGCCCAGCCGGCGGACTCCGGCCTCGGCGGCCCGGCCGGCCAGGTGGCGGCCACAAGCCCGCTCGATGGCGATCTCGATCCCCGGCGCCTGCGTCGCGGCCTGGGTGCGATACCGACCGTCGGTGGCCAGGACCGGTTCGCGGTCGTCGGCGAAGATCAGCAACGCGCCATTGGAGCCGGTGAATCCGGATAAATAGCGGATATTCACCAGGTCTGTGACCAGCATCGCGTCGAGCTTTTTGGCAACAATTTGGGTTTTCAGGTTGTGTCGACGCTGGGAATGTGTCACGACCCTTGACGGTACTCGCTACTCTGATTGCCCATGAGGAACTGGATGCTGCGCGGACTCGTGTTCGCCGGGTTGATGATCGTTCTCCGCTTGATTCAGGGGGCGGTGATCAACGCCTGGCCGACGATGTCCGGGTTGATCAGTCTGACGTTGCTGCTCCTCTTCGTCATCGCCGTCGTGGCATGGGGTCTGATCGACGGTCGCGCCGACGCCACGGCGCAGCCTGACCCGGACCGCCGCGAGGACCTGGCGATGACCTGGCTGCTGGGCGGCATCCTGGCGGGCGTCCTCAGCGGCGCGGTGTCCTGGCTCATCTCCATGGCCTATAGCGGGCTCTACACCGGCGGCCTGATCAACGAGGTCACGACGTTCGCCGCCTTCACTGCCCTCATCGTCTTTGTGCCCGCGATCATCGGCGTGGCAGTGGGCCGCTGGCTGATCGACCGCAACGCTCCCGAGGCGCCGAAACACGACGGCAGCCGGGACCGCGCGGGGGCCGACGTCTTCTCGTCCGTCCGCGCCGACGACTCCCCGACCGGGGAGATTCCCGTGCAGCGCGACTCGTCGGCGCAGACCGAGGAGCGGACGTCCGCGGTGGCCACCGCCGAGCGCGACACCCGCACCGAGGAGATCCCCACTCGAGCGGCGCACACCGAAGCGGCACCGACCGTCGCACACGATTCGCGCACCGAGGTGATCAACACCAGCGACTCGCCCACCGAGGTCATTCGCCTTAACGACGACGCGACCAAGCCGCACGACACGCGGCGCAAGGACTAGACCTGGCGGGCTTGGCGTTGGCGGGCTTGGCGTTAGCGGGCTTGGCGTTAGCGGGCTTGGCCTTGGCCCCGACGGGCGGCTTGGCCTTGGCCCCGACGGGCGGCTTGGCCGCGACGGACGGCTTGGCCGCGACGGGCCTCAAAATGCAGGACCGACAGGGGTTTTGCCGCACATTTGAGGCCCCTCACCACCACGGCCCACGCCCCCACGCCACGACGGGCCTCAAAATGCAGGACCGACAGGGCGTTTGCCGCACATTTGAGGCCCCTCACCACCGCCGCCACGCCCCCACGCCACGACGGGCCTCAAAATGCAGGACCGACAGGGCGTTTGCCGCACATTTGAGGCCCCTCACCACCGCCGCCACGCCCCCACGCCGCGACGGGCCTCAAAATGCAGAGCCGACAGGGCGTTTGCCGCACATTTGAGGCCCCTCACCACCGCCGCCACGCCCCCACGCCACCGACGCGGTCTGGCTGCACATTAGAGGCGGTTCAGGCGATGTGGTGTAAACGGCCGGGCGTCTGGTCCCCTCGCTTGCTCGCGAGCGTGCGCAGATATACGGCGACACACCGGCACACTTCACGATGCGACACTGCGTTGGTCTCACAAGCCCCACGTGCCACAAGACAGTCGGCATCTAGCTGTTTGCCCAGCCCGCAGCGACAGCGTGTCGCGCAGAGGCGGGCAAACCGGCACATGTCTCCCAGCCGCGAACCGTCCAGCTAGCCCTCAGCCGGCTGGCTGACGCGAACTGCCCCGCGCCCTAACCGGAAGCCAGATACCGCAGGGCGAGCAGGTAGCCCTGGATACCAAGCCCGACGATCACGCCGGTCGCGACCGGACTCAGATAGGAATGGCGCCGAAACTCCTCGCGGGCATGCACGTTGGAGATGTGCACCTCGATCAGCGGCGCACGCAGTTCGGCGCACGCGTCGCGCAGCGCCACCGACGTGTGGGTCAACCCGCCCGCGTTGAGGATCACCGGCTCACCGGCATCGGCGGCTTGATGGATCCAATCCAGCAGCTCGGCCTCGCTATCACTTTGCCGTACAACAGCTTTGAGCCCTAGCGTGGCGGCTTCTCGTTCGATCATCGCCACCAGCTGATCGTGAGTGGTGCTGCCGTAGACGGCGGGCTCGCGCTGGCCCAACCGGCCCAGGTTGGGGCCGTTGATGACGTGCACGGTCATGGAGCACACACTCCCGCGTACGCGGTCACCAGCAGCCCCGGGTCCGGCCCGACCAACCGCCCCGGCTTGCCCAGCCCGTCGAGCACCACGAACCGCAGCACCCCGGCCCGGGTCTTCTTGTCCCCGGCCATGTATTCGAGCAACTCCGGCAGCGCGTCGGCGTCATAGCTGGTGGGCAGGCCGAGCAACGTCAGGATGCGGTGATGCCGCTCGGCGGTCGCGTCGTCGAGGCGCCCAGCCAGCCGGGCCAACTCCGCGGCGAACACCAGCCCCACCGAGACGGCGGCGCCGTGGCGCCACCGGTAGCGCTCGCGACGCTCGATAGCATGCGCCAACGTGTGGCCGTAGTTCAGGATTTCGCGGAGCTCGGACTCCTTCTCGTCGGCGGCGACGACCTCTGCCTTGACGGCGATCGCGCGCCGGATCAGCTCCGGCAGCACCTCACCCGCCGGGTCCAGCGCGGCCTGCGGATCGGCCTCGATGAGGTCCAGGATCACCGGGTCGGCGATGAAGCCGGCCTTGACCACCTCCGCCATCCCGGCGACGATCTCGTTGTGCGGCAAGGTTTGCAGCGTCGCGATATCGACGAGCACGGCGAGCGGCTGATGAAACGCCCCGACCAGGTTCTTGCCGGCCTCGGTGTTGATGCCGGTCTTGCCGCCGACGGCCGCGTCGACCATGCCGAGCAGCGTGGTGGGAACGTGCACGATCGACACGCCCCGTAGCCAGGTGGCCGCCGCGAATCCGGCCACGTCGGTCGCGGCCCCACCGCCCAGGCTGATCAGCGCATCCTTGCGGCCGATCCCGATGCGGCCCAACACTTCCCAGATGAACCCCACGACGGGCAGTTCCTTACCGGCTTCGGCGTCCGGGATTTCGATGCGGTGTGCGTCGACGCCCTTGTCCGCCAGATGGTTTCGGATCGCCTCCGCAGTCTGCGCCAGCACCGGTTGGTGCAGGATCGCCACGCGGTGCCGGTCGGAAAGCAGGTCCTCAAGCTCGTTCATCAAGCCGGTGCCGATCACCACCGGGTACGGGGGGTCGACGGCCACCTGAACGGTGACCGGCGCTGGGATATGGGTCATTTGGCGGCCTCTACCTCGGTGGTGGTCTCGCGGTTCGGCAGCCGCGACATGATGTAGCGGACCACCGCCCCGGGGTTGCGGCGATTGGTGTCGACCCTGATGGTCGCGACGCGCCGATACAGCGGTATCCGCTGGGCCATCAGGGCGCGAAACTTCTCGGCGCGGTCGGGTCCGGCGAGCAGCGGACGCACCGTGTTGCCGCCGGTGCGCCGAACCCCTTCGGCGGCACTGATTTCCAGGTAGATCACGGTGTGTCCGGCCAGCGCTGCGCACACGCCCGGGCTGATGACCGCGCCGCCGCCGAGGGACACCACGCCGTCGTGTTCGGCCAGCGCCGAGCGCACCACTTCCTCCTCGATGCGACGGAATTCCTGCTCGCCGTCGGTGGCGAAGATGTCGGCGATGCTGCGCCCGGTGCGCTGCTCGATCATGGCGTCGGTGTCGATCATTTCGACGCCGAGCGCCTTGGACAGCCGCCGGCCAATGGTCGACTTGCCCGAGCCCGGCAGCCCTACGAGTACCGCCTTGGGTGCCATGGCCGGCTAGCCTCCGGAAGCCCGCGCGGCCGGCGCTTCGCGGTCGGCGACCGCGCGCTGGTAGGCCTCGATGTTGCGGCGCGTCTCGGTCAGTGAATCGCCGCCGAACTTCTCCAGCGCCGCACGCGCCAGCACCAGGGCCACCATGGTCTCCACGACGACCCCGGCGGCCGGTACCGCGCAGACGTCGGAGCGCTGGTGGATGGCGACGGCCTCGTCGCCGGTCGCCATGTCGACGGTGGCCAGCGCCTTGGGGACCGTGGAGATCGGCTTCATCGCGGCGCGTACCCGCAGCGGCTGGCCGTTGGTCATGCCGCCCTCCAGCCCGCCCGCGCGGTTGGTGGAGCGGACGACGCCGTCGGGCCCTGGATACATCTCGTCGTGGGCGCGGCTGCCGCGACGGCGTGCGGTCTCGAAGCCGTCGCCGATCTCCACGCCCTTGATCGCCTGGATGCCCATCACGGCGGCGGCCAGTTGGCTGTCCAGCCGGTTGTCGCCGCTGGTGAACGACCCCAGCCCGACCGGCAGGCCCTGCGCGACGACTTCCACCACCCCGCCCAGGGTGTCGCCGTCCTTCTTGGCCGCCTCGATCTCGGTGATCATGGCTTCCTCGGTCGCCTTGTCGTACGCCCGGACCGGGCTGGCGTCGATGGCGGCGAGGTCGTCGGACCGGGGCGGCGGCCCGTCGTACGGCGCCGACGCGCCGATCGAGATGACGTGCGAGAGCACCTCGACCCCGAGCGCCTGACGCAGGAACGCGCGCGCGACGGTCCCCGCCGCGACGCGGGCGGCGGTCTCACGGGCGCTGGCCCGCTCCAGCACCGGGCGGGCGTCGTCGAAGCCGTACTTGAGCATGCCCGCGTAGTCGGCGTGGCCCGGGCGCGGCCGGGTCAGCGGCTCGTTGCGCGCCAGTTCCGCCAGCTCAGCCGGGTCGACGGGGTCCGCGGCCATCACGGTCTCCCACTTCGGCCACTCGGTGTTGCCGATCTCGATCGCGATGGGCCCGCCGAGGGTGATGCCGTGCCGCACGCCGGACAGCATGGTCACCGCGTCGCGCTCGAACTTCATCCGCGCGCCGCGGCCATAGCCCAGCCGGCGACGGGCCAGTTCGTCGGCGATTTCGGTGGAGGTGACCTCCACGCCGGCGACCATGCCCTCGACCACGGCCACCAACGCGCGGCCGTGCGACTCCCCGGCAGTTATCCAGCGCAACACGTGAACCATCTTCCCATGGGGTCCCGTCGCGCCCCTTCAGCCAGTGCGGTTCGCCTCATCCGCGCAGCGCTTAGTCTTTCCCGATGGCGTTCCCCAGAATCGACGGCCTGCGCGGTATCGAATTCGGAACAGCCGGTACCCCGTTGCGGACCAGTCTGGTGAACCTCGTGCTGTCCGGTGCCAAGACGGCGGCGGCCGGGCTGGTGAGCGAGTACGAGGCGGAGGGCGAGGAGCTGGAGCATGTCGGTGAACGACTCGCCGTCGTGGGGCCGGACGGCACCAGCGTCGGCGTCATCGTCGTCACCCGGGTCGAGGTCATCCCCTTCGACGAAGTCACCTGGGAGTTCGCCCAAGCCGAAGGTGAGGGCTTCACCGACATCGAGGACTGGCGTACGCGCCACCGTCGCTACTTCAAATCCGCCTACGGCTGCGACGTCCACGGCGCCGAACCCATGGCCTGCCTGCGGTTCCGTCTCGAAGCGCGTTGACCCGGCTCAGCCCAGCAGGCCGCACGCGGCGGCCGTCGCCATACACATCGCCGGACCGTGCGGCACGGCGCGCGCCCGGACAGCCAGGGCGCACAGCGCCGTCAGCACCGGCGCGGCCAGCGCCGCCAGAAACCACACCTCGGCGCCGAAGTACCCAGTCAAAGCGCCGACGCCGATCGCCAGCTTGACGTCGCCGGCGCCCATCCCCGCCGGCGCCGCCAGGTGCACCAACAGATACAGCCCGCTCAACGCCGCCGCCCCGGCCAGCGCCGCCAACCCGCGGCCGAACAACGCGCCACCCAGCAGGATCACCGCCGCGCCGGGCAGCGTCAGCGAGTTGGGCAGGCGGCGATGCCGAAAGTCGTAGCAGCTCAACGTCGTTAGCCACGCCAGCACCACGGCGACGCAAGCGATCCGCATGCAGCTGCACGCTAGAGCAATTCCTCCAGCGCGCAAGTCATCGCTTCCCGCGGCGCGGGCAGCCCGGTGAACTGCTCGACCTGTGCGAACGCCTGATGCAGCAGCATCTGCAGGCCGTTGATCACCCGTCCGCCGGCGGCGGCCACGGCGGCGGCCAGCGGCGTGGGCCAGGGGTCGTAAACGGCGTCCAGCAGGACCGGGATGGCGGCGAAGGTGCCGGCATAGCGCTCGGCCACCTCGACGGGGATGGTGCTGACCAGCACCTGAGCGGCGGCGACCTCGTCGGGTAACTCGTCGCTGTCCAGCGCGCAGAACCGGGCCTGCGCGCCGATCCGCGTGCCGAGGTCCACCAGCCGCGCCGCCTTCTCCGGATTGCGCGCCACCACGGTGATCCCGCTGACGCCCAGGTGCGCCAGCCCGACGACGGCCGCGGGCGCGGTGCCGCCGGACCCGCACACCAGCGCCCGGCCGGAGACCTGTCCGAGCGCCCCGGTGACGCCGTCGACGTCGGTGTTGTCGGCGCGCCAGCCACGCGCCGTGCGGACCAGGGTGTTGGCCGACCCGACCTGCTCGGCGCGCGGGGTGTGCTCGTCGGCGAACCGCAGCGCGGCGAACTTGCCCGGCATCGTCACCGAAACCCCGACCCACTCCGGCCCGAACCCGCCTACCACGCCGGGCAGCTCGTCGGCGCCGCACTCGATGCGGTCGTAGGTCCAGTCGTGCAGGCCCAGGGCGCGGTAGGCGGCCAGGTGCAGCTGCGGCGAGCGCGAATGCGCGATCGGCGAGCCAAGCACCGCCGCTTTCCTAGCGTCGCCAGTCATCGGTTCGTCCGGGTGTGGGGGCTATGGCACGAAATGCGCTGTCGCCCCAGGCTAGCGCGCGCTGTCGAGGACACCGTTGTGCTTGGCCAGCTCGATGTTCGCCAGATGCTGCTTGTAGTCCCGGGTGAACAGCGTCGTCCCCTGGACGTCGATGGTGACGAAGTACAGCCAGTCACCGGGCTCGGGGTGCTCGGCGGCGCGCAGCGCGTCCATCCCCGGCGAACCGATCGCGGTGGCCGGCAAGCCCTGCAGGATGTAGGTGTTCCAGGGTGTGTGCTGGGCGCGGTCCGCGTCGCTGGTGGCCACCTCGCGGCGGTCGAGCGGATAGTTCACCGTGGAGTCGAACTCCAGCGTGCGGTGCTCGTGCAGACGGTTGTAGATGACCTGCGCCACCTTCGCGAAGTCCTGCGGCTTGGCCTCCCGCTCCACCAGCGACGCCACCACCAGGACGTTGTACGGCGTCAGGCCGAGCGCGGCGGTGTCGGTCAGCCCGGACTGCGTGTACAGCGCCGCGCCACCGGTGATCAGGCCCGCCAGGATGTTCTGGGGCGTGGCCGACGGGTCGACGTTGAAGGTCCCCGGCCCGATCAGGCCCTCGATGCGGCGGTGGTCGCTGCCGAGTGCGGTCACCGCATCCATGGCCCACGGCGGCACCGCCAGCGCCACCGGGGGGCTTTCGGCCGCGGCCTTGCGCAGCGCGTCGACCGAGACGCAGTGTCGATCGCCGTCGAGATCCACACAGGTGGCCTTCGAGATCAGGCTGAAGATGCCGGGATTGACCTTGTTGGTCTTCATGTCCGTGGTGTCGTCGAGCTGGCGTCCCTCGGGGATGACCAGCTTGCCCACCCGGTTGCTCGGATCGATCAACCGCGCGACCGCGGCGGCCGCCGGGATTTCGGTCCGCATCCGGTAGAAGCCGGGCTGGATCGCCGAAATCGCGGCGTTGTCCCGCGCGGCCCGGACGAAGGCCTTGACCGTCGCCACGACGCCCTTGCTGAGCAGCGTCTCGCCGATCGCGGTGGTGGAGTCGCCGGACTGGATCTGGATCATGATGTCCTGCTTGCCGCTGCCGGTGTAGTCGTCGCTGGCGCCGAACATCGTGTGCCAGAACTTCACGCCGATCACGCCGGCCGCGACCACGACGACGATGAGCACGGCGAGCGTCACCCGGTGGGTGAAGCGTCGGCGCCGACGTCCGCGCTCGGCCTGGATGCGGTCCAGGCGGCTCCGCGCCGGCCGGGCCGGACCCACGGCCTCGGGCTCGGCCCGTTCGCTGTCCAGGTCCTCAGCCATCGACGGCATCCCGGCGCTGGTCGAGCCACGACTGCAGGATCGCCACCGCGGCGGCCTGGTCGATCACCGCGCGCTGGTCTTTCGCCGACACGCCCGCCGCGCGCAGCGACCGCTGGGCGCTGACCGTGGTCAGCCGCTCGTCGGCGAGGCGCACCGGCACCGGGGCGACCCGCTGCGCGACGGCGTCGGCCACCTCGATCGCGTCCTGCGCCGACGGACCCGTGCGGTCGGCCAGGGTGCGCGGCAGCCCGACGATCACCTCGACGGCTTCCAGCTCGGCGACCAGCGCCGCCAGCCTGCGCAGATGTTTGCCGGAGCGGTCGCGGCGCACGGTTTCCACCGGGGTGGCCAGGATGCCGTCGGGGTCGCTGGACGCCACGCCGATACGCACGCTGCCCACGTCGATCCCGAGCCTGCGGCCCCGACCCGGGTCCAGATCGCCGGGCCGGTCCGGCAGCCGGTGTTGTGACGAGACCACTCAGCCGACCCGCGCTATCACGGCGATCTCGGAGCGGACCGCGTCCAGCGCCGCGTCGATGCCGCCCGGGTTCTTGCCCGAGCCCTGCGCCAGGTCGGCCTTGCCGCCGCCGCGGCCGTCGACGGCCACGGCGAGCTGCTTGACCAGCTCGTTGGCGCGGATCCCGAGATCCTGAGCGGCCGGGTTGGCCGCCACCGCGTACGGGACCGACGAGCTCTCCCCCTCGGCGATCAGCGCGACGACCGCCGGATCGGCGCCGAGCTTGCCGCGGATGTCACCGACCAGCGAACGGAGGTCGGCCGCCGTCATACCGCCCGACATCCGCTGCGCCACCAGTCGCACGTTACCGATGCGCTCGGCGCCCGCGGCCGCATTCGTGGCGGCCGCCTTGGCGCCGGCCTGCCGGGCGCGTTCGAGTTCCTTCTCGGCGGCCTTCAGCCGCTCCACCAGGTTGGCCACCCGCGCCGGCACCTCGTCGGACGGCACCTTCAGCGACGACGCCAGCCCGGCCATCAGCGCGCGCTCCTTCGCCAGATGCCGGAACGACTCCAGCCCGACGTAGGCCTCGACCCGTCGCACCCCGGACCCGATCGACGATTCGCCCAGGATGGTGACCGGGCCGATCTGCGCGGTGTTGTGCACGTGCGTGCCGCCGCACAGCTCCAGCGAGAACGGCCCACCCATCTCGACCACCCGCACCCGGTCGGGGTAGGCCTCGCCGAACAGCGCCATCGCGCCCATCGCCTTGGCCTTCTCCAACTGCTCGGTGAAGGTGTGTACCTCGAAGTCGGCCTGGACGGCCTCGTTGGTGACCTCTTCTATCTGGGTGCGCTGGTCTTCGCTCAGCGGACCCTGCCAGTTGAAGTCGAATCGCAGATACCCCGGCCGGTTCAGCGAGCCGGCCTGAACGGCGTTGGGGCCCAGCACCTGTCGCAGTGCGGCGTGCACCATGTGGGTGCCCGAGTGCCCCTGCGTGGCACCCTTGCGCCAGCCCGGGTCGACGGCCGCGACCACGGTGTCGCCCTCGACGAACTCCCCCGACTCGACGTTGACCCGGTGCGCGTGCAGGGTTTTCGCGATCTTCTGCACGTCGGTGACCGCGGCGCGGGCGCTCTCGCCCGAGCCGGTTCCGGTGATCGCGCCGATGTCGGCGAGCTGGCCGCCGGACTCCGCGTACAGCGGGGTGCGGTCCAGCACCAGCTCCACCCGGTCGGCCTCGAGGGTGTCGGCGTGCGACACCACCGGGACCCGCTTGCCATCCACGAAGATGCCCAGAACCGTTGCCTCGGAGGATAACTGGTCGAACCCGGTGAACTCCGTCGGGCCCGCGTCAACCAGCTCGCGGTACGCGGTCAGGTCGGCGTGCGCGTGCTTGCGGGCGGCGGCGTCAGCCTTGGCGCGCTGCCGCTGCTCGGCCATCAGCTCGCGGAAGCCCGCCTCGTCGACTGTCAGCCCGGCCTCGGCCGCCATCTCCAGGGTGAGCTCGATCGGGAAGCCATGGGTGTCGTGCAGGGTGAAGGCGTCCGAGCCGGAAACCACGGTGGTGCCGGATGATTTGGCGGTGCCCGCGACGTCGTCGAACAGCCTCGAGCCCGACGCGAGGGTCCGGTTGAAGGCGGTCTCCTCGGCGACGGCGATGCGGTTGATCCGGTCGAAGTCGCTGACCAGCTCGGGATACGACGGGCCCATCGCGTCGCGGACGGTGGCCATCAGGTCGCCGACGATCGGGGTGTCGATACCGAGTAGCTTGGCGGAGCGGATCACCCGTCGTAGCAGGCGCCTTAGGACGTAACCGCGGCCGTCGTTGCCGGGGCTGACGCCGTCGCCGATCAGGATCGCGGCGGTGCGGCTGTGGTCGGCGATGATGCGGTAGCGCACGTCGTCGGGGTGATTACCCACGTCGTAGGGGCGCGGCGCCCGAGAGGCCACCAAGTCGATCACCGGCCGCAGCAAGTCGGTCTCGTAGACGTTGGCCACTTTCTGCAGGACCAGCGCGATCCGCTCGACGCCCATGCCGGTGTCGATGTTCTTGCGCGGCAGCGGCCCGAGGATCTCGTAGTCCTCCTTGCTGGTGCCCTCCCCGCGCTCGTTCTGCATGAACACGAGGTTCCAGACCTCGAGGTAGCGGTCCTCGTTGACGACGGGCCCGCCCTCGGGGCCGAACTCCGGCCCACGGTCGTAGTAGATCTCCGACGACGGCCCGCACGGTCCGGGGATGCCCATCGACCAGTAGTTGTCGGCCATGCCGCGGCGCTGGATCCGCTCGGCGGGCAGTCCGGCGATCTCCTGCCACAGTCCGGCAGCCTCGTCATCGTCGAGATACACCGTGGCCCATAGCTTTTCCGGGTCCAGGCCGTATCCCCCCTCGGACACCGAATTGGTCAGCAGGTCCCAGGCCAGCGCGATGGCCCCGCGCTTGAAGTAGTCGCCGAAGCTGAAGTTGCCGGCCATCTGGAAGAAGGTGTTGTGCCGGGTGGTGATGCCCACCTCGTCGATGTCCGGCGTGCGGATGCACTTCTGGATGCTCGTGGCCGTCGCGTACGGCGGGGTGCGCTGCCCCAGGAAGAAGGGGACGAATTGGACCATGCCGGCGTTGACGAACAGCAGGTTGGGGTCGTCGAGGATCACCGATGCGCTCGGCACCTCGGTGTGGCCCGCCTTCACGAAATGATCAAGGAACCGCTTCCTGATCTCGTGTGTCTGCACTGTTCTTCTCTCTCAATTCCTGCTCGGGGTTGCTTGCCAGCCTATTCGCCAGGCTTGTTGGAGGAATGTCCAACGAGGCATTTTGATGGCCCACAGTACCGGTGAGCCGACGCCTACCCTTCCAGAAAGCTCAATCGCACGGAACGCCGCGGATTGTCCCGGTTGAGGTCGACGAGCACGATGCTCTGCCACGTGCCCAGCAACGGCTCGCCGCCGGATACCGGGATCGAGATCGACGGCGCGACGATCGCCGGCAACACGTGGTCGGCGCCGTGGCCCGCCGAGCCGTGTGCGTGCCGGTAGCGGTCGTCGCGCGGCAACAGCCGTTCCAGGGTGTCCACCAAGTCGTCGTCCGACCCGGCCCCGGTCTCGATGATCGCCACCCCCGCCGTCGCGTGCGGGACGAACACGTTGCACAGGCCGTCGCCATAGCTGAAACAGAACCTGCGCACCGCGTCGGTCAGATCGACGATGCGGTGCCGCGCGGTGTCCACGTCCAGCACATCGGTATTCATCCGTTCCACCCTACGTTCCCGGTCGGAACCTATTGCCATGACTAATTCGTCGGAGGAACGTATTGGTTTACCGGTGGCGCGTCGGGGCGCTGCCCGACACCGAGAGGGCCGACTGTGTACGCGTTCGCACGCTCTACGACCATCCAGGCCGAGCCAGGGTCCATCGACGCAGGCATCGCGCACGTGCGCGACGTGGTGATGCCGGCCCTCAGTGAGATCGAAGGCTGTCTGGGCCTGTCGCTGTTGGTCAACCGGGACACCGGTAGATGCATAGCGACCAGCTCCTGGGATTCCCACGAAGCCATGCGCGACAGCGCCGAGCGGGTGTGGCCGGTACGTAAGCAAGCTGCGGAGACGTTCGGTGGCCGCACCGCCGTCGACCAGTGGGAGATCGCAGTGCTGCACCGCGACCACCGCTCGGGCCCCGACGCCTGTGTGCGCGCGACGTGGGTCAAAGTGCGCCCCGACCAGTTCGATCACGCGATCGACTACTACCGCCTCGTGATCGTGCCGGAGATCGAGGAGCTCGAAGGCTTCTGCAGCACCAGCATGCTGATCGACTCGATATCCGCCCGCGCCGTCGTGTCGACGACCTTCGACAGCATGGAAGCGATGGACCGCAACCGGGAGCAGTCCCGTTCGCTGCGCACCGCGCAGCTGCGCAACCTGGGCGTGGACCAATACGACGTCGAGGAGTTCGAGCTCGCCGTCGCACACCTGCGGGTGCCGGAGCTGGTCTGACGGCCTCCCGTCGCTGACTCTGCGCCCAGCGCGCTCCCCACTCGCACTTCTGCGCAGTACACGCAGAATCAACCGCGTCGGCGGGCCGCGACCCGCCACACCGCCGCTGACTCTGCGCCCAGCGCGCTCCCTACCCGCACTTCTGCGCAGTACACGCAGAATCAACCGCGGCGGCGGGCCGCGGCCTACCCGCGGCCTGCGCAGTACACGCAGAGTCAACCGCGGCGGCGGGCGCGCTCCCTACCCGCGGCCTGCGCAGTAGACGCAGAGTCAACCGCGCTTGCGACGAATGATCGCGCGCAGCCGGTCGACTCGGCCCGCGATATCCCGCTCGGCGCCGTGGTTGGTGGGGCGATAGTAGTCCACGCCGACCAGCTCGTCGGGTGGATATTGTTGGGCGACAACGCCATCCGGGTCGTCGTGGGAATATTTGTAGCCCTGCGCATTGCCCAGTGCCGCCGCGCCGGAGTAGTGGCCGTCGCGCAGATGAGCGGGCACCAGGCCGGCGCGACCCCCCTTGATGTCAGCCATCGCCGCGCCGAGGGCGGTGGTGACGGCATTCGACTTCGGCGCGGTGGCCAGGTGGACGGTGGCGTGGGCCAGCGTCAGCTGAGCCTCGGGCATGCCGATCAGGGCGACGGTCTGCGCGGCCGCCACCGCGACAGGCAGCGCCGTCGGGTCGGCCATGCCGACGTCCTCGCTGGCCAGGATCATCAGCCGGCGCGCGACGAAACGCGGATCCTCTCCGGCGACCAGCATGCGGGCCAGATAGTGCAGCGCGGCGTCGACGTCGGAGCCGCGCACCGACTTGATGAACGCGCTGACGACGTCGTAATGCTGGTCGCCGTCGCGGTCGTAGCGCACGGCGGCCTTGTCCAGGGACTGCTCGATGGTCTCGACGGTGACGTCAGCGCCCGCCTCGGACGCCACTTCCAGCGCCGTCAATGCCCGACGGGCGTCGCCGGCGGCCAGCTGCACCAGCAACTCGACGGCGTCTGGAGCCACCGCCACGCGCCCACCCAGGCCACGGGGGTCGTCGATCGCGCGCTGGACGACCGTGCGGATGTCGTCGGCGGCCAGCGGGCGCAGTTGCAGGATCAGCGACCGGGACAGCAGCGGCGCGACCACGGAGAACGACGGGTTCTCGGTGGTCGCGGCCACCAGCAGCACCACCCGGTTCTCCACCGCGGACAGCAGCGCGTCCTGCTGGGTCTTGGAAAAGCGGTGCACCTCGTCGATGAACAGCACCGTCTGCTCGCCGTGCAGCAGCGCCCGGCGTGCGGTATCTATCACGGCCCGAACATCCTTGACCCCGGCCGACAGCGCCGAGAGCGCCTCGAACCGACGGCCCGTCGCCTGCGAGACGAGCGCGGCCAGCGTCGTCTTTCCGCTGCCCGGTGGCCCGTAGAGAATGGCCGACGCCACACCCGAACCCTCGACCAGGCGCCGCAGCGGCGACCCGGGCGCCAGCAGGTGGTCCTGCCCGACCACTTCGTCCAGCGACGCCGGACGCATCCGCACCGCGAGCGGCGCCCCGGTCGACGCGCCCGAAGCCGTCAGATCACCACCGGTCGTCGGCGGCGCGCCGGGCACCTCAAACAGACCGTCGGACACGGTTTCAGGCATACCATGCTGGGCTGACACCGGTCCCGCCAAAAGTTCCGTGCGCCCAACCCGCGCGTGTTGCCCTCTAATTTGCTAAGTTCCGGGTTGCCCAGTTCCGGTGGACCGACGACAGCAATTAGGACGGCTATGAGCCAACCTCAAGACCCCTACGGCAACAATCCAGGACCTTCGGGTTACCCGCCTCCCAACTACGGCGCACCGCCTCCGCCGCCCCAGTACAACGCGCCGCCGCCTCCGCCGCCCGGCTACGGACCGCCCGGAGGACAGCCCGGTGGTTATGGGGCTCCGCCCCCGCCGCCGCCCCCGCCCGGTGGCCCGGGCTACGGCGCCCCCCAGGCCGGCTACGGACAGCCGCCGGGCTACGGCGGCGCGCCCGGCGGCCAGATCGGCGGCCCCGCTGCGCCGTTCGGCTTCGGCGACGTGGCGGGCTGGGCGTGGAACAAGTTCACCCAGAATGCGGTACCGCTCGCCGTGTCGGCGCTGATCTACCTGATCGTCAACGGGATCCTGTCTGGGGTGCGGTTCGCCGCGACGCCCAGCCCCACCCCGGGGACCTATGACCCGAGCACCGGCACCTACACGGCCGGAAGTTCCGGGATGGGTGCCGGCTTCTTGGTCATCACGCTGCTTATCGCGCTGTTGTCATTCGTGGTGAGCATCTACCAGAGCGCCTCGTTCACCTCGGGCAGCCTTGACATCGCCGACGGCAAGCCGGTGGAGATCGGCACGTTCTTCAAGCCGCGCAACTTCGGCGGGGCCGTCCTCACCGCGCTGCTGGTGGGCATCGGCGTCGGGATCGGCTTGGTGTTGTGCATCATCCCGGGCCTGATCTTCGGCGTCCTGGCGATCTTCTCGATCCAGTTTGCGATCGACCGTTCCCTGTCGCCGGTCGATGCGATCAAGGCCAGCATCGCCACGGTCCGGGCCAATGTGGGCCCGACCCTGCTGTGCGTCCTCCTGCTGATCCTGTCGACTGTGGCCAGCGTCGTGACGTGCGGGCTCGGCTCGATCGTCGCGATCCCGTTCAACGCGCTGGTGCTCACCTACGGGTACCGCAAGCTCAGCGGCGGGCAGGTCGCCGAGATCACCCAGCAGCCCGGGCCCGGTGGCCCTCCCGGGTACCCGCAGGGTCCCCCGCCGGGATACCCGCCGGGTCCTCCCCCGCAGTACAGCTAGCGCGAACAGACGCAAAGGCCCCCGCACGCACGGCGTGTCGGGGGTTTTTGCGTCTGGTCATCCAATTGCACTGCGCTGCAGCCTCGTGACCGGTGTGATGAGATTTGCGGTTATGAGCATCAAAGTTGCGCTGGAGCATCGCACCAGCTACACCTTTGACCGGTTGGTGCAGGTGTACCCGCACGTCGTACGGCTTCGCCCGGCGCCGCACTCCCGCACCCCCATCGAGGCCTATTCGCTGCGCGTCGAGCCATCCGACCACTTCATCAACTGGCAGCAGGATGCACTGGGCAATTTCCTGGCTCGGCTGGTGTTTCCGAATCCCGCGCAGAGCCTGACCATCACCGTCGGGCTGATCGCCGACCTCAAGGTGATCAACCCGTTCGATTTCTTCATCGAGGACTGGGCCGAAAGGTGGCCATGGGTCGGGGCGGGCTACCCCAAGGCGCTGGCCGACGATCTCAAGCCGTACCTGAGCCCCGTCGACGAGGACGGCGAAGGGACCGGGCCCGGCGCCCTGGCGCAGGCCTGGGTGCAAAACTTCTCGGTGCCCGACGGCACCCGCACCATCGACTTCCTGGTCGCGCTGAACCGGGCGGTCAACGCGGACGTCGGCTACAGCGTGCGGATGGAACCGGGCGTCCAGACGCCGGATCACACGCTGCGCACCGGCATCGGCTCGTGTCGGGACTCGGCGTGGCTGCTGGTGTCGATCCTGCGCCAGCTGGGGCTGGCCGCCCGGTTCGTGTCCGGCTACCTGGTGCAGCTGGCGTCGGACATCGAGGCGCTGGACGGGCCGTCCGGTCCCGCCGCCGACTTCACCGACCTGCACGCCTGGACCGAGGTGTACGTCCCCGGCGCGGGCTGGATCGGGCTGGACCCGACGTCGGGCCTGTTCGCCGGCGAAGGCCACATTCCGCTGGCGGCCACGCCGCACCCGTCCTCCGCGGCACCGATCACCGGCGGCACCGGGCCGTGCGGGTCAGAGCTGGAGTTTTCCAACACCGTCACCCGCGTCCACGAGGACCCGCGCGTCACCCTGCCCTACACCGACCAGGCCTGGCAGACGATCTGCGAGGTCGGCCAGCGGGTCGACGAGCGCCTGGCCGCCGGCGACGTCCGGCTGACCGTGGGCGGCGAGCCGACGTTCGTCTCGGTGGATAACCAGGTCGACGAGGAGTGGACGACGGCCGCCGACGGCCCGCACAAGCGCGAGCGCGCCGCCGAACTGACCGCGCGGCTGAAATCCGTGTGGGCGCCGCAGGGGCTGGTCCAGCACGCCCAGGGCAAGTGGTATCCGGGAGAGCCGTTGCCGCGCTGGCAGATCGCGCTGTACTGGCGCACCGACGGGCGCCCGCTGTGGACCAACGACGCGCTGCTGGCCTTCCCGTGGGGCCCGGCAGTCGCGCCAGTCGACGCGCAGGCGGCCCAGCGCGTGCTCACCCATGTCGCCGGGGGCCTCGGGCTGCCCGCCACGCAGGTGCGCCCGGCCTACGAGGATCCGCTGGCGCGGCTCGCGACCGCGGTGCGACTGCCCGCCGGGGATCCGGTGCAGCCGGCCGAAGACCTCGGGCCCGATGCCGGGGACGACGCCGCCGACCGCGCCACGCTGCTGCAGCGCCTCGACGAGTCCACCACGACGCCAACGGCTTTCGTGCTGCCGGTGCACCGCCGCGACGACGACCTCGGCTGGGCCAGCGCGAACTGGCGGCTGCGTCGCGGCCGCATCGTGTTGCTCGAGGGCGACTCGCCGGCGGGGCTGCGGCTGCCGCTGAACGCGATCAGCTGGGAGCCGCCGCGGGCATCCTTCGACATCGACCCGGTGAGCATCGACCCCGCCACGCCACTCGAGCCCGGCGCGACGCCGGCCGTGGTGGTGGATGCGGCCGACGCGCCGCCGACCGCGATGGTCGCCGAGGTCCGCGACGGGATGCTCTACATCTTCCTGCCCCCCACCGAGGCGCTGGAACACTTCGTCGACCTCGTCGCGCGCATCGAGGCCGCCGCCGCAACCGCCGACTGTCCGGTGGTGATCGAGGGCTACGGCCCCCCGCCCGACCCGCGGCTGAAGTCCACCACCATCACCCCCGACCCCGGCGTCATCGAGGTCAACGTCGCGCCCACCGCCAGCTTCGCCGAACAGCACCAGCAGCTTGAAGTCCTCTACGAGCAGGCCCGCCTTGCCCGACTGTCCACCGAGTCGTTCGACATCGACGGCACCCACGGCGGCACGGGCGGCGGCAACCACATCACGCTCGGCGGCGTCACGCCCGCCGACTCGCCGCTGCTGCGCCGCCCGGACCTGCTGGTCTCGCTGCTGACCTACTGGCAGCGGCACCCCGCGCTGTCCTATCTGTTCGCCGGGCGGTTCGTCGGCACCACGTCGCAGGCGCCACGGGTCGACGAGGGCCGCGACGAGGCGCTCTACGAGCTCGAGATCGCGTTCGCCGAGATCCTGCGACTGGCGTCCGGCGGGGCGCGGCCGCAGCCGTGGGTGACCGACCGCGCGCTGCGCCACCTGCTCACCGACATCACCGGCAACACCCACCGCGCCGAGTTCTGCATCGACAAGCTCTACAGCCCGGACAGCTCGCGCGGCCGGCTCGGGCTGCTGGAGCTGCGCGGGTTCGAGATGCCGCCACACCTGCGCATGGCGATGGTGCAGTCGCTGCTGGTGCGATCGCTGGTGGCCTGGTTCTGGGACGAGCCGCTGCGCGCCCCGCTGATCCGCCACGGCGCCAACCTGCACGGCCGATACCTGCTGCCGCACTTCTTGATCCACGACATCGCCGACGTCGCGGCCGATCTGCGGGCGCATGGCGTCGCGTTCGAGACCAGCTGGCTGGACCCGTTCACCGAGTTCCGGTTTCCCCGCATCGGCACCGCGGTCTTCGACGGTGTGGAGATCGAGTTGCGCGGGGCGATCGAGCCGTGGAACACCCTGGGCGAGGAGTCCACCGGCACCGGCACCGCCCGCTACGTCGACTCCTCGGTCGAGCGCGTCCAAGTCCGGGTGATCGGCGCCGACCGGCACCGCTACCTGGTGACCTGCAACGGCTTCCCGGTTCCGTTGCTGGCCACCGACAATCCCGATATCCACGTCGGTGGTGTGCGGTTCAAGGCCTGGCAGCCACCCAGCGCGCTGCACCCGACCATCACCACCGACGGCCCGCTGCAGTTCGAGCTGATCGACCTGACCGCCGGCACATCGCGCGGCGGTTGCACGTACCACGTCACCCACCCCGGCGGCCGCGCGTACGACGAGCCGCCGGTGAACGCCGTCGAGGCCGAGTCGCGCCGCGCCCGCCGCTTCGAGGCGACGGGCTTCACCCCCGGCCAGCTGGACCTGGCCGGCATCCGGGAAAAACAGGCGCGCATGCTCACCGACATCGGCGCGCCGGGCATCCTCGACCTGCGACGCGTGCGTACCGTTCAGCAGTAATGGCCTCTCTAGAGATCGCGGTTTCCAGCGCCGACGACCGGTACGACGTCGAGCGGCTGCTGGCCGGCTACCGGACTGCGCGCGCGCAGGAGGCCCTGTTCGACCTCCGCCCGGTCGGGGCGGTTCCGGGGATCGGCTACGACGAATTCGTCGACGCCGACGGCAACGTGCGGCCGCACTGGACCGAGCTGGCCGACACGGTCGCCGAACGCGGCAGAGCCGGGCTGGACCGGCTGCGCTCGGTGGTGCACGGACTGATCGACAGCGACGGCATCACCTACACGGGCGTCTCGGACGTTGCGGCGGAACGTGATGCGACCGACGGCAGTCACGGTTTCGAGCCCGGCCCGTGGATCCTGGACACCTTGCCGCTGGTGGTGTCGGCGGCCGACTGGGAAACGCTCGAGGCCGGGCTGGTACAGCGGTCACGCCTGCTCAACGCGGTGCTCGCCGATCTGTACGGACCGCGCAACCTGCTCACCGAGGGCCTGCTGCCGGCCCAACTGGTGTTCGCGCATCCCGGCTACGTGCGCCCCGCGATCGGGGTCGAGGTGCCGGGGCACCACCAGCTGTTCATGCACGGCTGCGACGTGAGCCGACGGCCGGGCGGCGGTTTCGAGGTCAACGCCGACTGGACGCAGGCGCCGTCGGGCGCCGGCTATGCGCTGGCCGATCGCCGGGTGGTCGCGCACGCGATTCCCGACCTGTACGAGCGGATCGCGCCCCGGCCGACGACGCCGTTCGCTCAGGCGCTGCGGTTGGCGCTGATTGAGGCGGCGCCCGACGACGCCCAGGACCCCGTGGTGGTGGTGCTCAGCCCCGGCATCTACTCCGAGACGGCGTTCGACCAGGCGTATCTGGCGACGCTGCTGGGCTTCCCGCTGGTGGAGAGCGCGGACCTGGTGGTGCGCGACGGCAAGCTGTGGATGCGCTCGCTGGGCACGCTCAAGCGGGTGGACGTCGTGCTGCGCCGCGTCGACGCCGACTACGCGGACCCGTTGGACCTGCGCGCCGATTCCCGGCTGGGGGTGGTCGGCCTGGTCGAGGCGACGCACCGTGGCACGGTCACCGTCGTCAACACGCTGGGCAGCGGCATCCTGGAAAGCCCCGGCCTGCTGCGCTTCCTACCCGAACTCGCCGACCGCCTGCTCGGCGAGGAGCCGCTGCTGCAGACCGCGCCGGTGTACTGGGGCGGCATCGCCGCCGAACGGTCGCACCTGCTGGCGAAGCTCTCGTCGTTGCTGATCAAATCGACCGTCGGCAAGGAAACGCTGGTCGGGCCGACGCTGTCGTCGGCGCAGCTGGCCGAGTTGGCGGCACGCATCGAGAACATGCCGTGGCAGTGGGTGGGCCAGGAACTGCCCGAGTTCTCGTCGGCCCCCACCGACCACGCCGGCGTGCTGTCGTCCGCCAGCGTCGGGATGCGACTGTTCACCATCGCCCAGCGCAGCGGCTACGCGCCGATGATCGGCGGGCTGGGCTATGTGCTTGCCCCCGGACCGGCCGCGTATACGCTGAAAACCGTTGCCGCGAAGGATGTCTGGGTTCGTCCGACGGAACGTGCCCGCGCCGAGGCGGTGGTGTTGCCGTCGGCGGTGACGCCGGTCAAGAGCGGCGCCGGCACCCTGGGTGTGAGCTCGCCGCGCGTGCTGTCCGACCTGTTCTGGATGGGGCGCTACGGCGAGCGCGCGGAGAGCATGGCGCGGTTGCTGATCGTGGCCCGCGAGCGATTCCACGTGTACCGGCACCACCAGGACAGCGAGGAAAGCGAATGCGTGCCAGCGCTGATGACGGCGCTGGGCCAGATCACCGGGACCGACACCGGGACCGCCAACGACCAGGCGGAGCTGGTGGCCGTCGCTCCCTCGATGCTGTGGTCGCTGACGATGGACCCGACGCGGCCGGGGTCGCTGGTCCAGTCGGTGGAGGGTCTGGCACTGGCGGCCCGCGCGGTGCGCGACCAATTGTCCAACGACACCTGGATGGTGCTGGCAAACGTGGAGCGCGCGGTGGTGCAGCGGTCCGATCCCCCGCAGTCGCTGGCGCAGGCCGACGCGCTGCTGGTCTCGGCGCAGACGCAGACGCTGGCCGGGATGCTCACGCTGTCGGGGGTCGCCAGCGAGTCGATGGTGCACGACGTGGGCTGGACGATGATGGACGTCGGCAAGCGCATCGAACGCGGCCTCTGGCTCACCGCGTTGCTGCAGGCGACCCTGACGACGGTCCGCAGCGCGCCGGCCGAGGAGACCGTCACCGAATCCACGCTGGTGGCGTGCGAATCCTCGGTCATCTACCGGCGCCGCAACGTGGGCAAGGTCAGCATCGCCGCCGTGACCGACCTGATGCTGTTCGACGCGCACAACCCGCGCTCGCTGGCCTTCCAGCTGGAGCGACTGCGGGCCAACCTGCGGGAGCTGCCGGGCTCGTCGGGCTCGTCGCGCCCGGAGCGGATCGCCGACGACATCAACACCCGGCTGCGCCGCTCGGATCCCGCCGAGCTGGAAGAGGTCACCGACGGCCGAAGGGTGGAGCTGGCCGAGCTGCTCGACGCGATCCATGCCGCGCTGCGCGACCTCGCCGACGCCATCACGACCACACAGCTGGCGCTGCCCGGCGACATCCAGCCGCTGTGGGGGCCCGACGAGCGCCGGACGATGCCGGCTTGAGGTTTGCGCGAGCCGGCGCGAGCCGCCCTAGCCGGCGCGAGCAGACGCAAAAGCACCCTTTTCGGGCCTGATTTGGGGGCTTTTACGTCTGCTCGGCCGAGGTGGTCTCGTCGATCACGGTGTGCACGAACTGCATCTTGTCGAGCACCGCGGGCGGCAGCACGAACGGATACAGGTCGTCGTGGCCCATCGACCGGTTCACCATGTTCAGCGACCACGACAGCGGCAGCCACATATCGATGATGGTGGGAAAGGCGCTGGGGCCCAACGGCGGCCGGTCGAACGTCGCGGCCGCTGGCGCCAGCCCGCAGGACGCCGAGGTGTCCAGCGTGTCGCGGATGTGCAGGTAGTGCGCGAAGGTCTCGGCCCAGTCCTCGGCGGGGTGCATGGTCGCATACGACGAGACGAACGTCTCCTGCCAGTCCTCAGGCGCGCCCTCGCTGTAGTGGCGGTCCAGCGCGGCCTGATAGTCGGCGTCGGGATCGCCGAACAGCTCGTTGAACCGCTGCAGGTACTCGGGTGAGCGAATCAGCCGGTAGAAGTAGTAGTGCCCGACCTCGTGCCGGAAGTGCCCCAGCAGAGTGCGGTACGGCTCGTCCATCTCGACCCGCAGCTGCTCGCGGTGCACGTCGTCGCCCTCGGCCAGATCCAGTGTGATGACGCCGTTCTCGTGCCCGGTGATCACCTTCTCGTGGGCGCTGGACAGCAGCCGGAAGGCCAGCCCGTAGTCGGGATCCTGATTGCGGCCGATGATCGGCAGCTTCAGCTCGTTCAGCTCGACGACCAGCCGCCGTTTGGCCGCCTCGGCCCGGGCGAACTCCGGCAGACCGACGGTGTCGTTGTCGTTCGGCCGTTCCGACGTCAGGGAGCACGACTCGCACAAGCCGCCGGGGTGGTTGACCGGAACCAGCCAATTGCATTCGGCGAGATAGAGGTTGGCGCACAGCTGGTACTGGCCGGAGTCGACGGCCCCGGCGTGATCGCCCTCGTCGCCCTTGGCGATCACCAAGAGGGCCATTTGCTCCAGCGAGAAACCCAGGTCGCTGCCGCAGGACAGGCAGGCCGAGTTCTCAAAAGCCAGCCGCTGTCCGCAGTTTGGACAATTGAAGTCACGCATTGAGGTCATCGCCTTCGAACGGCACCACGTCGACGGCGACGTCGATCACGCTGTGCTCGGAATTGGTGTAGATGATGCCGCGCAGCGGCGGCACATCCGCGTAGTCGCGGCCTCGGCCGACGACGATGTAACGCTGGTCGACCAGCTGGTCGTTGGTCGGGTCAACCCCCAACCATTCGAACTGGCCGGGCTGCTGGGGAGTCCACACCGAGGCCCAGGCATGGGTCGCGTCAATGCCGATCATCCGATCCTTTCCGGGAGGGGGTTCGGTGGCCAGATACCCAGACACGTAGCAGGCCGCCAGACCGTTGGCGCGCAGGCAAGCGATCGCGAGCCTCGCGAAGTCTTGGCATACCCCCTCGCGGGCCGTCAGAACCTCACTTACGCGGGTGGAAACGGTCGTGGATCCGGACCGGTAGGTGAAGTCACGGAAGATCCGGCTCGCGAGGTCGCGCAACACCTCCACCAACGGGCGGCCGGGCTCGAAGCTGGGGGCCGCGTACTCGCGCACGTCGTCGGTGATCTCCGGCGGATCGAGGTCCAGCGTGAAGTCCGCCGCCAGCGCCCCCTGGACCCCGTCGGGCCGGGCGGCCTCCCACGGCGCCAGCGCGGGCCCGGTGTCGTACAGGCCGCGCGTCTGCGGTCCCACGTCGACGATCGAGTCGCTGGTGATCCTCAGCGCGCGGTGCGGCTCGATGACGTGGAAGTAGGAGCTGATGTTGTCGTAGTTGTCGCGACTGGTGGAGCTGTCGGCGGGGGTCGGTTCGATGGTCAGCCGGTGGGCCACGACGCGCTGGCGCAGCGAATCGCGCGGCGTCAGGAACCCGCGGCCGTACGAGCTGGTCACCACGTCGGAGTAGCGATACTCGGTCCGGTGCGTGACCCGGTAGCGGTGGGTGGCGGGGTCGAGCAGAGCGTCAGACACAACGAGATTCTGACGAATCGCGGCAACTGCGACAAAATGGGCTTCGTGCAACGACACGAAATTCGATCATTGGCCGACCTCGCGGGCGAGGGCACGCGGGTGCTGACCGCGCTGGTTCGCGACCTGCACAGCGGCATCGCGAGCCGGGTCTTCGACTCGATCGGCCCCGCGTCCAAGCCCGTCCAGGTGGTCCACGACGCCACCGCCAAGACCGTGTACACCCTGGTCGACGGCGCGGTCCGCGGGTCGCTCTACGGTGCCGGCGCGCTGGCGGCCGGAACGTTCAGCGACGACGACCACCCGACGGTCGAGTCGGATCCCCGGGTCGCCGCGGCGCTCGCGGCGGTCAACGGCATCTACGGCGACCAGTTGGCCGACCGGCGCAACGGCTTCGCGCTGAGCATGCAGATCCGGCGCAGGAGCCAACCCGTCGCGCTGACACCCCAATCCCTCGCCGAGGCGTTCCCGAAGGCCAGCGGGCGCGTCGTCGTCTTCGTGCACGGCTGGTGCATGACCGAACGATCGTGGTGGCGCGCACCGCGCGACGGGGACCCGACCCGGCCGTACGGCAAGCGGCTGCGCAAAGATCTCGGCTTCACCCCGGTCTATCTGCGTTACAACAGCGGCTTCCACATTTCGCACAACGGCCGTCAGCTCGCCGACCTGCTGGACCGGCTGCAGGCGCTGTGGCCGGTGCCGGTGGAGGAAGTCGCGCTGGTGGGCCACTCGATGGGCGGGCTGGTGGCGCGCAGCGCCTGCCACTACGGGCGCGAGCACGGCCACTCCTGGACCGCCGCGGTGCGCCACGTCGTCTGCCTCGGTTCGCCGCACCTGGGCGCGGAGCTGGAGAAGGGCGTCAACGCCGCGTCCTGGGCGATGGCCAAGCTGCCGGAGACCCGCGGCCTCGCCGCGTTCCTGAACAAGCGCAGCTCCGGCGTGAAGGACCTACGGTTCGGCGCCCTGCTCGACGAGGACTGGGGCGACTGCGATCCCGACGAATTCCTGCAGGACCGCTGTCACGAGGTGCCGTTCCTGCCCGACGCCGTCTACCACTTCGTCGCCACCAGCGCCGCACCGCGCGCGCTCGGCTTCCTGCTCGGCGACAGCCTGGTGCGCCCGAAGAGTGCGTCCGGTCGCGGCCGGTTCCGCAACATTCCCTTCGAGGAGGCGCACGGGCTGACCCTGACCGGGCTGCACCACTTCGACCTGCTCAATCACCCGTCGATCTATCAGAAGCTGCTGGACTGGCTCGGCGCGGCCCAGCGAATACCCGATTAACTCCGGAAACCTGCCATAGCTGTGCCGCCGGGAGCACAATCGAATGGTGGCCACCTGGGACGACGTAGCCCGCATCATCGCCGAACTGCCGCTGACGGCGGAACCGTCGCCGCACGACTGGCGGGTGGGCAAGAAGCTGGTGGCCTGGGAGCGACCGCTGCGCAAATCCGATTACGAGGCGCTCCGCCAACTCGGGACAGAGCCGCCCGACGGCGACATCCTCGGCGTCCGGGTCTCCGACGAGGGCGTCAAGTTCGCGTTGATCGCCGAGGAGCCCGAGGTGTACTTCACCACCCCACACTTCGACGGCTACCCGGCGGTGCTGGTCAACCTGGCCGAGATCCGAGTGATCGAGCTCGAGGAGCTGATCACCGAGGCCTGGCTCACGCAGGCGCCAAAGAAGCTGGTCCAGGAGTTCCTGGCCGAATCGTCCTAGTTCCGCGAGTCCCTCGCGAGTCCCGGCGAGTGTCGGGTTATCGCACGTTCCTGGCCCGGCAGCGTGCCTGAAGTCGACACTCGACGCCCCGTAGCGCGCAGGCGGCGAGCGCGCCCGATGAGCTAAGCGCTCACGGCGCGCAGGTCGATCACCCGCCGCAAGTCGTCGACGCAGGCCTGCACCACGCCCGCGAGCATCACCTCGGCCTTTTCCCGCGCGCCCGCCTGCAGCGCCGACGCGTGCCGCAGCGCGTTGTCGGTGTGCGCGCTGGCCGCCGCCGGATCCGACTCGGCCAGCTCCGTCGCCTCCGTCAGCTCCGCGAGCACGAGGTGCGCGGGCTGCGGCAGCCAATCCGGGTCATGCAGGACCGGCGCGACGGCCCGGGCAAGCTGCATCACCGAACCCGAGAGCAGGGCGATGTAGAGGGCCTGGTGGTCCGCGGCGTAGACGGTCGGTCGCATCCCCCACCGGCGCGGGGCGAACCGCACCACCTGACGCGCGGTGGCGCGGGCCTCGATCAGGTTGCCGAGCTGTTCGTGCACCCGGTCGAGCGCCGACAGTGGCCAGTCGGTCGGCACCTTCTTGCGGCCGGCGGCGCAGTCGGTGGTACGGCGCAGGACGCCGTGCAGCGCGCTGAGCACCCCGACCCGCGCGGCACTGAGCACCGTCAGCGGGTTCGCCGGAAACAGCAGCACGGCGAAAACCATGGCCAGCGCGCCGCCGATCATCGCGTCGTAGATGCGTTCGCCGCCGACACCGCTGCGGTACAGCGCCAGCACCAGGACGGCCGACACGGTGGTCTGATTGACGAACATCATGCCCTGGCCGATGAAACCGCGCCCGATCAGCACCGCGACGCACAGCGCGAGCAGCGCGGTGACCCCGATCGGAATGGGGCCGGTCCCCAGGAACCCCTGCACGGCGGTGCCGATCCCGATCCCCAGGGTCACGCCGACCATCATCTGGATGGCGCGCTGCGCCCGCAGCACGTTGCTCGCCGACAGGCAGACCGCGGCGGCGATCGGCGCGAAGAACGGCTGCGGGTGATGCAGCAGATCGTGGGTGATGTACCAGGCCAGTCCCGCGGCCGTCGCGGTCTGCAGGATCGTCCACCACACGTCGCGGACCCGTTTCAGGCCGCCCAGTAGCAGCCGCGAAGTGCTCACCACGCCTGCTTACCGCACGGCCGCACCCCGCGCCTCCCCGAGTGTCGACTTATGTCACGCCTGCGCCCGACAACCGTGCACCAACCCGACACGCGCCGGCGCCGGACCTAGGCGCCGGAGCTAGACGCTTTTCAGCTCGAACAGCGGAATCACCCGCGACGTCTTCGCCTGGTAGTCGGAGAACCCCGGAGCCGCGGCGGCGACCTTCGCGAAGATCTCGTCGCGCTCCTGCGACGGCAGCTCGCGCGCGGTCACGTCGAACGAGTCGGTGCCGACCTCGATGTGCGCGCCCGGGTTGGCCCGCAGGTTGTGCACCCAGGCGGGGTTGACGTCGGAACCCGCGAACGAGCCGATGATGATCAGCTTGCCGTCGACGCGGAAGTACGCCAGCGGCGACACCCGCGGTTGGCCGGACTTGGCGCCCGTCGTGGTGAGCAACAGCAGGTCGGCGCCCTCGAACTGGCCGCCGACCTTGCCGTCGTGAGCACGGAACTCGTCGATGATGTCCTTGTTGAATGTCTTGGCCATCTCGGCCAGTGCGCGCGTATCGGTCATGCCCCGTCAACTTGTTTGGGCTTGGCGTCTATTCCGGATTCCCGACGCTGCTGGGCGGTGATGGGCGCCGGCGCGTCGGTCAGCGGGTCGACGCCGCCGCCGGTCTTGGGGAACGCGATCACCTCGCGGATCGAGTCCACGCCCGACAGCAGCGCGTTGATCCGGTCCCAACCGAACGCGATGCCGCCGTGCGGCGGCGCGCCGAACGTGAACGCCTCCAACAGGAAGCCGAACTTCTCCTGCGCCTCGGCCTGGTCCAGCCCCATCACCGCGAACACCCGCTCTTGGACGTCGCGGCGATGGATACGGATCGAGCCGCCGCCGATCTCGTTGCCGTTGCAGACGATGTCGTACGCATCGGCCAGCACGCCCCCCGGATCGGTATCCAAGGCGTCGGCGAATTCGGGCTTGGGCGAGGTGAAGGCGTGGTGCACCGCCGTCCACGCCCCCGAGCCCACCGCGACGTCGCCGGAGGCGGTGGCGTCCTCCGCGGGCTCGAACAGCGGCGGGTCGACCACCCAGACGAACGCCCAGGCATGCGGGTCGATCAGGCCCAGCCGGCCGGCGATCTCGCCGCGGGCGGCGCCCAGCAACGCCCGCGACGGCTTCGGCGGGCCCGCGGAAAAGAAGATGCAGTCGCCGGGCGCGGCTCCGACGTGGCCGGCCAGGCCGTCGCGTTCCGCGTCGGTCAGGTTCTTGGCCACCGGACCGCTCAGCGTCCCGTCATCGCCGACCAGCACATAGGCCAGACCGCGGTGCCCGCGCTGCTTGGCCCACTCCTGCCAGCCGTCCAGCGTGCGCCGGGGCTGCGAAGCCCCACCCGGCATGACGACGGCGCCGACGTAGGGCGCCTGGAAGACGCGGAATGTGGTGTCTTTGAAGAACTCCGTGCACTCGACGAGTTCGAGCGCGAACCGCATGTCGGGCTTGTCCGAGCCGAACCGTCGCATGGCCTCGGCGTAGCTGATCCGCGGAATCGGCGTCGGAACCTGGTAGCCGATCAGCGCCCACAGCGCGGTCAGGATCTCCTCGGAGATCGTGATGATGTCCTCGGCGTCGACGAAGCTCATCTCCATGTCGAGCTGGGTGAACTCGGGCTGCCGGTCGGCGCGGAAATCCTCGTCGCGGTAACACCTGGCGATCTGGTAGTAGCGTTCGAGTCCGCCGACCATGAGCAGCTGCTTGAACAGCTGAGGGCTCTGCGGCAGCGCGTAGAACGTGCCCGGCCGCAGCCGGGCCGGCACCAGAAAGTCGCGGGCCCCTTCGGGGGTCGAGCGGGTGATGGTCGGCGTCTCGACCTCGACGAAGTCGTGGCGCGCCAGCACCTCCCGCGCGGCGGCATTCACCTTGGAGCGCAGCCGGATTGCCGTCGCCGGTCCCTCGCGGCGCAGGTCGAGGTAGCGGTACTTCAGGCGCAGCTCCTCCCCCGCCGGCTCGTCCAGCTGGAACGGCAGCGGGGCGCTCTCGCCGAGCACCGTCAGCGACGAGGCGTTGACCTCGATCTCGCCGGTCGGGATCTCGGTGTTGGCGTTGCCCTCCGGCCGAACCTCGACGACGCCGGACACCGCGACGCAGAACTCGGCGCGCAGCCGGTGCGCCTGCGCCAACACGTCCGGGGCGCGGAACACCACCTGGGCCACGCCGGACGCGTCCCGCAGGTCGATGAAGATGACGCCGCCGTGGTCGCGGCGGTGCGCCACCCAGCCGGCCAACGTCACCTGCTGCCCGGCGTCGGAAATCCGTAGCGAACCAGCGGCGTGGCTGCGCAGCACAAACACTCCTTCGAGGTGGGACGGGATGACTGCTCAGTCTAAACATCGGTCGCCGGGGGTAATTTCAGTGTCATCGCAACCAACATCGCACTCGTCGGCCCGGGCGCCGTCGGCACGACGGTCGCCGCGCTACTGCACCGGGCGGGGCATTCCGTGCTGGTCTGCGGCCACACCCCGCGCGAAAGCATCGAACTACGGCCCGACGGCGGCGAGCACATCGTGGTGCCCGGCCCGGTGCTTACCGATCCCGCCGAGGTGAGCGGCTCGGTCGACGTGGTGGTGCTGGCCGTCAAGGCCACCCAGATCGACGACGCCGCCGGCTGGCTGCGCCCCTTGTGCGACGAGCACACGATCGTCGCCGTGCTGCAGAACGGCGTCGAGCAGGTGGAGCAGGTCGCGCCGCACTGCCCGTCGTCGCCGGTGGTGCCCGGGATCGTCTGGTATTCGGCCGAGACGCAGCCCGAGGGGTGGGTGCGGCTGCGCGGCGAGGCCCGGCTGGTGCTGCCCAGCGGGCCGATGGCCGACGAGCTCGCCGAGTTGTTCCGCGGAGCCGGCTGCCACGCCGACTGCGACCCCGACTTCCTGACTGCGGCGTGGCGCAAGCTGCTGGTCAATGCGCTCGCCGGCTTCATGGTGCTGTCCGGGCGGCGCTCGGGCATGTTCCGCCGCGACGACGTGGCCGCGCTCTCGCGCCGCTACGTCGCCGAATGCCTGACCGTGGCGCGGGCCGAGGGCGCCCGACTGCCCGACGGCGTCGTCGACGAACTGGTCGGCATGTTCGGTCAGGCGCCCGAAGACATGGGCACCTCGATGCTGGCCGACCGGGAGAACCATCGCCGGTTGGAATGGGACATCCGCAACGGGGTGATCATCCGCAAGGCGCGCACCCACGGCCTGCCCACGCCGATCAGCGACATCCTCGTGCCACTGCTGGCGGCTGCCAGCGACGGCCCCGGCTAGGTTGTGAGCATGTTCGCCTGCGAGCGCGTCGACCTGAATTTCATCGAGAGCGCGCCCTACCGTCTCCGCAACAGTGTCGAGTTGGCCATCACTCCCGAGCAGCTGTTCGAGGTGCTGGCCGACGCGGAATCCTGGCCCCGCTGGGCCAGCGTGATCACCAAGGTGACGTGGACCAGCGCCGAGCCACGCGCTGTCGGCACCACCCGCACCGTCGAGATGCGCGGCGGAATCGTCGGCGACGAGGAATTCATCGCCTGGGAGCCCTTCACCCACATGGCATTTCGGTTCAACGAATGCTCCACCCGGATGGTCGCGGCGTTCGCCGAGGACTACCGGGTGCAGGCCACCCCTGGCGGCTGCCGGCTGACCTGGACCATGGCCCTGCAACCCGCCGGAGCGGCCCGACTTGCGATGTTCGTGACCGCGCCGCTGCTGAACCTGAGCCTGCGCCGGTTCCTGACGAATCTGCGCCGCTATAGCGACGCACGGTTCAGCACTGCCCAACCGCGTTAGGCTGATTCGACCACGACACTCCGGGGAGCCGCGATGACCTTCAACGAGGGTATGCAGATCGACACCAGCACGGCGTCGTCCTCCGGCGGGGGCGGTGGCGGTGGGATGCTCGCCATCGGCGGCGGCCTCGGCGGGCTGGTGATCGTGCTGTTGGCGATGTTCCTGGGCGTCGATCCCGGCAACGTGCTGCCCCAGCAGGGGATGAACGGCAGCGACGTGTCCGCGCCCGGGTTCGACCTGAACCAGTGCAAGACCGGCGCCGACGCCAACAAATACGTGCAGTGCCGCGTGGTGGCCACCGGGAACTCGGTGGACGCGGTGTGGAAACAGCAGATGCCCAGGCTTGGTCGCAACTACACCCGCCCGCATGTGCGGCTGTTCAGTGGTCAAGTGCAAACCGCATGCGGCATGGCCACCAGCGAGGTCGGGCCCTTCTACTGCCCCGGTGACAAGACGGCGTACTTCGACACCGACTTCTTCCAGGTCCTGGTCGACCGATTCGGTTCCAGCGGTGGGCCGTTCGCGCAGGAGTACGTTGTGGCGCACGAATACGGCCACCACGTGCAGAACCTGCTCGGCGTGCTCGGCCGCGCGCAGCAGGGCGCGCAAGGAGCCGGCGGCAATGGCGTGCGCACGGAGTTGCAGGCCGACTGCTACGCCGGCATCTGGGCGCACTACGCGTCGACGGTCAAGCAGGAGGGCACCGGCGTCACTTACCTGAATCCGTTGACTGACAAGGACATCGAGCAGGCCCTATCGGCTGCGGCGGCGGTGGGTGACGACCGGATCCAGCAGAGATCGACCGGACGAGTCAACCCGGAGTCCTGGAGCCACGGCTCGTCGGAGCAGCGGCAGCACTGGTTCACCGTCGGCTATCAGACCGGTGACCCCAAGCAGTGCGACACCTTCGCCACGGACAACCTCGGTTGAGCCGGGGCTAGTGAGGCGTTAGCAAGTCCTGCAATTCGCCGCGTCCCTGCGCATCGAGCGGCAGCAACGGCGGCCGCGGATCACCGACCGGGAAGCCGAGCAGATCCAGGCCGGCCTTGACCGTGGTCGCCAGCCCGCCCGCGACGATGAACTCCAGCAGCGGCTTCAGGTCGTCATAGATGAGCTGCGCCTTGTCCTGCTCGCCCGCCCGGACCGCGTCGTACAGGTCGAGACAGGGCTGGGGCCGCAGGTTTGGTGCGGCCGTGCACCAGCCCGAGGCGCCGGCGCGCAGCGCGTCGAGCACCAGCGGGTTGCTGCCGTTGTAGAACGGCAGCCTGCCGCCGGAGAGTTCGGCGATGCGGCGCATCCGGGACAGGTCGCCGGTGGATTCCTTGACCATGGCGACGTTGTCGATGCTGTCGAACATCTCGACCAGCAGCTCCGGGTGCATGTCGACGCCGCTGGTGGCCGGGTTGTTGTAGGCCACGATGGGGATGCCGATCGCGTCGCCGACGCTGCGGTAATGCTGGGCGATCTCGCGCTCGCTGAGCTTCCAGTACGACACGGGCAGCACCATCACCGCGTCGGCGCCGGCCTGCTCGGCATACCGCGCCCGGCGCACCGTCTTGGCGGTGGTCACGTCCGACACCCCGACCAGGACCGGCAGCCGCCCGTCCACCGTGGCGATGGTGGTGTCGACGACCGCGTCGAACTCGGGCTCTTCAAGGTAGGCCAGTTCCCCGGTGCTGCCGAGCGGGGCGATGGCGTGGACTCCCGAGTCGACGAGCCGCTCGACGAGCTCGGCCAGCCGCTTGGTGTCGATGGAGTCGTCACTGGTGAACGGGGTCACCGGGTAGGCCAGTATGCCGCGAAACATGGTGCGCTCCTTGTCAGCTGGTGAGGGCGTCGGGGTGGCGGACCTGGGCCCGGCGGGCGTAGTAGGCGAAGTTGGCCCGGCTGCGCGCCGGGGTCAGCGTCCAGTCGTGCGCTTCTCGGGCCAGCTCCACCGGCAATTCCTTGATGGTGCCGGCGGCCATGGCCGCGAGCTGCAGTTTCGCGGCGCGCTCGATCAAGATCGCCAGCGAGCAGGCCTCCTCCACGCTGGCGCCGGCCACCACCTGGCCGTGATGCGCCAGCAGCGCCGCCTTCTTGTCGCCGAGCGCCGCGCTGATGATCTCCCCCTCCTCGTTGCCGACGGGCACGCCCGGCCATTTCGCGAGGAACGCGCAGTCGTCGTAGAGCGGCGTGGTGTCCATGTGTGAGACCACCAGCGGAACTTCCAGCATCGACAGCGCCGCGACGTGGAAGGGATGGGTGTGCACGATGCACTGCACGTCGGGCCGGGCCCGGTAGATCCAACTATGAAACCGGTTGGCGGGGTTGGGCGTTCCGGTCCCGTCGAGAACATTGAGGTCCTCGTCGACCAGCAGCAGGTTGGCGTCGGTGATCTCGTCGAAACCGAGGCCCAGCCGCTGGGTGTAGTAGGTGCCGTCGGCCTCGGCGCGGGCGGTGATCTGCCCCGCCAGCCCGGAGTCGTGCCCGCCGTCGAACAGCGCCCGGCACGTCAGCGCCACCTTCTGCCGAGTGGTCAACGGCGACTCGACCTGTTCGGCTTCCAGCCGTTCCTGGGACCTACGCATCAGTTCGGACTTGGGGTCGGCGAATGTGCTGGCCATGTGACACAATGTAGCAGTTAGGACACTTTGTGTCATCGGTCGTTCGGGAGGGCTTCGTGACAGCACTGCTGCGCGCCGTCCGCAAACAGCGCGGACTGACGCTGGAGGCGCTCGCCGGGCAGACCGGGCTGACCAAGAGCTACCTGTCCAAGATCGAGCGCGGGCAGAGCACACCGTCGATCGCCGTGGCGCTGAAGGTCGCGCGGGTGCTGGACGTCGATGTCGGGCGGCTGTTTTCCGACGACGCGGCCGACGAGAAGATCGCCGTCGACCGCGCCACGGATTCCGCACCGGGCCGATACCAGGCGCTCGCGTCCGCGCTGCTCGGAAAGTCCATGTCGCCGTTCGTCGTTCGGCCTTCGGCCCGCCCGTCCACCGACCCGCCCGCCGAGCACGCCGGTCAAGAGTTCGTGTTCGTGCATGCGGGCACCGTCGAGCTTGCATACGGCGATCAGACGGTCACGCTCGCCGCAGGTGACAGCGCCTACTTCGACGCGTCACTCCCCCACAAGATTCGCCGGGTCGGAAACCGGCGCGCCGAAGTGGTAGTGGTGGCCTGCCGCTGACCGCAGCGCGGGCGCGCGCTTAGCTGTTTCCGCCGTTATCGTGGACCGATGCCGGTCGACAGCGCGACGCCCGTCCTGGTCCGGTCCGATTCGATCTTGCTGGCCCTATCGGCGGCCTTGGCACTGTGTTCGGGGCTTGCCCATTTCGGCGGCTGGAACTCGGTACTCACGTTCGTCCTCGCAGCCGCGGCGGTCGCCGTTCTCGCCGCACTCGTCGGCCGCTGCGTAGAGCAGCTCGGTGACCGCTTCGGCGCCGGGGCAACCGGTGTGCTCCAGTCGGCGCTCGGCAACCTCCCTGAGCTTTTCATCTGCGTGTTCAGTCTCCGGCTCGGCATGGTCGACGTGGTCCGCGCCGCGCTGGTCGGGTCCATCCTGGCCAACGTTCTGCTCGTGCTCGGGCTGGCGTTCGTGGTCGGCGGACTGCGCCACGGCACCCAGCGCCTCGGCTCGGAACGTGTACGCACCATCACAGTGCTGATGCTGCTGTCGGTCACGGCGATGGCGATCCCGTCGGTCGCTTACTGGATCCACACCCCGGCCTCCAAACACGAAGACGCCCTCTCGATCGTCGTTTCGGTGCTGCTGCTCGGGTTGTTCGCCCTGTCGCTGCCGGCCTCGTTGCGCCGCGAGCCAGCCGAAGCCCAACCCACCGAACCGGAGCCATCGCACGCACCGCCGCGCTGGCCGGTCTGGCTCGCGGTTGGGCTGCTGGCCGTCGCCGGCGTGCTCGCGGCCTTCGTCTCGGAGTGGTTCGTCGATGGGCTGCAGCCAGCCATGCACGCGCTGCACATCTCTCCGACATTCGCGGGCCTGGTCGTGGTCGCGATCGCCGGCAACGCCGTGGAGAATTTCGTTGGCATCCAGCTTGCCGCTGCCGGACAGTCGGCGTACGCCTTCTCGGTGGTGCTCAACTCCCCGCTGCAGATCTCGCTCGTGCTGGCGCCGCTCTTGGTACTCATCTCGCAAGCCGCCGGCCTGACCACGCTCACGCTGGTCTTCAGCCCGATGCTGGTGGTGACCCTGCTGGTCGCCGTCGTACTCGCCGCATTCATCTCGTTCGACGGCGAATCGACGTGGCTGGAAGGCGCCACGCTCATCGTGCTCTACGGGATCATCGCAGCGTCGTTTTGGTGGGGCTGATCCCCCGGACGCCAGGGCCTTACCGGCCTTTACCAGGCTTTACCAGGGGCGGGTTGAACACGTCACCGAGGTGGGTGCGGTGTTTTGCGTGACCACCTGGCCGTCTACCGAGATCTCGCAGTGCAGTTCGGGGGTGGCCCCGGAACCGCAGTCCGGCCAGTGGCATCCGCCGCTGGCATTGACGTAAGCCCACTGGCTTGGGTTGGTCAGCGTCGCGGTGTACGTCAGCGGCTGACCGGCGGCGAACGGCGTCGGCGCCGTGGTCAAGAACTGCGACGAGTTGGCGTTGAAGGCCGCCTGGCTGGGCGGATCGCTGGTGATGTACCGGACGTTACCGGTCAGATTGCCGGTGCTGGTGATGGTGTAAACCACCTGATGGCCCGCCGGATCCGCGTGCGCTGCCGCGGGCGTGATCGCCACCCAGGCGACTGCCAGGGCCGCGGCGAATGTTGCCGCCGCAACCCCGCTCATCAGTTTCTGCACGTTGGTCATGTCGAAAACGCTACCGGATTCGTTACCGCGGTTGCGGCCGCTCGGATGGCCTTCGGCCAGCCTGCTCGGGTATGAAGCATGGGTGAGCGACGATCGTGCCATGAGTCGCCGCCGCGTCCTGACGACAGGCACCGCGGCGCTCGCCGGCGCCGGAATCGCAGGTGGGGCCGCCGTCGTGTGGTCGCGGGAATCGCACCGGCGCGGCCCGGCCGTCTGGTACCGGCCGGAGCGCATCGGCGCGCCCCCGGTGGCCGGCCTGCATCTGCAGTTCGGCAAGAACGCCGCCACCGAGGTGGTGGTGTCCTGGCACACCACCGAGGCCGTCGCGAACCCACGGGTCATGCTGGGCACACCGACGTCGGGCTTCGGGCGCACGGTCGCGGCCGAGACGCGCACGTACCGGGACGCGCGGTCCAACGTCGAGGTGCGCGTCAACCACGCCCGGCTGACCGATCTCACGCCGGACACCGACTACGTCTATGCCGCGGTGCACGACGGTGCAAACCCCGAGTCCGGGACGGTGCGAACCGCGCCGTTGGGACGAAAGCCCCTGCGTTTCACCAGCTTCGGCGATCAGGGCACACCGACGCTGGGCAGGTTGGCCGGCGACAAATACGTCAGCGACAACGTCGGCACCCCCGCGGCCGGGGACACCACGATGGCAGTCGAGCGGCTGGGCCCGCTGTTCAACCTGGTCAACGGCGACCTGTGCTACGCCAACATGGCGCTGGACCGAATCCGCACCTGGTCGGACTGGTTTGAGTGGAACAGCCGCTCGGCCCGCTACCGCCCGTGGATGCCCGCCGCCGGCAACCACGAGAACGAATTGGGCAACGGCCCAATCGGTTTCGGCGCGTATCAGACCTATTTCTCGGTGCCGGACGCGGGATCCAGCCCACAGCTGCGGGGGCTGTGGTACTCGTTCACCGCCGGATCCGTGCGGGTGATCAGCCTCAACAACGACGACGTGGCCTACCAGGACGGCGGCAACTCCTACGTGCATGGCTACTCGGGCGGCGAGCAGAAGCGCTGGCTGGAAACCGAACTCGCGGCCGCGCGGCGCGATCCGGACATCGACTGGCTCGTGGTGTGCATGCACCAGACGGCGATCTCCACCGCCGACCGCTTCAACGGCGCCGATCTGGGGATCCGCGAGCAGTGGCTGCCCTTGTTCGACCAGTACAAGGTCGACCTGGTGGTCTGCGGCCACGAACACCATTACGAACGGTCGCATCCGCTGCGCGGGACGCTGGGCAGCGACACCCGCACCCCGATACCCGTCGCGACCCGCACCGACGTCATCGACACCACCCGTGGAACCGTGCACATGGTGATCGGCGGGGGCGGCACGTCGCTGCCGTCGAACAGGTTGCTGTTCCCGCAACCGCGCTGCCGCGTGTTGACCGGCGTCGGCGAGTACGACCCGGCGATCAAGGCCAAGGCGCCGATCTACGTCATCGAGGACGCGCCCTGGTCTGCGGTCCGCGACCCCGACAACCCTTACGGTTTCGCGGCTTTCGACGTCGACCCGGGCCCGCCCGGCGGCAACACCACGATCAAGGCGACGCACTACGCGCTCAGCGGGCTGTTCGGTGCGGTGACCGTAGTGGACGAGTTCACGCTCACCAAACCTCGCGGCGGGTAGATCAGAACAGCGTCTGCTGAACGAGCTCCGGAACCACCTCCTCTTGCTCGACGGGACGCGACGGCGGGCGGTTGTCGCCGCCCAGCCGGTACTTCGCGATCAGCGGCGCTGCCCGGGCGCGCAGTTGCTCGCGGTAGCTCGGCGGCAGGTAGGCGCCGCGCCGGTACAGCTCGCGGTACGCGGGCACGAGCTCCGGATGGGCGCGGGCCAGCCACGACATGAACCAGCCGCGTGTCGAGCCACGCAGATGCAGGCCGAAGACCGTGACGCCGGTACCGCCGGCGGCAGCGATCTGACCGAGCAGCCAGTCAAGGTGCTCTACGGAGTCCGTGAGATGCGGCAGCACCGGGGCGACCATCACGTGGCAGCCCAGGCCGGCGTCGCGGATCGCGGCGATCAGGCGCAGCCGCGCCTGCGGCGTCGGGGTGCCCGGTTCGACGTCGCGGTGCAGCGCCGCGTCGCCTACCGCCAGTGACACCGACACCGACACGGGCACCTGTCCTGCGGCGTCCGCGATCAGCGACAGGTCGCGCCGCAGCAGGGTGCCCTTGGTGAGGATCGACAGCGGCGTGCCGGATCCGGCGAGCGCGCCAATGATCCCGGGCATCAGCGCGTAGCGGCCCTCGGCACGCTGGTAGGGATCGGTGTTGGTGCCCAGCGCGACGGTCTCGCGACGCCACGACGGACGACGAAGTTCCCGGCGCAGCACCTCGGCGACGTTGGTCTTCACCACCACCTGGGTGTCGAAGTCGTCGCCGCAGTTGAAGTCCAGGTATTCGTGCGTAGGGCGCGCGAAGCAATAACGGCAGCCGTGCGAGCAGCCCCGGTACCCGTTGACCGTGTATTGGAAAGGTAAGGCACTCGACCTCGGCACCTTGTTCAGCGCCGACTTGCACAGCACCTCGTGGAAGGTGATGCCGTCAAACTGCGGCACGCGCACGCTGCGGACCAGGCCGATGCGCTGCAGCCCCGGTAGTGCTCCGTCGTCGACGGGTGTCCCGTTGACGGCGACGGCTTGGGCAGTCCAGCGCATCTCTCTATTCGAACATTTGTTCGATACAATGTCAAGTGCGCGCTCGCGGTGTCGACCGCGTCAATACACCAACACAGAAATGTTACGAATGTTTCTAATGATTCCAAAGTTAGTATTGTGACAATCGCTTCCAGAGTCGGGAGGAGCGATGCGGCGTTTGCTGAGCGCGCTATTCGCGCCGTTGTTTGCGTGCGGTTTCGCAGTCACGTCGGCCCCGAATGCACATGCCTGGCCGACGCTATGTCCCGTCAATCGCTATCTCGCGATGTACTACAACAACCTGACGCACAGCGGAATACCGGTGCTCATTCGCTGCGAGAGATCCGCGGGCGCAGCGTGGGCCGCCAACCACCCGGGCCTGGTGCGGGCCGGGCATTTTTCGGTGGTCTATAAGGGGTCGATCGATTTTCCGAGCACCGGCACCTACAACTGGAACGCCAACGTCAGCGACGTGACTGTCAAGGTGACGCTCGATGGCACTCCGGTGATAGACGAGCCGAAAATCGACTACACCGATTATCTGGTGTCAAACACTGTGAGCAAGGGTGTCCATACCGTCCAGGTCGTCGTGGTCGATGCCGCCAAGGATGGCGCCGCGGATTTTTCCGTGTCGCCGGCGGGAACCGGTGAACCGAGTACCAATGGCAACTATTTCGCGGCGGACTCTTTTTACAACCAGCCCATTCCGGCGCACGCGGCGATTGATCCCCAGAGCCTGATTTGGGTCGGTTTGCTGTATGCCGACCCGAAGGTGAGCGGCATCGTGTTCAATTACGACGCCTGGTCAGTCCCGATTTACAAGGCTCCCGCGGGCACACCGACCGCGACAGTCCGGCTCCGAAACACTAATACACACATCACCATTCCGTATTCGCCCGACTTCAGGCCGAGCCCGGACACGGACTCTCATCTCGCGGTGATCGACACCGGCAACGGGTGTGACTACGAATTCCAGGGCTTCGATCCGGAGTCGATGTCCGCGCACTCCGAAGCCACCTTCCACTCCGACACCGGTTCGGGCGGACACGTATCGGACCAGGGCCACGCCGGCGGCGAGCTGTCCTACATCGGCGGACTGATCACGCCCGAAGACGTCCGCGCCGGCGTGATCACGCATGCCCTGCGATTCGCCATTCCGGACAACACCTGGACCTTCACCTACCCCGGGACCAGGTCCGACGGCACCCTCGCCGCCGGCGTTCCCGAGGGCACCCGGATCCAGTTGGACCCCAACCTCAACCTCAATTCGCTCAGCCTGTCGCCGTTTCAGCGCATGGTCGCCAAGGCGCTGCAGACCTACGGCGCCTACGACGGGGATACCGCGGGCGCATTCGCACTCTTCGCGGAGAGCGCGACGGACGGGTCGACGTATGGCGAGCCGTTCACGCCGCTGCCGAAGTCGCTGATACCGCACCTGCGCTTTCTCGCGCCGCAGGGCTCGTCGACAGGCTTCCGACTCGACGCGGCCGACGACGCGACCTGCCAGCAGCCGCACTGAGCCGCGCCGCGTGGCCGGACGAGAGGCCTATACCACGCCATTCATGCCGCCGGTACCGAACAGCAGTCCGCGCGTGCCCCCGATACCCCCGGGGCCACCGGAACTGCCGTTGCCGCCGTTGCCGCCGTTTCCCGCCAGCTGTGCGTCGCCACCATTTCCGCCCGTACCGGGAGAGTTGATGCCGCTGACTCCGGCGTCGCCGCCGGCACCGCCGCTGCCGATCGTGCCGCCGCCACCGCCGTTACCGCCGGTACCCGGGTTTCCCTCCAAGCTGAGCCCGCCGGTCCCGCCCGCGCCACCATTTCCGAGTACACCAAAGGCCCTGCCGCCGTTCCCACCGTTCCCGCCGGACGCAAACAGGCCGTAACCGCCGGCGCCCCCAGCACCGCCGTTTCCGACGAGTCGCCCGCCGGTGCCACCGTCTCCGCCGTTCAAACCGGCGCCAGTGTTCACGTCGGTGCCCCCGGTTCCACCCGTCCCGCCGTGACCGAACAACCCGAGCGCGTCGCCGCCGTTTCCGCCGGCCGAGCCGTCCCCGACCAGGACGCCGTTGCCGCCGTCGCCGCCGTTGCCGAACAAGCCGCCATCCCCGCCGCGGGCACCGGCGCCGCCGTTGCCCCCGCTGCCGAGCAGACGACCACCCTCGCCGCCGGCGCCGCCGGGTCCGGACAGGCCGGGAGCACCTGCTCCGCCATTGCCGCCGTGACCGACGAACCGTGCCGCGCCACCGTTGCCGCCCGCTCCCGCGGTGCCGGTTTGGCCGCTAGCTATGGCGCCGGCCCCACCGTCGCCTCCGTTGCCGACCACCCCGGCGGTCCCGCCGATTCCACCAGCGCCGCTGGCGAAGAAGGCACCGACGCCGCCCGCGCCTCCGGTTCCGCCGTCACCCACCAGCCCTAAAGCGTCGCCGCCCGCACCACCCGAACCGCCGGGTCCGGCAGTGGCGATTCCGCCGTTGCCGCCGCGACCGCCACTGCCAAACACGTGCCCACCTGTGCCCGCGTCGCCGCCATTGCCGCCCTGTATGCCTCCCACGGCCCCCGTTCCGCCGTTGCCGCCGTCGCCGACCCAACCGGCGGCACCGCCGTGGCCGCCGCCCCCGCCGGCTCCCTGCGTGCTGCCGAAACCGGAGGCACCGCCGCCGATCCCGCCGTTGCCGCCAAAGCCGCCATTACCCCACACCCCGGCGGCACCCCCAACGCCACCGGTGCCGCCCTGGCCGCCCGCGACGTGGCCGCTGGGCGCACCTCCCGCACCGCCGTTGCCGCCGGCACCCCCGTTGCCGTGGAAGCCCCCCGCGCCGCCGGCGCCGCCATCGCCCCCGATGCCGCCCGCATGGCCTGCGACCCTGGGCGTCGCGCCGGCACCGCCGTCGCCGCCGGCACCGCCGCTGCCCCACAGCCCGGCACCTCCGCCGCTACCGCCGACGCCGCCGTTGAGCTCCGAAGCGAAGCCCGTACCCGTGCCGCCCCCGCCGGTGCCGCCGGCCCCGCCATTGCCGTAGATCAAACCGCCGCGCCCACCGTTTCCGCCGGCCGCGGCCAAGCCGCCGCCACCGCCCATTCCGCCGTTGCCGATCAGTCCCGCGTTGCCACCGTTACCCCCGGCGGCCTGGCCCTCGGCGCTGAACCCGTTGCCCCCATTGCCGTACAGCAGGCCTCCGTCGCCACCGTTGGGGTTCTGCGCGGTGCCGGGCGTGCCGTTGCCGATCAACGGCCGCCCCAGCGCCGCCGCCGTCGGCGCATTGACGATGCCGAGCACATCCTGCTGCAGAGCCTGCAGCGGCGAGGCATTCGCAGCCTCGGCGTGGGCGTAGGCGCCTGCGCCCGCGGTCAAGGCCTGGACAAATTGCTGATGAAACGACGCAGCCTCCGCGCTGAGCGCCTGATAGGCCTGGCCGTGCCCGGAGAACAACGTCGCGATGGCGGCGGATACCTCGTCGCCCCCTGCGGCCAGCACACGCGTCGTTGCCCCGACGGCTGCGCTGTTGGCCTCGCTGAGTGTCGAGCCGATTCCCTGCAGATTCTTCGCTGCCGATTCAACGAACTCGGGGGCGGCGATGACAAACGACATGGCTTCCCTCCCAACACTTTTGCGTCGGTGGCGGGCGCAGGCCCCGTATTGGCCTGATGATAGAACTGGCCAGCTGGACCTTCAGGTCTTTCAGTCAGTTGTCAGGTAACTGCCAACGTGACCACAGCAGACGGCTACCGGCCCAGACGCGAAAGCACTTCGGCGACAACCGAGTCCAAGGGAACCGAAACCTGTTCGCCGGAAGCCAGGTCCTTCACCCCGACGGCGCCGGCCTCGATCTCCCGATCGCCGGCCACCAGCGCGAAACGCGCGCCGGAGCGGTCGGCCGCGCGCATCGCGCCTTTGAGCCCGCGGTCGCCGTAGGAGAGGTCGACGCGCACGCCGGCACCCCGCAACTGCGCGGCCACCACAGCCAGCCGCAGCTTTGCCGCGTCGCTCAATGGCACGCCGAACACGTCACACCGCGCCGACGGTCCCACACTGCGCCCCTCGGCGCGCAGCGCCAGCAGGACCCGGTCCACGCCGAGGCCGAACCCGATGCCGGACAGGTCCTGCCCCCCGAGTTGGCGCATGAGGCCGTCGTATCGGCCGCCACCACCGATGCCCGACTGCGCGCCCAGCCCGTCGTGCACGAATTCGAACGTGGTCTTGGTGTAGTAGTCCAGCCCACGCACCATCCGCGGGTTGATCACGTAGGACACCCCCAGCGCATCCAAATGAGCCAGCACGGTGTCGAAGTGCTGCTTGGCGCCGTCGGACAGGTGGTCGAGCAGCACCGGCGCGTCGGCCGTCATCGCGCGCACCTCGGGGCGCTTGTCGTCGAGCACGCGCAGCGGGTTGAGCTCCGCGCGACGCCGGGTCTCCTCGTCGAGATCCAGGGCAAAAAGGAAGTCCTGCAACAGTTCCCGATACTGCGGGCGGCAGGTGTCGTCGCCCAGCGAGGTGATTTCCAGCCGGTAGCCATCCAGGCCCAGCGCCCGGAAACCCGCGTCGGCGACGGCAATCGCCTCGGCGTCCAGCGCGGGGTCGTCGACGCCGATCGCCTCCACGCCGACCTGCTGCAGCTGGCGATACCGGCCGGCCTGCGGGCGCTCGTAGCGGAAGAACGGCCCCGAATAACAGAGCTTGACGGGCAGCGCGCCGCGGTCCAGGCCGTTCTCGATCACCGCGCGCACCACCCCGGCGGTCCCCTCCGGCCGCAGGGTCAGCGACCGGCCGCCGCGGTCGGTGAAGGTGTACATCTCCTTGGTCACCACGTCAGTGGATTCCCCGACGCCGCGGGTGAACAGCGCGGTGTCCTCGAAGATCGGCATCTCGATGTGGCTGTAGCCCGCCCGGCGGGCCGCCGAAAGCAAGCCGTCGCGCACGGCGACGAACTCGGCTGACTCCGGCGGGACGTAGTCCGGGACTCCCTTGGGGCCAGAAAACGCGGCGAATTCGCTCACCGGCTACAGGCCTTCGGGGAACGGGTTGAGGCGACGCTCGGCGCCGACGGTGGTGGAGTTGCCATGCCCGGGTAGTACCACGGTCTGGTCGTCGAGCACCAATAGCTTTCCGACGATCGAGCGGTACAGGTCGCGGCCGCTGCCGCCGAACAGATCGGTGCGGCCAATCGAGCGCTCGAACAGCGTGTCCCCGGTGAACACCACGTCGGCGCCGGTCTTGGCGGCCTCCGGCACCCGGAAGCACACCGACCCGCGGGTGTGCCCTGGAGTGTGGTCGACGTTCACCGACACGCCGCCGAGGTCGATCTTGTCGCCGTCGCGATCCAGCTCGACGACCTGCTTGGGCTCGCGGAAGAACGCGCCGGTGAACAGCTGCGCCACCCGCGGGCCGAAGCCGTGGATCGGGTCGGTCAGCATGAATCGGTCCTCGGGATGGATGTAGGTGGGGCAACCGAAGGTGTCGGACACCTTCTGCGCGGACCACATGTGGTCGATGTGGCCATGGGTCAGCAGCACCGCGGCGGGCGTCAGCCGATTCTCGTCGAGGATGCGCCGCAGCTGGCCCATGGCGCGCTGCCCCGGGTCCACGACGATGCAGTCCGCTCCCGGCCGTTCGGCCAGCACGTAACAGTTGCACGCCAGCATCCCGGCGGGAAATCCCGTGATCAACACGATGTCCAGTTTCCCATGGCCGCCGGATCCGGCTGCGTCGGCGACCCCAGAAAGCGACATGGAAAGATAGCGGCCGTGCCGACCAACGAACAGCGACGTGCCACCGCCAAGCGCAAACTCGAACGGCAGCTGGAGCGCCGCGCCAAGCAGGCCAAGCGCCGTCGTCAGATCGTCATCGCGGGCATCGCGGTCGCGGTGGTGGCCGTCATCGCGGCGGTCGTCTTCGTCGTCGTGAGCAGCAAGGACGACAAGAAGACCAAGACGGCGACGCCGACGACGAGCAGTTCCGCGGGCCCGCCGCCGTCGGTCAACCTGCCGCCTGTCGATCTCGGCAACGCCGTGCCGCTACCGGAGTTCAAGGCGCCGGCGAACCTGGGCGCAAACTGCCAGTACCCGGCATCGCAGGAACCGGCCGCCAAACCGGCCAAGCCCCCGAAAACCGGCAAGATACCGACCCAGCCGGCCACAGTGAGCGCCAGCATGGTCACCAACCAGGGCAAGATCGGCCTGCTGCTGAACAACGCGCAATCGCCGTGCACCGTCAACAGTTTCGCCAGCCTGGTCGGCCAGGGCTTCTTCAACGACACCCAGTGCCACCGGCTGGTCGCGTCTCCCGCGCTGTCGGTGCTGCAATGTGGCGACCCTACGGGCAAGGGCACCGGCGGCCCGGGCTACCAGTTCGGCAACGAATACCCGACCGACCAGTTCCCGCCCAATGACCCCAAGCTGAAGCAGTCGGTGATCTATCCTCGCGGCACCCTAGCCATGGCCCACTCCAGCCTGCCGAATAGTAACGGCAGCCAGTTCTTCATGGTCTTCCGCGACTCGGCGCTGCCCCCCGACTACACCGTCTTCGGAAAGATCCAGGACGACGGGCTCGCCACCCTGGACAAGATCGCGCAGGCCGGCGTCGTTCCCAACACAGAGTCGACACCCGCCGCCGAAACGACGATCAAGTCGGTGCTGCTCGACTAAGTTTGCGCAACGAGGGGGGTGCCCGTGGAGGCAAGGTCGTTCGGGCGCTACGAGCTTCTCGACTTGCTGGGTCGCGGCGGCATGGGCGAGGTGTACCGCGCGCACGACACGGCCACCGAGCGCATCGTCGCCATCAAGCTGCTACCCGCTGACCTGGCCGGGGACCGGGCGTTCGAGCAACGCTTCCGCCGCGAGGCACGGACCGCGGCCGGCCTAAACGACCCCCACGTGGTGCCGATTCACAGCTACGGCGAGATCGACGGCCAGCTTTACGTGGACATGCGGCTGATCGAGGGCTCCGACCTGCAAACACTGCTGGTCGCCGAGGGTCGTTTCACCCCCGGGCGCGCCGTTGCGATCATCGAGCAGGTCGCCAGCGCCCTGGACAGCGCGCACCGGGCGTCGTTGGTGCACCGCGACGTCAAGCCCTCGAACATCCTCATCACCGGACGCGACTTCGCCTACCTCATCGACTTCGGGATCGCCCGCGCAACCACCGACACCGCCGTCACGAAAACGGGCCAGACGATAGGCACCTTCGCCTACATGGCACCCGAGAGGTTCAGCGGCACAATCGATCCGCGTGGCGACGTCTACGCGCTGACCTGCGTGCTGCACGAGTGCCTGACCGGCGCCAAGCCCTACCCCGGCGACAGCCTCGAACAACAAGTCGCCGGCCATCTGACCGTCCCGCCCCCGCGGCCGTCGGCCATGGCGCCCGGCATCCCGCCGGCCTTTGACGCCGTGATCGCCAGGGGCATGGCCAAGGACCCTGTTCAGCGCTACCAGACGGCATCCGAGTTGGCCGACGCCGCGCGCGCCGCGCTGATCGCGCCGCCGATGCCACCGCCGCCCGTCCCGCCGCCGCCGGATTGGGCCGCGCCGCCGGGTTGGGCCGCGCAGCCGCCGACCCAGCAGGCCCCGTGGCCGCCGCTCGACAGCCACCTGCAGCCCCGCCCCGCTACGACCCGACGGTGGCTGGTCCCGACGATCGTCGGCGCGTCGATCGCGGTGGTAGCCGCGACAGTCGCGATCGTGATCGTCACGGGAAACGGCAACGAGCACCCGGACGCTGCCTCGACGACAACCTCGAGCGCGGCCACCCCCAGCAGCAGCACCCCGGGGACCGAGCCGCCGGCCGGCACGCTGCCGCCGTTCACCGCCCCGGCCAACCTCGGCGCCAACTGCCAGTACCCGCCGTCGCAGGCCGGCGCCGTCAAACCGGTCAGGCCGCCGCGGACCGGTAAGGTGCCGACCGAGCCGGCCACGGTGAGCGTCAGCATGGCCACCAGTCAGGGCCCGATCGGGCTGCAGCTGGCCAACAACGAATCACCCTGCACGGTCAACAATTTCGCGAGCCTGGCCGCCCAGGGCTACTTCAACGGCACGCCATGCCACCGGCTGACCACCGCCCCGGCGCTCGGCGTGCTGCAGTGCGGCGACCCGGAGGGCACGGGCGCGGGCGGCCCCGGCTACCAGTTCGCCAACGAATACCCAACCGACCAATACCCGCCGAGTGATCCCCGGTTGCAGCAGCCGGTCGTCTACCCGCGCGGCACCCTGGCGATGGCCAACGCCGGACCCAACACCAACGGCAGCCAGTTCTTCCTGGTCTACAAGGACTCGCAGCTACCGCCCACGTATACCGTCTTCGGCAAGATCCAGGCCGACGGGCTGGCCACCCTGGACAAGATCGCCAAGGGTGGAGCCGCCGGCGGCGGAACCGATGGCAAGCCCGTCGCCCAGACGACCATCACGTCGGTCCTGCTCGACTGAAGCTGACGCAACGCTATGGTCGTGGGCGTGGGGACCCCAGAGTCTTTCGGGCGATACGAATTGCGGGGCGCGCTGGGCCGCGGCGGGATGGGGCAGGTTTTCCGGGCGTATGACGCCACGACCGACCGGGTGGTGGCGCTCAAGGTGCTGCCCCCGCAGGTGGCAGAGGACGACGCGTACCAGCAGCGGTTCCGTCGCGAGGCGCGCGCGGCGGCCAACCTCAACGATCCGCACATCGTGCCCATCCACGGCTACGGTGAAATCGACGGCCAGCTCTATGTCGACATGCGGCTCATCGAGGGCCGCGACCTGAACACCTTTATCGCCGAAAACGGTGGGCGGCTGAGCCCTTCGCAGGCGGTCACGGTGATCGAGCAGGTCGCGGCCGCGCTGGACAGCGCCCACCACGTGGGTCTGGTGCACCGCGACGTGAAGCCGTCGAACATCCTGGTCGCCGACGCGCGGGACTTCGTGTACCTGATCGACTTCGGAATCGCGCGCACCGCGACGGACGTCACCCTCACCAACACCGGGCACACCATGGGCACCATGGCGTATATGGCCCCCGAACGTTTCAGGGGCACAACGGATGTGCGTGCCGACGTGTATTCGCTGGCGTGCGTGCTGTGCGAGTGCCTGACCGGACAGCGGCCGTACCCGGGCGCGACGTACGAGGAGCAACTCGCCGGACACCTGAGTACGCCGCCGCCACGACCGTCGGCCATGGCGCCCGGCGTCCCGCCGGCGCTCGACGAGGTGGTCGCCCGCGGCATGGCCAAGGACCCCGACGAGCGCTACCAGACGGCGCTCGACCTCGCCCGGGCCGCCAGGGCGGCGCTGGGCGGTGCGCCGGGGCCGACGCCGCTGTCGTCGGCGCCCACCGGCAGCTTCCCGCCGAAGCCCGCGCAACCAGAACCCGCTGGGCCGACGCCCACGCAACCGGAACCCGCCGGACCGCAGTTCACCGGGCCGGCGCCCACAGCCCCGGAGCCCGAGGCCCCCGCCCCGAAGCCGCACAGATCCGTGCTCTTGATCGTGGCCCTGGTCGCCGCGCCGATCCTGGCGCTGGCGGCGGTGGTCGCCGTGATCGGCAACCTCACGTCGCACCACGACAAGGCCGCGACCGTCCCGTCGTCGAAGGCGCCGGCCGAGGCCGGCGTGCCGCAGTTGCCGGCGTTCACCCCGCCGCCCGAGCTGGGCGCCGACTGCCAGTACCCGTCGTCGCCGGAGCCGGGCGGCCAGGCCGCGGAGCCGCCGCGCGCGGGCAAGGTGCCCACCGAGCCGGCCGAGATCGCTGCCGACATCGTGACCGACCAGGGCAACGTCGGCCTCAAGCTCTCCAACCAGAAGTCGCCGTGCACGGTGAACAGCTTCGTGAGCCTGGCACGGCAGCGGTTCTTCGACGGCACGCAATGCCACCGACTGAGCACCTCGCAGACCCTGAGCGTGCTGCAATGCGGCGCCACCCGCAACGACGGCACCGGCGGCCCCGGCTACCGCTTCGACGACGAATACCCGGCCAACCAGTACGGATCCAACGATCCCGCGCCACACCGCCCGGTGCTGTACCCGCGCGGAACGCTGGCGATGGCGACCAACACGCCCGACGCCAACGGCAGCCAGTTCTACCTCGTCTACCGCGACTCCGAGCTACCGCCGCATTGCACGGTATTCGGCACGATCGACGACGAAGGCCTGGCCACCCTCGACAAGATCGCCAAGGCCGGCGTCGCCGGGGGCGGCGACGACGGAACCCCCGCGACCCCGGTGACGATCGAATCGGTGCGGGTGGAGTGACGTGACGGGTGTAGCGCCGGGGGCTTCGTTCGGCCGGTATCAACTGCTGGGAGTGTTGGGCCGCGGAGGCATGGGCGAGGTCTTCCGGGCCCACGACAGCGCGACCGACCGGGAGGTCGCGGTGAAGCTACTGCCGGCGCACCTGGCCGAAGATCCCGATTATCGGCAACGGTTCCAGCGTGAGGCGCACACCGCGGCGGGACTCAACGACCCGCACGTAGTGCCCATCCACAATTACGGCGAGATCGACGGCCGGCTCTATGTGGACATGCGCCTGATCGAGGGGCGCGACTTGGGCGCGCTGTTGATGGATGGCCGGCTGCACCCCGCGCGGGCGGTGGCGATCATCGAACAGGTCGCGTCCGCGCTGGACGCCGCGCACCGGGCCGGGCTGGTGCACCGCGACATCAAGCCGTCGAACATCCTGATCGCCGCCCGCGACTTCGCCTACCTGATCGACTTCGGCATCGCGCGCGCCGCCGCCGACACCGCGCTGACGAACACCGGACAGACCGTCGGCACGATGGCCTACATGGCGCCCGAGCGGTTCAGCGGCACCACCGACCCGCGCGCCGACATTTATTCGCTGACCTGCGTGTTGTACGAATGCCTGACCGGCCGGCGGCCCTTTGCCGGCGACAGTCCCGAGCAGCAGCTGGCGGGACACCTGGCCGCTCCGCCCCCGGCGCCGTCGGCTCTGTGCCCCGACGTCCCGGCCGGCTTTGATGCCGTGATCGCCCGCGGCATGGCGAAGGACCCCGACCAGCGCTACCAGAGCGCGCTTGCGCTGGCCGAGGACGCCCGCGCGGCGTTGACGACCATGCCGAGGGTGCCCGTCAGGCCCGCGGCAACGGCCTCGTCATCATGGGTGGCGAGCTCTCTGGTGGCGTCGCTGATCGTGCTGATCGCCGCGTACCTGCTCGGCGTCCTCGTCGCCGGGGGGCACCGGCCCGACCACTCCGTCGAACGCCAGGGCGGCACCCGGATCACCCTGACCGCGCGGACTCCCGACGGTTCGGCACCCTCAGCCGAGGCGCTGTCGCAGGCGCGGCAGATCATCGCCGCCCGGGCCAAGGGGCTGGGGATCTCCGGCGCGCAGGTCGTCGTCGACGGCAGCAACGTGGTGGTGACGGTGCCGGGAAGCGACGCCGGCCAGGCCCGCAACATCAGCCAGACCGCGCGGCTGTACCTGCGGCCGGTGATCCAGTCCGTGCCGGCGCAGCCCCCCGCGACGCCCGCGTCCGAGGGGCCCGCACCGGCGCCCCCGGCCTCCGCGCCGCCCCCGCCGGCCGATCCACCCGCGTCCCTCGCCGAGCGCATCGCGAACGAGAAGAAGCTCCGGCAGAACACCAACCCGCGCATTCAGTTCCTGGCGCTGCAATATCAGGCGGCCCGCTGCGGCCCCGGCGACATCTTGGCCGGTAATGACGACCCGACCCTGCCGCTGATCACCTGCTCGACGGACGGAAAGGTGGCGTACCTGCTCGGACCTTCGATTATCGGCGGCGACCAGGTCCAGGACGCCGGCACCAGCGTGAGCCAGCAAACCGGAGACCACGTCGTCGACCTGTTGTTCAAGCCCGCCGCGGCAAACACGTGGGCCGAGTACACCGCCGCGCACGTTGGTACCCAGGTGGCGTTCACGCTGGATTCGCGCGTCGTCAGTGCGCCGACGATCCAGGAGGCGATTCCCGGCGGCCGAACCCAGATCAGCGGTGGCGATCCGCCGTTTGACGAATCCACCGCCCGCGGGTTGGCCAACGACCTGAAGTACGGTGCGCTGCCGCTGAGTTTCGAGATGTCGCCTGCGGAACCGGTGGCGCCCACTCCGGGCGCGGCGCGGCCGGACCCGGTGTCGGATCTGCTTTCGCCGCCGGGGTGGGTCGTCGCGACGCTGGCCGGGCTGGCGCTGGTGCTGATCGGCGTGCTGGTGTTCCTGCTGATTCGTGCCCGTCGGGCTCGCATCGGGGCTGCGTTCAGGGCGTGAATTACGTCGAAAGCAGCGCCCTCACCGCAGTTTCGGCGCCGTCGGCGCAGTTTCGGCGGTGGAACTAGGCCGCGGACGTGACCCGGTAGACGTCGTAGACGCCCTCGACATTGCGGACCACGTTGAGCAGGTGCCCGAGGTGCTTGGGATCGCCCATCTCGAAGGTGAACCGGCTGATCGCCACCCGGTCACCCGACGTGGTGACCGACGCGGACAGGATGTTCACCTTCTCGTCGGCCAGCACGCGCGTCACGTCCGACAGCAGGCGGTGCCGGTCCAGGGCCTCGACCTGGATGGCCACCAGGAACACCGACGACGGCGACGGCGCCCACAGCACCTCGATGATGCGCTCGGCCTGCTGCTGCAGCGACGCGGCGTTGGTGCAGTCGGTGCGGTGCACGCTGACGCCGCCCCCGCGGGTGACGAACCCCATGATCTGGTCGCCTGGCACCGGAGTGCAGCACTTCGCGAGCTTGGTGAGCACGCCGGGAGCGCCGGGCACGGAGACGCCGACGTCGTCGTTGCTGCGCGGGCGGCGCAGCATGGTCGCCGGGGTGGACCGCTCGGCGAGCTCCTCCTCGGCCTGGTCGAGACCGCCGAGTTCGGCCAGCAGGCGTTGCACGACGTGGCGCGCCGAGACGTGGCCTTCACCGATCGCGGTGTAGAGCGCGGACACGTCGGTGTAGTGCAGCTCGCGGGCGACGGCGCCCATCGACTCGCCATTCACCAAGCGCTGCAAAGGAAGCCCGCCCCGACGCACCTCGCGGGCCATCACTTCCTTGCCCGCCTCCAGCGCCTCCTCGCGGCGCTCCTTGGCGAACCACTGGCGGATCTTCGTCTTGGCGCGCGGTGACACCACGAACTGCTGCCAGTCCCGCGACGGCCCGGCGTTGAGCGCCTTGGACGTGAAAACCTCGACGACTTCGCCGTTTTCCAGCTTGCGTTCCAGCGCCACCAGTCGGCCGTTGACCCGCGCCCCGATGCAGCGGTGGCCGACCTCGGTGTGCACCGCGTAGGCGAAGTCCACCGGAGTGGATCCCGTCGGCAGCGTAAAGACGTCGCCCTTGGGTGAGAACACGAAAATCTCCTGCACCGCAAGGTCGTAGCGCAGCGACTCCAGGAATTCGCCCGGGTCGGCGGCCTCCCGCTGCCAGTCCAGCAGCTGACGCATCCAGGCCATGTCGTCGATCTCGGCGGCGGCGTGCGGGTGTGGAACTCCGTTGCGGCCCTTGGCTTCCTTGTAGCGCCAGTGCGCGGCGATGCCGAACTCGGCCGTCTTGTGCATGTCGCGGGTGCGGATCTGCACCTCCAGCGGCTTGCCCTCCGGGCCGACGACGGTCGTGTGCAGCGACTGGTAGACGCCGTATCTGGGCTGGGCGATGTAGTCCTTGAACCTGCCCGCCATCGGCTGCCACAGCGAATGCACCACGCCCACAGCGGCATAGCAGTCCCGGATCTCGTCGCACAGGATGCGGATGCCGACCAGGTCGTGGATGTCGTCGAAGTCGCGGCCCTTGACGATCATCTTCTGATAGATCGACCAGTAGTGCTTCGGCCGGCCCTCCACCACCGCCTTGATCTTCGAGGCGTTGAGGGTGTTGGTGATCTCGGTGCGGACCTTGGTCAGGTAGGTGTCCCGCGACGGCGCCCGGCCGGCGACCAGCCGGACGATCTCCTCGTACTTCTTGGGGTGCAGGATCGCGAACGAGAGGTCCTCTAGCTCCCACTTGACGCTCGCCATCCCCAGCCGGTGGGCCAGCGGCGCAATGACTTCCAGCGTCTCGCGGGCCTTGCGGGCCTGCTTCTCCGGCGGGAGGAAGCGCATGGTGCGCATGTTGTGCAGCCGGTCGGCGACCTTGATCACCAACACTCGCGGGTCGCGGGCCATCGCGGTGATCATCTTGCGGATCGTCTCGCCCTCAGCCGCGCTGCCCAGCACGACGCGGTCCAGCTTGGTCACGCCGTCGACCAGATGGCCCACCTCTTCGCCGAACTCCTCGCTCAAGGCCTCCAGCGTGTAACCCGTGTCCTCGACGGTGTCGTGCAGCAGCGCGGCGACCAGCGTGGTGGTGTCCATGCCCAGCTCGGCCAGGATGTTGGCGACGGCCAGCGGGTGGGTGATGTACGGGTCGCCGGAATGGCGCAGCTGGCTGGCGTGGCGCTGGTCGGCGACCTCGAAGGCGCGCTGCAGCAACGACAGGTTGGCCTTCGGATAGACCTCCCGGTGCACCGCCACCAGCGGCTCGAGCACGGGATTGAGGGCGCCGCTGCGCGCCGTCATCCGGCGGGCCAGCCGGGCGCGGACCCGCCGCGACGCGCTGCTGGTGGTCTTGAGCGCCTCTACCGGCGGTTCGGGCGGCGCCTCTGGCACCGGCTCGACGACCATCGGGGTTTCCGCATCGGTTTCTGCGGGCGGCGCAACGACGGCTTGCGCCGTGCTCTGGTCGTCCGCCACGTTTACCTCCGAAAGTCGCCTTCGCCCTTCGAGGATATCGGGTGTCGGGCCTTGCGCGGCCCCAACGTGCGGCCGGCCGCACGTTCGGCGCCCAACGTGCGGCTGGCCGCACACTCGGCGCCAGTCGGCCTGCGCGGCGCCCCTTCGCGCGGCTAGGCCATGCTCAGGCTGTGCACCGGCAGCGGGGCGATCGCCTCGCGGCCGCCGAGCGCGGGAAGTTCGATCAGCACCGCCGCGGAAATCACGTCTCCCCCGGCACGCACCAGCAGCCGCTGCGCAGCGCCCAGGGTGCCGCCGGTGGCGAGCACGTCGTCGATGATCACGATGGTGCGACCCCGCAGGTCGATGCCGTCGGCGGGGATCTCCATGGCGGCGCCGCCGTACTCCCGGGTGTATTCCTCGGTGAGCACCGGCGGCGGAAGCTTGCCACGCTTGCGGATCGACAGCACGCCGATGCCGAGCCGCGCGGCGGCGGCCGCGGCCACCATCGACCCCCGCGATTCGATGCCGGCCACCAGATCCACCCCGGTGGCGAGCTCGGCCAGCGCGTCGGTCACCGCGGCCATGCCGTCGGGGTCGACGAACAGCGGCGTGAGGTCCTTGAACCGCACGCCGGCCTTCGGAAAGTCGGCGACGTCGCGGGTCAGCCCCGCAATTACCTCGGCGATCGTCGTCCCCCCACCCCGCATCACTGCAATCTCACTGCATAAGGGCCCATCTGTCCATGTTCCAGCCCGCGCCCCAACGGGTCGGATTCTTGCCCACCGCGTACATCTTCTTCGACATCAACAGCGTGCGCTGCTGGCGGTAAAGCGGCAAGGTCGGCATGTCGCCCCACAGGATGGGCGCGCTCTCGGTCAGCAGCCTGACCCGCTCGGCCGGGTCGGCCGACACCGCCATCGCGTTGATATTGCCGTCGATCTGCGGGTTCGCGTAGCCGGACAAGTTGTTGCCGTTGCCGCTGTGCAGCGTGTAGGCGTCCATGGCCGAGGCCCCGGTGGACCCGCTGCCGGTGGCTCCGCCGGTGCTGGACAGCAGCACGTCGATCTTGCCCTCCCGCAGCGCCTGCGGGCCGGGGGTGTCGATGGTGACGCCCGTGACGGTAATGCCGGCCGCGGCGCAGGACTTCGCGATCGCCCCGACGGCGGTCGCCAACCGGGCGTTGGGCCCCTGGTAACCGACCCGCAGCGCCAGCGGCGCGCCGTTGAGGGCGCCTTTGGCGGCGGCGGGGTCCGCCTTGCTGAATTGGCCGGCCTGGGCGGCCCCGTCGGCCTGGGCGACGGAGTCGTCGGCCACCGGCGACAGCCTGGAGTTGGCGATCGGCACCCCGGCGTCCCGGGCGATCACGTCGCGCGGGGTACACAGCGCGAACGCGCGGCGCTCACGGGCCAGCGCGAGCGGTCCCTGCATCGCGAAGATCAGCTGCTCGATACCGGCCGACGGATAGTCGATGCGCTCGTAATTGTCGGGCGTGGCAAGCGATCCCGACGACCCGGCCGCGACGTCGACCACGTCCACATTCCGGTTGTTGACCCGGTCCTGGATGTCGGGGCCCTGCGGCCGCACGGTCACCCGTTTGGTCACCGCCTTGGGGCCCCACCAGCGATCGTTGGCGGTGAGCACCACCGAGCCGCCCGGCAGGACGGATTCGATCTTGTACGGGCCAGACGACGGGAAACGCTTCAGATCCAGGCCCGGCTTGAGATCCCAGATGGTGTTCCACAGCTTGGCGATCTCGTTCACCAGCTGGATCTGATTACCCAGCAGCGCCGCCGTGACGTCGACCTTCAGCTGGTCGGCGATGACGTGCGACGGCATCATCGACGTCGCCGCGAACAGTTGACCGTAGTCGACCACGCCGCGGTCCGGGACAAACGTCACCCGGGCCTTCTTCTGCCCGGGGATGCATTCGATGTTGGCGATGTCGACGTAGCCGGCCTGGGTGTTGGCCTCGAAGGCGGGGAACTTGCCGGACTGGGCCGCCCATGTGAGCACCAGGTCGTCGCAGGTCACCGGCTTGCCGTCGGAATAGACCGCGTTGTCGGCAATCTGGTAGTCGAGCACCAGCGGCGCCCCGCCCACCACCGAGACGCTGCCGAAGTCGTGGTCGGCGACGATCTGCCCGTCCGGCCCGTGGTAGCCGAAGCCGGTGAGCGTGCGGGCGAATGCCTGCGCTCCGGCCGACGCGGCGCCGACGACCGTGTTGGTGTTGTAGCTGATCAGCGCGCCGTCGACGACGTAGTCGATGTGCCCCGCGGCGCTGCTCGAGCACCCGCTCACCGTCATAGCCGCCGTCAGCGCCGCCGTCAGACCCAGGAGCGTCCACCGGTAGCCGGCCATGCTGACTAGCCCCGACTAACGCCGGCCGGCATTGCGTTTGCCGGTCGGGCGCCGGGTTCCGGTGGGCCGCACCGGTTTCGCGCCCGGCGCCGGTTTGCTCGCGGCGTTGGCAGCGACCGTCTTGGCGGTGCTGCTGACCTGCGTGGCGGCCTCGACGGTCTCCGTCGCCGCTTCGTCGTCGTCGGCCGCGGTGGCGGTATCGGCGCTCACCGCCTTGGCCCCGGATTGCGCGGCCGGGCTGCGCCGCCGCAGCACCCGGCGGCTGTGGGTGCGCACCAGCTCGGTGCGTTCGCGCAGGGTGACCAGCAGCGGCGTGGCGAAGAAGATCGACGAGTAGGTGCCGACCAGGATGCCGACGAGCTGCACCAGCGCCAGGTCCTTCAGCGTGCCCACACCGAGCAGCCACACCGCCACCACCATCAGCGCCAGCACCGGCAGCACGGAGATCAGGCTGGTGTTGATCGAGCGCATGAAGGTCTGGTTGATCGCCAGGTTGGCCTGCTCGGCGAAGGTGCGCCGGGTGGTGTGCTGGAAGCCGTGGGTGTTCTCCTCGACCTTGTCGAACACGATGACGGTGTCGTAGAGCGAGAAACCCAGGATCGTCAGCAGTCCGATGACCGTGGCCGGGCTGACCTCGAAGCCCACCAGCGAATAGACACCGGCGGTGACCGTGATATCGAAGAACATGGTGATCAGCGCGGAGACGGCCATCCAGAGTTCGTAACGCACCACGATATAAGCGCCGACCAGCAGGACGAACACCCCGAGCGCGATCAGCGCCTTGACGGTGATCTGACCGCCCCAGGTCTCCGACACCGCCGAGTCACTGATCGCCTGCTTGCTGGGCTTTCCGTCCACCTGCGGCTGGAACGCGTCGAACAGCGCGGTCTTCAGTTTCGCCGTCTGCTGGTTGTCCAAGTGCTCGGAACGAATCTGCACCGTCGCGGAGGAGCCGCTGCCCACGATGACGACCGCCTCAGCATCCTTGCCGATGGTCTTGCTGAAGACGTCCTGCACCTGGCTGGTCTGCACGGTGCCGTGCACGCCGTTAGCGGGCATCGACACCGTGGTGCCGCCCTTGAAGTCGATGCCGAACGTGAAGCCGCGGACCAGGATGCTCAGCAGGGCGATCGCGACGATCGCGCCGCTGACGCCGTACCAGAGCCGACGCCGTCCCACCACCTCGAATGCGCCGGTGCCGGTGTAGAGCCGAGACAGGAAGCTGTGGTGCGGCGCCTCGCCGACGACCGGCTTCGCAATGACCTTCGTGGACGCTGTGGACTCAGTCGGTTTCGCGGCCGGTTTCGCGGCGGTCTTGGCGGCCGACTTGGCCGGGGGCTTTTTCGTCGCCGGCTTCGCTTTCGCGGCCGGTTTCTTGGGCGACTCCCCCAACGCCGAGCGGGCGGCCTCCGCCAGCTCGGTGGCCGTCGAGTAGCGCTCGTCGGGATCCTTGGCCATTCCGCGTGCGATCACCTCGTCGAAGGCCTTCGGGATGTCGTCGGAAACGCTGGACGGCTTCGGCACGTCGCCGGTGAGGTGCCCGGCGAGTTGCTGCTCCATGCTGTCGCCGGGGTACGGACGCTGGCCGGTCAGGCACTCGTACAGCACGCCGGCCAGCGAATAGACGTCGGAGGCGGCGTCGGCCGTGCCGCTGAACCGCTCCGGGGCCATGTAGGCGAAGGTGCCGACGGTCTGCCCGTCGGCCGTCACCGACGTGTCCGCGGCGGCGCGGGCGATGCCGAAATCGATCAGGTAGGCGAAATCGCGCGCGGCCACCAGGATGTTCGACGGCTTGACGTCGCGGTGCACCAGGCCCGCCTCGTGCGCGGTGTCCAGCGCCGAGGCGACCTGCTCGATCAGCTTGACCGCGCGCGACGGACTGAGCTTCCCGCCCTCGTCGGCGATGAGCGTCCCCAGATCCGGCCCCTCGATCAACCGCATGTCCACATACAGCTGGCCGTCGATGTCGCCGTAGCTGTGAATGGGCACCACGTGCGGATCGTTCAACCCCGCGGCCGTCTTGGCCTCGCGGCGGAAGCGGCGCTGAAAGTCCACGTCCTCGGCCAGGTGCGCCGGCAGCAGCTTCACGGCGACGACGCGGTCGGTCTCGCTGTCATACGCGCTGAATACTTCGCCCATCCCGCCGCGACCCAGCAGGTCGCGGAGTTCGTAGCGGCCGAAGTCCTTTGTCGCCATGAGGATTTAACCCCGTCCCGTCGTTGAAGCTGACGTCCGGCGTTCGCGGGCCGCCTGCTGAACCGCGCCAAGGCCGTTGTAGGCGGGCTTGGACAGCAGCGACGACTTGGACGCCAGGTACACCAGCGGCCAGGTCACCAGGAACACCACCACCAGGTCGAGGATCGTCGTCAGACCCAGCGTGAAGGCGAACCCCTTCACCTGGCCGATCGCCAGGAAGTACAGCACGGCGGCGGCCAGGAACGTGACCGCGTTGCCCGACACGATCGTCTTGCGGGCCCGCGCCCAACCGCGCGGAACGGCCGATCGGAACGAACGGCCTTCGCGTATCTCGTCCTTGATGCGTTCGAAGAACACGACAAACGAGTCCGCGGTGGTACCGATGCCGATGATCAGACCCGCGATCCCGGCCAGGTCCAGGGTGTAGTTGATATAGCGGCCCAGCAGCACCAGGATCGCGAAAACCATTGCCCCCGAAGCGATCAGCGACAGCGCCGTGAGCAGGCCGAGGACCCGATAGTACAGCAGCGAATACAACAGCACCAGGATCAGACCGATCCCGCCCGCGATCAGCCCGGCCCGCAGCGACGTCAGGCCCAGCGTCGCCGACACCGTCTGGGCTTCCGACGGCTCGAACGACAGCGGCAGCGACCCGTACTTCAGCACGTTGGCCAGCTGGCGCGCGGTGGACGAGGTGAACGGCGGGTCACCGCCGTTGATCTGGGTCCGGCCGCCGGGGATCGCCTCCTGGATCACCGGGGAGCTGACGACCTGCGAGTCCAGGGTGAACGCGGTCTGGGTGCCGACGTGCGCGGCGGTGAAGTCGGCCCAGATGGCCGCCGCGGCGGGCTTGAACTGCAGGTCCACGACGTAGCCCAGGCCGCGCTGGTTCATGCCGGAGCTGGCGTCCTGGATCTGGTCACCGCTGATGATCGACGGCGCCAGCAGGTACGCAGCCTTATGGTCCTGCGAGCAGGTCACCAGCGGCAGCTTCGGGTCGTCGTTGCCGGCCAGAATGTCCTGGTAGCCCTTCTTGGCGCACAGCGTGGCCTGGTACTGCAGGGCCAGGAACTGGACACCCTGCCGGGTGCTCTGCCGCCAGCCCTTCTCGGCCGCGATGCGTTCCGCGAGTTCCTTGCGCGGGTCCGGGGGCGCGGGCACCTCACCAGGCGGCGCCTCCGCCGGGGCGGGAGCTCCACTGCTAGGTGCCGGCGCCGGGCTGGGCGCCGGAGAGGGACCGGGCGCCGGGGTGGGGTCCTGCGGGTAAGGCCGCGGCTGTGGGGCCGGGCCGGCGCCGGGGGCGGGCGGCGGAGCCGGGTTGGCGCCGGGCGCCGGCGCGGGGGCCGGTTGACCGCCGGGCGCGGGCGCGGGGCCGGGTTGACCGCCGGGCGCCGGTGCGGCGGGCGCCTTGGGCTTGGGCGGTTCGACAGCCTGCGCCGGAATCGCCTGGATCACCGGCCGGATGTACAGCCGCGCGGTCTGGCCCAGGTTGCGGGCCTCGTCGCCGTCGTGGCCGGGCACCGTGATGATCAGGTTGTCGCCGTCGACGACGACCTCCGAACCGGAGACGCCGAGCCCGTTGACCCGCGAACTGATGATCTGCTGCGCCTGGGCCAGCGCGTCGTGGCCCGGGCGGGAGCCGTCCGGCGTGCGCGCGGTCAGTGTGACGCGGGTTCCACCCTGCAGGTCAATGCCCAGCTTCGGGGACGCCTTCCTGTCGCCGGTGAGGAAAACCAGCAGGTAGACGCCGATGAGCAGGGCCAGGAACACCGACAGGTAGCGGGCTGGGTATACCGGCGCCGAAGACGATGCCACGTTCCGTATATCTCCTTGAGAATCGGTTCAGTACCCCGAAGACCTCGAAGCGACTCCGGAAAAGACTACGTGTCGCGTTTGCAGGGCCTTCGGTGTGTCAGGACTCCTTGCTGGCCTGGGTCTCGGCGGCGGCGTCGGAGTCGTCCGTCTCGTCGGCGCCGTAGTCGGTGTCTTCGTCGGCGTCATAGTCGGCGTCGGCGAGTTCGTCGGGCAGGATCCGGTCGCGGATCGCCAGCTTCATCCAGGTGGTGACGACCCCGGGCGCGATCTCGAGGTCGACAGTGTCGTCGGCGACGTCGGTGATGGTGGCCTCCAAGCCGGACGTGGTGTGCACCCGGTCCCCCGGCCGCAGCGACTCGTGCAGGTCGATGGTTGCCTGCATCGCCCGCCGCTGGCGGCGGTTCGTAAACCACAGAAACCCGCCGATGAGGACCAGCATCGCGAGTGGAAAGGCCATACCTTGCATCGAAGCGCCTATCTTTCTTTTCGTATCGGTACTCGTTAACGGTCCAGTGTGCCCGCCCAGTCTGGCAGGCTGCCCACCCGGCTAGCGGCTAGGCTTTATTGGCGCGTGATGCGCGCCCTGTGCGGGGCTCTATTCATGGTTGCGGGCACGCCCGCAGTGAGGAGGATTTTGGTGGCCAGCCTCGAGCAGAGTCGTCATCTGGCCACCGAGATCCCGGGTCCCGCATCGCTGGAACTGACCAAACGCCGGGTCTCGGCGGTGTCGCACGGCGTGGGTATCACCATGCCGGTGTTCGTGACGCGTGCCGCCGGCGGAATCGTTGAGGACGTCGACGGAAACCGGCTGATCGACCTGGGCTCGGGCATCGCGGTCACCACGATCGGCAGTTCGTCGCCCCGCGTGGTCGACGCCGTCCGCGAGCAGGTCGCCGACTTCACCCACACCTGCTTCATGGTGACGCCGTACGAGGAGTATGTCGCCGTCGCCGAGGAGCTCAACCGGATCACCCCGGGCAGCGGCGAGAAGCGTTCGGTGCTGTTCAACTCCGGCGCCGAGGCCGTCGAGAACGCGATCAAGGTCGCCCGCGCGCACACCCGTAAGCCTGCGGTGGTGGCGTTCGACCACGCCTACCACGGCCGCACCAACATGGCGATGGCCCTGACCGCCAAGTCCATGCCGTACAAGAGCGGTTTCGGCCCGTTCGCGCCGGAGATCTACCGTGCTCCGCTGTCCTATCCCTATCGTGACGGCCTGATCGACAAGGAGATGGCGACCGACGGTGATCTGGCGGCGGCCCGGGCCATCAACGTCATCGAGAAGCAGGTCGGCGCCGACAACCTGGCCGCCGTCATCATCGAGCCGATCGCCGGCGAGGGCGGGTTCATCGTCCCGGCCCCCGGGTTCCTGGCCGGTCTGCTGTCCTGGTGCCGCGACAACGGCGTGGTGTTCGTCGCCGACGAGGTGCAGACCGGTTTCGCGCGCACCGGTGCGATGTTCGCCTGCGAACACGAGGATCTAGCGCCGGACGTGATCGTGACCGCCAAGGGCATCGCCGGCGGGTTGCCGCTGTCCGCGGTCACCGGCCGGGCCGAGATCATGGACGCCCCGCACACCAGCGGCCTGGGCGGGACGTTCGGCGGCAATCCGGTGGCGTGCGCCGCCGCGCTGGCCGCGATCGAGACCATCGAACGCGACGGCCTGATCGAGCGGGCGCAGGAGATCGAGCGGCTGATGATGGATCGACTGCTGCCCCTGCAGGCCGCCGACGACCGGATCGGCGACGTGCGCGGCCGCGGCGCGATGATCGCCATCGAGCTGGTGAAGTCCGGGACCGCCGACCCCGACCCCGACCTGACGTTCAAGCTGTCCACCGCGGCGCATGCGGCCGGTGTGATCGTGTTGACCTGCGGGATGTTCGGCAACATCATCCGGTTGCTGCCGCCGCTGACCATCAGCGACGAATTGCTGATCGAAGGTGTCGACGTCCTCGCCGGGCTGCTGGCGGACCTGTAACAGGCAGGCTGGGCGCCGCTGCGTACGGCGCCGCGCCGCGTCCCCACGAGTGTGGGGATATGGACGAAAACCGTCGAGGAAACGTGCATATCCCCCACACGCGACGCGACGAATGCCACGCCGCAGCCAGGCGGTGGTGCAATTCACAGTGGACTAGCAGCGCGGACCCTTGCGGGAATACCTTTAGCTTGGCTAACGTTCTATCTATCAGCGCAACGTTGCGCGAACCACCTAATTTTCATTGATCGCTAGGGACTGTCATGTCGACCTTTATTCAAGACGAGCGGCTCGAGCGCCGCATAGAAGAACTGACCACCAATGACCCGCAATTCGCCGCCGCCAGGCCGGACCCGGCCGTCGTCGAAGCCCTCGAGCAACCCGGGCTGCGCCTGCCGCAGATCATCCAGACCGTGCTCGACGGTTACGCCGACCGCCCGGCCCTGGGCCAGCGCGTCGTCGAATTCGTCCAGGACCCCAAGACCGGGCGCACGGTTTCCCAGCTGCTCCCCCGCTTCGAGACCGTCACCTACGGCGAGCTGAGCGAGCGCGTCGGCGCCCTGGCCCGCGCGCTGACCCACGACTCCGTGCGCGCCGGCGACCGCGTCGCCGTGCTGGGCTTCAACAGCGTCGACTTCACCACCATCGACGTCGCGCTGGCCAAGATCAGTGCCGTGTCGGTCCCGCTGCAGACCAGCGCGGCCGTCAGCGGCCTGCGCCCGATCGTCGAGGAGACCGAGCCGACCGTCGTCGCGGCGAGCGTGAACCAGCTGCCCGACGCCGTCGAGCTCATCTTGGGCGGCCACACGCCCGCCAAGCTCGTGGTGTTCGACTACCACCCCGAGGTCGACGACGAGCGCGAGGCTTTCGACGCCGCCGTCGCCGCGCTCGCCGACACCGCCGTCAGCGTCGAAACGCTGGCCGACGTGATCGAGCGCGGCAAGGGCCTGCCCGTCGAGCCGGTTGCCGAGCCCGCCGAAGCCAACCCGTTGGCGCTGCTGATCTACACCTCCGGCAGCACCGGCGCGCCCAAGGGCGCGATGTACCCGCAGAGCAACGTCGGCAAAATGTGGTGCCGGTCGAGCCGCAACTGGTTCGGCGAGTGCGCCGCGTCGATCACCCTCAACTTCATGCCGATGAGCCACGTCATGGGCCGCGGCATCCTCTACGGCACCCTCGGCAACGGCGGCACGGCGTACTTCGCGGCCCGCAGCGACCTCTCGACGCTGTTGGAGGACCTCGAGCTGGTGCGGCCCACCGAGCTGAACTTCGTGCCGCGCATCTGGGAGACGCTGTACGCCGAATACCAGCGGCAGGTCGACCGCGGCGGCAACGAGGCGGACGTGCTGGACGACGTGCGCCAGTACCTGCTGGGCGGGCGGTTCATCTTCGCGATGACGGGCTCGGCGCCGACGTCGCCGGAGCTCAAGGCGTGGGTGGAGTCCTTGCTGCAGATGCGCCTGCTGGACGGCTACGGCTCGACCGAGGCCGGGATGGTGCTGTTCGACGGCGAGATCCAGAGCCCGCCGGTAATCGACTACAAGCTGGACGACGTGCCGGACCTGGGCTACTACGCCACCGACCGGCCGCATCCGCGGGGCGAGCTGCTGCTCAAGACCGAGAACATGTTCCCCGGCTACTACAAGCGGCCCGAGGTGACCGCCGGCGTCTTCGACCCCGACGGCTACTACCGGACCGGCGACGTCGTCGCCGAGGTGGCGCCCGGCCGTCTGGTGTACGTCGACCGTCGCAACAACGTGCTCAAGCTGGCGCAGGGCGAGTTCGTCACCGTCGCCAAGCTGGAGGCGGTGTTCGGCAACAGCCCGCTGGTCCGCCAGATCTACGTCTACGGCAACAGCGCGCACCCCTACCTGCTGGCCGTTGTGGTGCCGACCGACGTGAACGCGTCGAAGTCGGAGATCGCCGACTCGCTGCAGGCCGTCGCCAAAGAGGCGGGTTTGCAGTCCTATGAGGTGCCGCGCGACTTCATCGTCGAGACCACGCCGTTCACCCTGGAAAACGGCCTGCTGACCGGCATCCGCAAGCTGGCGTGGCCGAAGCTCAAGCAGCACTACGGCGAACGGCTGGAACAGCTCTACGCCGACCTGGCCGCGGGCCAGGCCAACGAGCTGAGCGAGCTGCGTCAAAGCGGCGCCGACGCGCCGGTGCTGGACACGGTGAGCCGTGCCGCGGGTGCGCTGCTGGGCAGCGCCGCGAGCGACCTCTCGCCGGATGCGCACTTCACCGACCTGGGTGGAGACTCGTTGTCCGCGTTGACGTTCGGCAACCTGCTGCGCGAGATCTTCGACGTCGACGTGCCGGTGGGCGTGATCGTCAGCCCGGCCAACGATCTGGCGGCCGTCGCGGCCTACATCGAGGCCGAGCGGGGCGGCTCCAAGCGCCCGACGTTCGCTTCGGTTCACGGTCGGGACGCGGTCGAGGTGCACGCGAGCGACCTGACGCTGGACAAGTTCATCGACGCCGACACGCTGGCGGCCGCTGCTCAGCTGCCGCGGGCCGATGTCCAGGCGCGGACGGTCCTGCTGACCGGGTCGACCGGCTTCCTGGGTCGCTACCTGGCGCTGGACTGGCTGGAGCGGATGAGCCTGGTCGACGGCAAAGTGATCGCGCTGGTGCGGGCCAAGTCCGACGACGAGGCACGCGCGCGGCTGGACAAGACCTTCGACAGCGGAGACCCCAAGCTGTTGGCGCACTACCAGCGCCTGGCGGGGCATCTCGAGGTGCTGGCCGGCGACAAGGGCGAGGCCAACCTCGGCCTGGACGCCGTCACCTGGCAGCGGCTCGCCGACACGGTGGACCTGATCGTCGACCCCGCGGCGCTGGTCAACCACGTGCTGCCGTACAGCGAGCTGTTCGGCCCCAACGCGCTGGGCACCGCGGAGCTGATCCGAATCGCGTTGACGTCCAAGGTGAAACCGTTCACCTACGTGTCCACGATCGGCGTCGGCGACCAGATCGAGCCCGGCAAGTTCACCGAGGACGCCGACATCCGCGTCATCAGCGCGACGCGCCGGATCAACGACAGCTACGCCAACGGCTACGGCAACAGCAAGTGGGCCGGCGAGGTGCTGCTGCGCGAGGCGCACGACCTGTGCGGCCTGCCGGTCGCGGTGTTCCGCTGCGACATGATCCTGGCCGACACGACATGGGCGGGCCAGCTCAACGTGCCCGACATGTTCACCCGCATGATGCTGAGCCTGGTCGCCACCGGCGTCGCTCCCGGCTCGTTCTACGAACTGTCGGAGGACGGCGAGCGGCAGCGCGCCCACTATGACGGGCTGCCGGTGGAATTCATCGCCGAGGCGATATCGACGTTGGGTGCGCGGCGGGATGACGGGTACCAGACGTACCACGTGATGAACCCCTACGACGACGGCATCGGCATGGACGAGTTCGTCGACTGGCTGGTGCAGGACGGCTGCGCGATCCAGCGGATCGCCGACTACGGCGAGTGGCTGGCGCGGTTCGAGACCACGCTGCGCGGTCTGCCCGAGAAGCAGCGCAACGCGTCGTTGCTGCCGTTGCTGCACAACTACCAGAAGCCGGAGCGGCCGTTGCGCGGTTCGATGGCACCGACCGACCGGTTCCGGGCGGCGGTCCAGGACGCGAAAATCGGTGCGGACAAGGACATTCCGCACATCGGTCCGGCGATCATCGCCAAGTACGTCAGCGACCTGAGGTTGCTCGGCCTCCTCTAGCGCGGCCGTAGCGCGAGCAGACGCAAAAGCACCCATTTCAGCGTGGAAATGGGTGCTTTTGCGTCTGTTCGGCGCGGGGTATTCGGGTCCGTCCGTCGACCTAGCATCGAGGGTCACGTTCGCGAGCGAGACCCAGCCCTCACCGCAGGCTCGATCACTGCCCTGCTGCGACCTCGGATATTTGAAAATTCTTAGTAGCTACCCGAATTGGATGACGACGCCCCGCGATCCCGGTATCTTTTCCGCGCAAATTAGCCATTGGTCAGCTTGAGAACAGGAGTTTCGAGTTGTCGACGCAGGTAATTGCAGCACCGGAGATTTTGGCCGCCGCGGCGGACGACTTGAAAGGGATCGGGGAGGCGCTTCGAGCGGCCAGTAGGGCGGCGGCGCCGTCGACGACGGCGATCGCTCCCCTGGCCGCCGACGAGGTCTCGGCCGCCATCACGCGACTGTTCGCCGGCTACGCCCACGATTTTCAGGCGCTCCACGCGCGCACAGCGCTGTTTCACGGCAGCTTTGTCCATGCTTTGCTGGCCGGCGCCGGCTCGTATGCGGCGGCCGAGGCGGCCAATGTTTCACCGCTGCAATCCCTTGCGGAAAGCCTGGCGGTATTTTCCCCCGTCCGGGATCTGACGGGGCGGCCCCTGATCGGTAACGGCGCAGACGCGGTCGCCGGTAGCGGGCTCGCCGGCGGCGACGGCGGCTGGATCCTGGGCAACGGCGGCAACGGCGGGTCCGGTGCCGCCGGGCTGGCCGGCGGCGCCGGCGGGTCGGCGGGGCTCTGGGGCGCCGGCGGCCGCGGCGGCGACGGGGGGAACGCGACCGCGGCGGGTGCGGCCGGCGGCAAAGGCGGCGCCGGTGGGGCCAACGGCCTGATCGGCGGCGGCAACGGCGGTGCGGGCGGGGTCGGCGGCGCGGGTGCGGCCGGCGAGGCGCACACGGGGCAGGCCGGCGGGGCCGGCGGGGACGGCGGCGCGGGCGGGGCCAACCGGCAGCTGTTCTCGGTGTCCGGGACCGGTGGTGCTGGCGGGGTCGGCGGCGCTGGGGCCGACGGCGGTTCGGGAGCGACCGGACCGGCCGGCATGACGGGAACTACCGGCGGGGTCGGCGGTGGCGGCGGCGTGGGCGGTGTCGGCGGGGCCAACCAGGCGCTGCTCGGCGGCACCGGCGGCACCGGCGGCCAGGGCGGGTCCGGCGCGACGGGCGGCGAGGGCGGCGCCGGCGGCGACGCGACAGCCATCGGCGCCAAAGGCGGCGACGGCGGGACGGGCGGGGCCGGTGGTCATGCCGGCGCCGGCGGCGCCGGCGGCGCGGTGGGAGCGGCCACGAACGTCGTCGGCAGCGCGGGGGCCGCCGGCGCCAACGGCGTCGGCGGGACAGGCGGCGGCGGGGGCTCGGGCGGGACCGGAGGCACCGGGGTGTCGGGTCCGAGCGGCGCCGCGCCCACCGCGGGCGACGTGGGCGGTCTCGGCGGAACCGGCGGCAAGGGCGGTGCCGGCGGCGCCGGCATCAACGGCGTCGGCGGCGGTGCGGGCGGCAGCGGCGGGACTGGCGGCGTCGGTGGCACCGGCGGCACCGGCGGCGACAACACCGCCAGCACCGGCGGTGCCGGCGCTCAGGGCGGTAAGGGCGGCACGGGCGGTGCCGCGGGGGCGGCGGGCCACGGCACCGACGGTGGCGCCGACGGCAGCAACGGCGTCGGCGGCGTCGGCGGCCGAGGCGGCACCGGTGGCCAAGGCGGGACAGGCGACAACGGCACCTCCGGCCTGACGCCCACCGCGGGCCACCAGGGCGGCCAAGGCGGGACGGGCGGCCAAGGCGGCGACGGCGGCGCCGGGATCAACAACCAAGGCGGCGGCTCCGGCGGCCAGGGCGGCGTCGGCGGAATTGGCGGCTCCGGCGGCCAGGGCGGCACCAACACTGACACCGTCGCGGGCACTGGCGCCGATGGTGGCAAGGGTGGCACCGGCGGCACCGCGGGCGCGGCGGGCGTCGGCACCGACGGCGGGGCCGCCGGCAGCAGCGGCACCGGTGGCGTCGGCGGCCACGGCGGCACCGGCGGCAGGGGCGGCACCGGCATCAACGGCACCGACGACCCCACCGCCCCGACGCAGGGCCGCCAAGGCGGCCAAGGCGGGTCGGGCGGCCAAGGCGGCGACGGCGGCGCCGGCATCGACAACCAGGGCGGCGGCAAGGGCGGCCAGGGCGGCGTCGGGGGCAGCGGCGGCACCGGGGGCCTCGGCGGCACCAACACGGGCAACACCGGCGGCGACGGAGCGGACGGCGGTAAGGGCGGCACCGGCGGCACCGCCGGCGCGGCGGGCGTCGGCACCGACGGCGGGGCCACCGGCAGCATCGGCGCCGGAGGCACCGGCGGCCAGGGCGGCGCCGGCGGCCAAGGCGGCACCGGCATTGCCGGCAGCAGCGACCCGACCAATCCGATGCAGGGCCACCAGGGCGGCCGGGGTGGCGCGGGCGGCCAAGGCGGCGACGGCGGCACCGGCATCAACAACCAAGGCGGCGGCGCCGGCGGCAAGGGCGGCGCCGGCGGTGCCGGCGGCACGGGCGGCGTCGGCGGTTCCAACACCGGCAACCTCGGCGGGGACGCCGCCGACGGCGGAAAGGGCGGCACCGGCGGCACCGCCGGCGCGGCGGGCGTCGGCACCGACGGCGGGGCCACCGGCAGCATCGGGGCCGGCGGCACCGGCGGCCAGGGCGGCGCCGGCGGCAAGGGCGGCACCGGCATCGCCGGCACCGACGACCCGACCAATCCGACGGCGGGCCATCAAGGGGGCCAGGGCGGCGCGGGCGGACAAGGCGGCGACGGCGGGGCAGGTATCGGCAGCCAAGGCGGTGGCAACGGCGGCAAGGGCGGCACCGGCGGCACCGGCGGCACGGGCGGCCTGGGCGGATCCAACACCGGCACCGCCATGCCGATCGCTGACGGCGCCCAAGGCGGCAAGGGTGGCACCGGCGGCACGGCCGGCGCGGCCGGAATCGGCACCGACGGCGGCGACGACGGCAGCATCGGCACCGGCGGCAGCGGCGGCCACGGCGGTAACGGCGGCAAGGGCGGCATCGGCCTCGCCGGCACCGACGACCCGACCAATCCGACGGGAGGCCACCAGGGCGGCCAGGGTGGCGCGGGCGGTCAGGGCGGCGACGGCGGTGCCGGCATCGGCGGCTCCGGCGGCGGCACCGGCGGGACGGGCGGTAACGGCGGAAGCGGCGGCGACGGCGGCGCGGGCGGCTCTAACACCGGCAACAGCGGCGGGGCGGGGACGAGCGGCGGCAAAGGCGGCACCGGCGGCACCGCGGGCGCGGCGGGCCTCGGCACCGACCTCGGCGCGGACGGGGCCGTCGGCACCGGCGGCACCGGCGGCCAGGGCGGCGCAGGCGGGGACGGGGGCACCGGCACTGCCGGCGTCACCTCGCTCACACCGACAGAAGGCGACAAGGGCGGTGCGGGCGGGTCCGGCGGGACGGGTGGCGACGGCGGCGCCGGCATCAACGGTGTCGGCGGTGGCGTCGGTGGCCAGGGCGGCACCGGCGGCGACGGCGGCGACGGCGGCCGCGGCGGCACAAATATGGGCAGCAGCATCTTCACCACCGCGAGCGCGCGCGGCGGCCAGGGCGGCACCGGCGGCGCCGGTGGAGGCGGCGGGGTGGCCGGTGCCGGCAACACCTTGGGCGGCCAGGGCGGCACCGGCGGAAACGGCGGCGGAGGCGGCGACGGCGGCGACTACGCTACGGGCTCCGCCTTAACCCTCGGATTCGGCGGCGGGGGCGGCGGAGGCGGCGCAGGTGGCAGCGGCGGTGACGGTGGAGGCGGCGGTGCCCTCGGAGGCCAGGGCGGCACCGGTGGTACCGGCGGCAGCGGCGGAACGTCCAGCAACAGCGGCTCCGGCGCATTCGGCGAAGGGGGCTCTGGCGGCACGGGTGGTGGCGGCGGCGCCGTTTCGGGCGGCGCCGGTGGCACGGGTGGTGGCGGCGGAGGCGGCGGGGCTGGAGGGGCCGCCGCCGGAGTTACCGCTGGCGGGGGCGCCGCCGGCGGGGGCGGCGGCGGAGGTGGGGCCGCCGGCGCAATCGGCGCCGTCGCCGGCGACGGCGGTGCCGGGGGCGGCGCCTCCAAGTCGACCGCGTCAGCCTCGGGTGGCGAGGGCGGCGTCGGGTCGTCCGGCGCTGCCGGGTGGGCTGGTATCGGTGGCGGTGGTGGCGGCGGCGCAGGCGCGACCACTATTAACAACAACCCCGTGGCCTTCGTCGGTGGAGACGGCGCAAATGGCATTCAGGGCGGCGTCGGCGGGCCGGGCGCCAACAACGGCGCCGATCAGAACAACGGCGGCTCCGGCGGCGGCACCTCCGGCATCGCGGGCCAGGGCGGAAAGGCTGGCAGCGCCGCCATGGGCCAGGCCAACGGCAGAGGCGGTGACGGCGAGTCCGGCTGACCGTCTGCTCGTCAAGTGATGTTCCTATGAGGTCTCTCTAATCGAAAGTGACTGCGACGGACCGGTTGTAAAGTTCTGCGCGCTTTGGATGTCCCATCACAACGAGGCAAGGGGTCCGAATGTCTTCTTATCTGTCCGCAGCACCGGAGACGCTGGCCGCAGCGGCCGGGGATTTGAGCCGTATCGGCGAGGCACTGCGGGCAGCCAGTGCGGCGGCGGCGCCCTCGACGACGACGATCACCCCTTTAGCCGCGGACGAGGTGTCGGCGACGGTGACGAGGTTGTTCGGCGGCTATGCGCGGGATTTTCAGGCGCTCAGCGCGCGAACCGCGCTGTTCCATTCCGGGTTTGTGCAGACGTTGCTTGCCGGAGCGGGGACATACGCGGGGGCTGAGGCCGCCAACACCTCCCTGCTGCACGTCCTGGTGCAGGCGGCCCAGGACCTGACGCTGTTTTCGCCCGTCGAGCTGTTGACCGGCCGTCCGCTGGTCGGCAACGGTGCCGACCGAGCCGCCGGCAGTGGGCTCGCCGGTGGGGACGGGGGCTGGATTCTGGGCGACGGCGGGGCCGGCGGGTCGGGTGCGGCGGGACAGACAGGCGGCGCGGGCGGGTCAGCGGGACTGTGGGGCGCCGGCGGTGCGGGCGGCGCCGGCGGGGATGCCATCACCGCGGGCGCAAACGGCGGCAACGGCGGCGCGGGCGGGGCCAACGGCCTGATCGGCGGCGGCAACGGCGGAGCCGGCGGCATCGGCGGGGCCGGCGCGGCCGGTGCGACCCCGACGGGCCAGGCCGGCGGAACCGGCGGCGACGGCGGCAACGGCGGGGCGGGTGGAGCGAACCGGCAGGTGGTGTCGGTGTCCGGGGCCGGCGGGACCGGCGGTGACGGCGGTATCGGCGGAGCGGGCGGTGTGGGCGCCGAGGGCGCGACGGGCGGCCCCGGGCAGGGCGGCGGCACCGGTGGGTCCGGCGGGACCGGCGGAGTCGGTGGGGCCAACCACGCATTACTCGGCGGCTCCGGCGGAACCGGCGGGGGTGGCGGTGTCGGTGGCGCGGGCGGCGTCGGCGGCGCCGGCGGCAGCGGCGGTAGCAGCGCAGACGTCGGCAAGGCCGGCGGTGACGGCGGGACCGGCGGGACCGGCGGTCACGCCGGTGTCGGGGGGGCGGGTGGCGCGACAGCGGCAACCAATTTCCTGGGCAGCGCCGGCGCGCACGGGGCCAACGGCACCGGCGGGACGGGCGGGGTCGGCGGCGCCGGCGGGACGGGCGGGACAGGCGCCAACGGCGCTTCCATCACTCCGCCCACCGGTGGTTGGCAGGGCGGACTGGGCGGGAACGGCGGCACGGGCGGTGCCGGAGGCGCCGGCATCGGCGGCGTCGGCGGCGGCGACGGCGGCAAGGGCGGCGCCGGCGGGGTCGGCGGCACCGGCGGGCAGGGCGCCCCCAACAGCAACGCCGTCGGTATCGGGACCTCAGGCGGTCAAGGCGGCACCGGCGGTAAGGGGGGCGCGGCCGGCGCCGGCACCGACGGCGGCGCCAACGGTGTCGGCGGCACCGGCGGCAGCGGCGGCTTTGGTGGCACCGGCGGCGAGGGCGCCCACGGTACGAGCGGTGTTACGCCCACCGCGGGCGGCGAGGCCGGCCAGGGCGGCGCCGGCGGTAAAGGCGGCGACGGCGGCGCCGGCATCGGCGGGGTCGGCGGCGGCGACGGCGGCAAGGGTGGCGTGGGCGGGGTCGGCGGCACCGGCGGTCAAGGTGGCACCAACACCGGCACCACCGGCGGGATGGGCTCCGACGGCGGCAAGGGCGGCACCGGTGGCACCGCCGGCGCGGCGGGCAGCGGCACCGACGGTGGCGCGGCAGGCAGCAACGGCACCGGCGGCAAAGGCGGCCTCGGCGGCGACGGCGGACGCGGTGGCACCGGCGCCAACGGCGTCGACGGCACCACGCTCGATCCGGGCAAGCCGGGCGGCCAGGGTGGC